>DASQSS010000057.1:0-11722 GCA_035642255.1 Ktedonobacterales bacterium | reverse complement strand
CTATGTTGGGCTGTGGCAGGGCAAGTCCGTGCAATCGCTCACGCTGCCGACGACGGAGACCGGCGGCCAGTTGGTCGTCGTGGCGGCGGTGGCTGGCGCGGGCAACGTCCCTTATACCACAGCGGGGATCAGCCCGAACAGCGCACCCGCGAGCGCCAACTTTGATGGCCTCGGCGGGAGCTACTCGAACAATGCGCTTGCCGCAGCGGGGCTGACCTCCGGTTCGCTGGTCTCGGTGCAGCACCTGGCGTTCCAGTGGCCCGCCAACGCCGCCACCAGCCGGGACGAATGGAGCGCGGCGGGGCAGATCATTCCCGTCACTGGCCAGGCCCCTGCTCTGGGGTTCCTGGGCGCCGCAACTGGCGGCCCATCGCATGGCGCTGTTCTCATCACATACACGGATGGCTCTACCCAATCGAGTATGCTGAACCTCAGCGACTGGACATTGGGCAATGGGAGTCAATCTCTGTCTACGCAAGATCAGATCGCAGCCAGGATGCCCTACCACAACACGGCCAACGGACCCGTACAGGTGACCACCTATGTCTTCTACACATACGTGAAGCTGAACTACAAAAAGACTGTGCAGAGCGTCACCCTGCCAGGTCAGGTGACGGGTGGAGCGCTCAACGTCTTCGCTGTGTCTCTTCAGCGCGCAGGCGGCGGCAGCCAGGCGCCCGCTGGCTGGACAACCTATCTCGGCGCGCCTGCTCGTACGGATTACAATGGCGCTGAGACGACCATCACCGCATCCAATGTGTCGCAGCTATCGCTCAAGTGGACAGCCCACGGCGCACAGGGCATCTCAGCGCAGCCTATTGTGGCGAATGGGATGACCTACTGGGGCTCATGGGATGGGTTGATGCACGCGACCAACTCCAGTGGCGTGGATGTCTGGACGGCCAACCTGGGTCAGACATCTATCGCGACGTGTGAGCCCCCGACGGCTGGAGTGGCCGGAGCGCCAACACTCGGCGTGATCGGCTCCACGCAGGTCATGTTCGTTGCTGGCGGAAACCGCACGCTCTACGCGCTCAATCTCGCGACGGGCGCTGTCGTGTGGTCAACAACCCTGGACGTGTCAACCGCCTACTTCATTTGGGATTCGCCTGCGGTCTACAATGGCAGCGTCTACCTCGGCATATCGTCTTTCGGCGATTGCCCGCGCTCCAATGGCAAAATCTTCAAGCTCGACGCGAACACTGGAGCGCTTCAGTCTACGTTGGCCTTGGCGTCAGTGGTCTGCTATGGCGATGGTGTCTGGGGCTCTCCGACGATTGACACCGCCACTGGAGTGATCTATTTCGCCACGGGCAATGGCTGCCCGACTGACCCCAACTCCAGCGCTCTGGAGGCGATTAGCGCGGGTGATCTCTCGCTTGTTGACCGCTGGCAGGTTCCAGTGGCTCAATTGGGCGCTGATAGTGATTTCGGCTCGACGCCGACGCTCTTCACCGCGACCATCAGTGGCGCCACGCGCCAGATGGTTGGCGTGGTCAGCAAGAATGGGTATTACTACGCGTTCGACCGCACAAATCTCAGCGCTGGCCCTGTCTGGTCAGTCGTGATAGCGGTTGGCGGAGACTGCCCTGACTGTGGTGACGGGAGTATCTCGCCAGCCGCCTGGGATGGCGCCACCCTCTATGTAGCGGGTGGGAATACCACGATCGGCGGAGTCGCCTGCGCGGGCAGTGTTCGGGCGGTCAATCCCGCGACGGGCGCCTTCCTATGGGAGCGCTGCATGACCACCGGACCTGTGCTTGGAGCGGTGGCCGCAAGCCCTGGTCTGGTGTATGTGGGCGCGAAGACAACGCTGAACGTGCTCGATGCGACCAGTGGGGCGCCTCTCTACCAATACACGGATTCGGGGCAATACTCCTACTTCTTCGCCGCGCCGACCGTGTATGGCGGTATGGTCTACGCGGCGAACGACGACGGGAGCCTCTACGCATTCGGCTTCTAGCCACGCATCCGCTCGTTCATACGTCCACGCAGCGACCGAACCCAGTCAGATGCGGTCGCTGCGTGGACGTTCGTTTCCATCGACGCCGGGCAAACGCGCTACCAGCCGAAGCTGGCGTCGGCGGTTCCGGCCCCGAGGGCCTGGAGCGCGGCGATGGCCACCGCTTCAGCTTCGTTCATGCCTTCGCCGTCGATCGGACGCGAGCCGTCGTCGCGGGTCAGTCGGCAGACGTGGCGCGTCATCGGTCCCTCGCCACCGAGCATGCGCGCGGTGACCTCACCCGTAGCGATGCGGTAGCCACGCCCGCGCAGCCAGACCTTGAGCTTGCCAGCGGAGGGCAGCCAGAGGCAGTCACGCGTCTGGCCGCGCGACTGCGGCCAGCGGCCCGTCGCATCCGCCAGGGTAAGCTGCCCGTCGGGGCTGGCGGCGACCACGAGCCAGAGGCCGACCAGTCCTTCATCCATATGCGCGCCACCCAGCGCCGTCACCCAGTCGCCTGGCTGTGGGTCCCACGCCAGACCAGCTTGCGCCAGTCGCCGCGCGGTCGCCGGCGTCACCAGCTCCTCTCGCATGCGCTCCTCCACCCTTTCGCGCTGGCGCGCCTCACTTCACCGCTTCCCCCGCAGGCGCCAGCAGCGCCAGACTACCAGCCCGACGCAATTACGTCAATCAGCCAGGTGGCGCACGACCTATCTACGGCGCATCGCGTGGCGCATCGCGTGGCGCATAGGATAGCGCCGTGCTGCGGCGGGAGACGGCGCCACTCCGTAGCTTGACAGGCGGCGGCGCGCGCGCTTACGCTGATGCGCAATGATTCAGGCGCGACAGGTAAGAGGCGCACAGAGGCGCACAGGCGGAAGGGAGCGGCAAGCGTGTCGACAGTAGTAGGCATTATCATGGGCAGCGACTCCGATCTGCCAGTGATGCGTGGCGCGGCGGAGATGCTGGACCGCTTCGGTGTGGCCTATGAGATCCGCATCGTGTCGGCGCACCGCACGCCTGATGACATGGCGGAGTATGGACGCACGGCGCACGAGCGCGGCCTGCGCGTCATCATCGCCGGGGCGGGCGGCGCGGCCCATCTGCCAGGCATGATCGCCGCGCACACGCCGCTTCCGGTCATCGGCGTGCCTGTGCCGACGGAGTGGCTGCGCGGGCTCGATTCGCTGCTCTCGATCGTGCAGATGCCCAGCGGTGTGCCAGTCGCCACCGTCGCGATCGGCAATGCGCGCAACGCGGGACTGCTGGCGGCGCGCATCCTCGCGGCGAGCGATCCCGCGCTGCGCGAGAAGATGCTGGCCTATCAGGCGGAGATCGCCGCCGAGTCGCGCGCCAAGAACGCGACGCTCGCGCCAACAGCCGAGGCGCCAAACCAGTCGCCGAGCGCGTAATCAGCGGGTCATCTATCCACATTTTGGCCTACTTATCCCCGCGAATGTGGATAACTCCACTGACGCTTGTGGATAAGTCTCGCGCCTCGCCCAAATGTCCCAGGCTGCGCGCTGTCAGCGTTTCGCATTCATGCCATAGTCCTCACTGAGGCCGTCGGCGACTGTGGCGGGATCGACCCGGCGCGCGGGCGTGATGATCGTCACACCCTCCTCTGGCAGCACATGCAGCGTGTAGGGGATGCCCTGCGCATCGAGCTCTTGCGCCAGTAACGGGCGCTGCTCAGTGACGACCAGGATGAAGCTGGGATTACTGGCGGCGCTGACTCGCGCCAGCGTGCCCGGTGGCCGCTTGATGCCACCGCGCACCACTTGATCGTAATAGTCAGCGCAGACGGTCTGACCATCACTCTCGAAGGTGACGATGTTGCCGAGCCAGTGATTGCACCAGGCGTCATGGATGTCATTCGCTTGCAGGTAGTCCAGCAGCGGCGTCATGCGCGCGGGTGGCGTGTACAGATAGTAGGGCGAGTGGAAGGTTTGTGAGGGCGAAGCGGTCAGGTAGGTCGCGCCTTGCGCGGCGCCAGCGACCAGCAACGCGGCGAGCGTGATGGACCAGGCGCGTTGCAGCGCGGCCTCGCTCAGCCCAGCGGAGGGACCGCGCCGCCAGCGTCGCAGCGCGCTCCAGGCGCGCGGCGCGGCGAAGAGCGCCAGCAGCAGGAAGGGCAGCGCCAGCGCCAGTGGGGCCGCGTAGCGACCGGCTTCGTCATACGAGCATTGCTTCGTCTCAGGCCACGCGGAAGTCGTGAGGCAGTAGACCGCTGTCACTGCGCACGCGTACAGGATGGGCAGGCCGATGCGCAGGGGCGCCGAGGCGGGGCGGCGGCGCAGGAGCCACGCCGCTGTGATGAGCGCCAGCAGCGGCGGCAGCAGGAGGAGTCCACGCAGGGGCAGCCAGAGCAGACCCTCGGCTGGGAGCCAGCCATCCAGCGCGCGCGGCGCGGCGCAGGTGAAGTAGCGCACGGTGATGGCAAAGCCGAGGAAGGCGCGCCCATAGCGAGCGGCTCCGCTGACCGATGGGCTGACGCTGGGCTGCGTGACGTAGACGGCCAGGTTCGCGCCATGATGCGCGATGGCATAGAGCCAGGCGGGCAGTCCACCAATGGCGGCGCCGGCAAAGAGCGCCAGGAAGGCGAGCAATCCGCCGGGCCGGAAGGTACCCGCGCCCGTGTCGGGCGACCAGAGCGCGGGCCAGCGCTCCACCAGCCGCCGCCAGGGTCCGGGGAACACGCGCGTCAGCAGCGGCGGCGTCAGCCAGAGCGCACAGGCTACCAGCGCATAGCTGATGAGCGGGTTGATCCAGAAGCCAAGTCCGGCGAGGAAGCCCCAGATGACCCAGCGCCGCGCCAGCTCGACTGGCGCCGCGCACGCGCGCATCCGGTCCGCCAGCTCAACGCTGGCCAGCAGCAGCGCCAACGTGATGATGTAGATCTCGATCTGGCCGCCCCAGGCGCGCATCTGCGCCACAGCGTCATAGATCGGCGGCACAGCGGCGGCGAGGGCGGCCAGCCCGGCGAGCAGCGGCGTCGTGCGCGCGTCTCTAGGCAGCAGGGCCAACGCCAGGCGCCATGTGAGATAGACCAGCGGGATGGAGAGCGCGATGGGGACCGCGCGCAATGCCCAGGATGAACTGCCAAAGATGGCGAAGACACCTGCGACGAGGTAAGCCTCCAGGCTGCCCATGTAGGCCTGGCCGTAGAAGTAAACGGGGCGCGCGCCCTGCAGGATGCGCTGGGCCTGAATGCCGACCAGCGCCTCATCGCCGTCGATGAGCGCATGTGTGCGGATTAGCAGAACGATGCGCGCCAGCAGACTCAACGCGATGGCGAGGAACAGCGGCGCGCGTGGATGCCGCCGCGCCCACTCGATGACCTGCGCGGCCCAGCCTGCGGTGGGAGTCATCCTGGCGGCCGCCTCCGCCGGATCCGCGTCATGAATGTTGGGGCCTGCCATCCGGGAATGGTGGGTCGAAGATTCTGATGCGCCCAGCGCCACGAGCCGCTCCTCCTGGATAGTGCGTGTCGGCGCTCGCTCAATGATGATGTTGATGATGCGCACGCGAAGACCCGCATGTCCAATCGTCCAGACGTTCGACACTATATCACCTTGCTCTTACCAGGCTCGGGCGCCACCGGACTTCCGTCCCGGAGTTCGCGCTGTGGAATGGAAGGCCGAGATGAGGACGAGATGAGCGAGAACGATGATCACGCCGCGCTGAGCGACTGATGCGCCATTCCTGGTTGAGCGTCTCTGGAGCGTCTCTGGAGCGTCTCTGGAGCGTCTCTGACGTGACGCTGGAGGAGGATACGATGGGCCTGGATGAACAACTGGCGGACCTGCTGAACAGCCTTGGCGTGACGCTGGAGCAGCCGACAAACCCGACCGATGAGTCATCGCGACGCCGGGACGGGCGCGCGGCTCAGGGCCTGGCCGGACGAAGCGAGCATGGGCAGGGACGCGAGCGGACGAGCAAGGCAGAACAGGGCGAACAGACGGCGAGTTCGCCGGAGGAGACCGTGAGCGCATACCAACACCCAGGCGACTGGGAAGATGACGACGATATGATGGCCCCGGCGGAGCTATCGCTCTTCCAGACGTCGCGCGAGCATTACGGAGTGTTCTACCGGCTCGACCTCGTGAGCGGCGCGCCGCACCTGCGTGTCTTCGCGCCGGATGAGGAGGGCGCGCTGAAGATGCGCTGCTATCTGGTGCGCCCGGCGATTGGCGCGCCATTGCGCGACTGGTTCGGCGCGACTCGCGCACATAGCGGCTCAGAAGCGTTTGGCGCCAGCCGCGAGACGATCGAGCAGCACCTGCTCTTTGCCGCCGGTGAGGCGCTGAAGCGGCTGTTCTGGTCGGGCGAGCCGGAGCGCATGCGCTTCCCCTGGGAGATCGAGGTCGAGCGTGTCGCATAGCGTCGCGTCGCCTGGGCGCGCTCGACGCCATGCGTGGCCCTAGCGGCTAGCTCCTAGCCGTTGGCGAACGCCTCGCTGCTCGCCGTCTAGCTGCCCCAGCTGTCGTAGCTATTGCTCGCGCCACTCGCGCCACTCGCGCCTATCCTTGCACTTTCTTGGCCTCACACCGCAGATCGCACACAGAGGAACTACCACGCCGCATCTGTATCCGCGCCTGGCTCGCCTGCTTCACCGCCGCCTGCTTCACCTGGCTGCTGCTCGCGCCAATCACCCGCTGCCCGCTGGGATTGACGTTGGTGATGGGATTGTTCCCCGCGTAGACAGACGGGTAGTCGCTCAGGAACAGCGGGGCGCTGCCCAGCGGGTCACGCGAGAGGAAGCGCCGTTGTTGATCTCGCGCAGATCATGGCGGCGCTGGCTCGCATCTCCCAGCGACAAGCGCCAGATATGGCAGGGCGAGGGCCTGTTCGCAGTTACTCACGCCGGTAGGGTCGGGGCTGCGGTATATCGCAATGACCGCATCCTTCTATTGACGCGCGCGTTCAATATGTTCAACGGTTCTAGAGGTTGGCAATCTAGAACGTCAGATCGTCTGCCAGTGGCGCGCGCCTCCCTCACGGATGACACGCCCGAAGCCATCTGGCGGGATATGTGAGACGGCGAGGGTCAGCCCATCGGACTCAGCCAGGTCGAGCAGGAGCCCGCGTGTGGTCCGCGCCCGCTCGGCGTCTTCGTCATAGCTGGATGCCCATTCTGGCTCATCCACCTGGGCGGGATGCAAGAAGGCGTCGCCGACGATCAGCGCCCGCCCGGCGCGCGACTCCACGACCACACTGATGTGCCCCGGCGCGTGGCCATCGGTCGAGAGGCTGACGCAGCCCTCGGCGAGGTCGCGGCCAGCGATGAACTGGCGTGTGACGCCGAGCGCCTCCAGCGCGTGGAGGCGCTCGCTGGCCTGCGCGGCGTACGCATCGCCGCCCTGCGCCGCGTCATGCAGAGCATTCCACGCGGCGCGCTCGAAGAGATATTGCGCATTGGGGAAGGTGGGCGCGCCCTCAGCGGTCAGGTTCCAGCCGATGTGGTCGCTGTGCAGGTGGGTGAAGACGACTGTGGCGATCTGCTCTGGCTTGACGCCGCAAGCGGCTAGCTCGCTCATCAGCGCGCCCGGCGAGGCGGTGGGATCATCCCGGCCGACGCCCGTGTCGATGAGCGTCAGGCTGCCTGGCGAGCGCACGAGGTAGCTCGTGAACGCGGCGCGCCACATCTCCGGCGCATCTGGCGCGAACGCCTCGGGATAGCGCGCGCGATACGGCGCCCACTGCTCCGGGAGCGTATCGGGGAAGAGGTCGGCAAGGGAGACGTACGGGCCGATGTAGTCGGTGAGCGCGATGATCTCGCGCTCGCCCAGCGTCAGTGATCGCATGTTTACCCCGCATTTCGACTATTGAAACGGCCGTCGCTCTCGATTCCCCAGCCGACGATGCGCGTGGGCGTGATGCGAATCAGCTCATCGTCGAAGGCGGCCATGATCGCTTTGCCACCCGTCGCCAGCGCTTCAGCGCGCCCACGAATCTCGATGCCGCGCGGCTGCCACGGCGGCAGCACATCATCCACCACGAAGGCGACCATCGGGCGAGCGGTGGCGTCACGATATTTCCGGCTGCCGCCGATGCCGTGCCCGCCAATGTCAATCGTATCCGTCGCGGGATTGTAGCGGAAGCCGACCGGAACCACATGCGGCTCGCCCGCTGCGTTGACCGTCGCCAGGCGTCCGAGTCGCTGGCTCTTGATATAGGCGATCTCCGCCTCACTGAAGCTGCTCATAGGATCACTCCTCCTGCTGTTGATGCGATCAGGCTGTGATGCGCCGCTGATACGCTTCTGTACCAGCTATTATGCGTCACCGTCGAAGGCGCTGGCTGGCGCGGTCAAATTGGAGGAACTGGGAGCCACAGTGATGGATGTGTGGTGTTGATAGATGGGTGAAAGCGCGCGGAGCAAGGTACACTTCATCGTGCGGATAGACACTCTGAGGGCGGGCAGACGCTCCGACATCGCTGTGAGGATGGTGAACATGTTCAGTGTCGAAGAACGCGAGCGCGCGCGTGACCGTGTACTCGCGCTGGCGTCGTCGGATGCGCGAGTTGTCGCGGGCGCCGTCGTCGGGTCGCTCGCGCTCCACGAGGGGGATCGTTGGTCCGACCTCGATCTGACATTCGCGGTCGCTGATGAGACGCCAGTACTTGATGTGCTGAGCGACTGGACACGCATCCTTGTAGACGAGCTCGACGCGGTCCACCTGTTCGATCTCCCGGCTGGGGCGAGCATCTATCGTGTTTTTCTGCTCCCTGGCTGTCTGCAATTCGACCTGTCGTTCACCTCGGCGTCCGCGTTCGGCGCGACCGGACCGAAGTTCAGGCTGCTGTTTGGCGCGGCAGTCGAGAAACCCTACACGCCCGCGCCGACGCCGAGCCACCTCTTCGGCTACGCGGTCCATCATGCGCTGCGGGCGCGCTTTTGTATCGAGCGCGGACGTGTCTGGCAGGCCGAATATTGGATCAGCGGTGTACGCGACTACGGGCTGAGCCTCGCGTGTCTCCGTCGTGGACTCCCAGCGAACAATGGCAGGGGCTACGATGACCTGCCCGCCGACGTGCGCAACGCCTTCGAGGATGCGCTGGCGCGGTCGCTGGCGCGCGATGAACTGTTGCGCGCGCTCGGCGCGGCCATCGCGGGCCTCCTGCGCGAGACAACCCAGGTTGCAGACATGGCGGCGAAAGTCGCGCCGCAGCTCCACGAGCTGACCGTCGCGTGGGGTGATGACCAGGCAACGCCGCCAACCGCTGCTAGTGGCGCATGACGCCAGCCGTGACCTCATCCCTTGGCCCCTCTCCTTCAAGGAGGGGAAACCTCACCTCAACGGGGATGCCTAACGTCAAGGCTCGAACTGGGTGGGGTATGTGACGCGACTGGCGAGCGCGGACGTGACGCGGACGAGACGCTCCTCGGCGCAGCGTGCTTTCGGGCGTCACTGGCTAGTGACAGCGCTCACCCTACCCCACCTGCGGCTGTGCGCGCTCGACGATGGCGCGGACGTTGGCGCTGGCGGGCAGCGCGCCGTAGCTGTGGCCCCAGTCGCCGCCCAGCCGCGAGGCGATGAACGCGTCGCTGACGGCGTGCGGCGCGTGGCGGGCCAGCAGCGCGCCCTGGAGGGTCAGCGCCATCAGTTCGACGATGCGGCGCGCGCGGACCTCGGCGTCGGCGGGGTCGGATAGCTCGCGGCGTAGGCGCTCGATGGCGGCGTCGAGGCGAGCATCGGCTCCACGCGCCAGGGCAAGCTCGGCCAGTAGCGCCTCGCCCGTCGCTGGCTCACGACGCAACGCGCGCAGGACGTCGAGCGCGATGACGTTGCCTGATCCCTCCCAGATGGCGTTCACGGGCGCCTCGCGGTAGAGGCGCGGCATCACGCTTTCCTCGACATAGCCAGAGCCGCCCAGGCACTCCATCGCCTCCGCCGCCAGGGCGGGAGCGCGCTTGCAAACCCAGAATTTGCCTACCGCGACACCCAGTCGCAGCAGCGCCGCCTCACGCGGGTCGCTCGGGTCGCTCGCGGCATGGTCGCGGGCCGCCGCCAGCCGCAGCAGCAGCGTCGTCGCCGCCTCGGATTCGAGCGCCATGTCGGCCAGCACGTTCGTCATCAGCGGCTGATCGATCAGCGTTTTGCCAAAGGCCGCCCGATGCGCCGCGTGATGGATCGCCTGAGCCACCGCCTGGCGCATCAGAGAGGCGGAGCCAGCGATGCAGTCGAGCCGCGTGGAGTTGACCATCTCGATGATCGTACGGACGCCGCGCCCCTCGTCGCCGATGCGGACGGCCCACGTCTCGCGTAGCTCGATCTCGCTGGAGGCGTTCGAGCGATTGCCCAGCTTGTCCTTGAGGCGCTCGATGGTGATGTGGTTGCGCGAGCCGTCTGGCAGGACACGCGGCATCAGGAAGCAGGTCAGACCGCCGGGAGCCTGCGCCAGCGTCAGGAAGGCGTCGCTCATTGGCGCGGAGCAGAACCACTTATGCCCCGTCAGGCGATAGCTGTGTCCGTCGGGATCGTCCGGGATGGCGCGGGTCGTGTTGGCGCGCACGTCGGAGCCGCCCTGCTTCTCGGTCATGCCCATGCCGCAGATCAGGCCGCGCTTCTCCTGTGGGGCGCGCAGACCGAAGTCGTACTCCAGGGCGGTGAAGCGCGGCTCCCACTCCGCCGCTACGGCTGGCTCGACGCGCAGCGCCGGGATGGCGGCGTAGGTCATCGAGATGGGGCAGCCGTGCCCAGCCTCGACCTGCGACCAGACGAGGAAGCCAGCCGCGCGAGCGACATGCGCGCCGGGTCGCGGATCGCGCCAGGGCGAGGCGTGCAGTCCCCAGCCGACCGCGCGCCGCATTAGCGCGTGCCAGGCGGGATGAAACGCGACCTCGTCGATGCGATGGCCGTAGCGGTCGTAAGCGCGCAGTTCTGGCGGGTTGCGGTTTGCCTCCTCGCCCCACTGGATCGCCTCCTCGGAGCCAGCGACCTCGCCAATCTCGCGCAGCCGCTGCTCGGCCCATCCCGCGCCCTCGCGTGCGACTCCCTCACGCAGCGTCGCGTCTTGCAGGTAGACGTTGTAGCCCACCAGCGGCGGGGGCTGATTGAAGACCTCATGCGTCGCGAACGCATCCCGTGGGCTGGCGCTGGTTTGCGCTGGTCCCGTCTGCCGTGTCGTCGTCATCGCCGCACGCTCCTTTGGCCGCTCTCTCGCGCGTGACCCACGTTCGCAGTAGACGCGCGGCGGAGGTCGGCTGTCAACGCGCAGCCTGTGGGCGGCGCGTTTGCGGTATCTCTGCTGTAGACGCGGTAGCCTGGATGTGACATGCTTGCGCACAAGCGGCGGCGGCGCTTGCCTCTGGCATCAGGTTGAGGCGCGTAGCGCTGGTACGGGTTGAGGTAGGCGGAGGCGACGATGAGCGCGCAAGACGTAGCGCCGCAGATGACGATGCTGCGCATGCTGAATGGGTTTCACGTGACACAAATGCTCGTGGTGGCAGCCCGGTTGGGCGTGGCTGACCTGCTGGCCGCCGGCCCACAATCGGCGGAGGAGCTTGCCGGCGCGATTGGCGCACACCCCGATGCGCTCTACCGCTTGTTGCGTGCGTTGGTCAATATGGGCATCTTCGAGGCGCTGCCTGAGCGGCGGTTCGCACTCACTCCGTTGGGCGCGACCCTGCGCGCTGACCATCCCGACGGGATGCGCGCGTTCGCGATGTTCCTCGGCAATGAGGTGTATCGCGCGTGGGGCGACCTCCACTACAGCATCACTACGGGGCGGCCCGCCTTTGACCACGTCTTCGGCGCGCATCACTTCGATTAC
>DASQSS010000056.1:0-10270 GCA_035642255.1 Ktedonobacterales bacterium | reverse complement strand
GATAATCGACAGCTCGGCGAGCGTGGCGGCGCCGGAGCGGCACAGCTCGATATCGCATGCGGCCAGCGCCTCGGGCATCTCTGTCTTGAGGTCGGGGAAGAGCGCGTAGCGAGGGCGTAGCTCTGGGGTGGCGGCCAGCGCCTGCTCGGCCTGCGCGCGGGTCGCCTCATAGGTCAGCTCGCCACTGACGTGCAACACCTGGCAGCGCGGCAAAAGGCGGGGCAGCGCGGCGGCGATCACCTGATTGAGACGGCGCGCGCCCTGGCTGCCGCCGGTCACCAGCACGATGGGCAGCGCGGACTCCAGTCCGAAGCGGCGGCGCGCTTGCATGGAGTCGAGCCGCGCCGCTCGCAAGACTTCTCCTCGCACAGGATTGCCCATGAGGACGGTTTTGTCTTTTGGAAAATAGGGCAGCGATGCGGCGAATGAGACGCTGACGCGTGTGGCGACGGGCGTCAGCAGACGGTTGGCGAGATTTGGCGGCACATCCTGCTGGTGCATGACGAGTGGCGCGCCGTTCAGCCGGGCCGCCATCCCTGCTGGCACAGAGACGTAGCCGCCGCTGGTGAAAGCCGCGTCTGGCCGAAACGCCTTCACATGCTGGTAAGCCTGCGCCATCCCTAGCGGGATGCGCCCCAGATCGGTGAACGTGCGGACGGAGAGGTAGCGCCGCAGCTTGCCCGCGCTGATGGCGACAAACGGCACGCCAGCGGCGGGCACGATGGACGTCTCCAGTCCGTTTTCGTCGCCGATGAACAGCAGCTCCGCGCCATAGCGGTCGCGTAGCTCGTTCGCCACCGCCAGCGCCGGATAGATATGCCCGCCTGTGCCGCCGCCTGAAATCAATATCCGCATCGCTCGTCATCTCTCCCTGTACGCCTGTATACGCGCCGCGCACGAGGATGATGGCGCGCCCACACAGCATAACGCACGAGTGTCCCTGGCCGCGCGGCGGGTGGCCCAAAGCTGCGCAGAGGGTAGGCAGGGATGGCAGGGATGCGGGGATGGGCCAGCGCCTGGCCGCGACATGGGATGATACGCTGCCGGCGGCGGATAGCGCCCACGACTCACCCCTCGCGCTCGCGGCGGACATACGGAACGATCGTCAGCAGGATTGTCGCCAGCAGCAGCCAGATCCATAAGAGCCAGATTGTTGGAAAGATCCCAATCCGCTGAATCAGGAATCCCGTCAGCGCCAGCCCCAACGGACGCATCACACCTGGAACGAGGCGACAGACGCTGATGACCCGGCCTTTGAGCTTATCGGGAATCAGCCGCAATCGATGGCTGAAGTAGGCGATGTCCTCGATCGGGTCGACGAAGCCTGCGCCGAAGTCGAGCGCGGCGAGCGCGGCGGGAACGGGCGTGAGCGCATAGAACGGCCAACTTAGCGCCAAGAACCAGCGGGTAATCAGGATGGATTGCCCGACCGTCAGCCGATGCGCGAGTCGCGATGCGACCCACGAGCCGAGAATCGCTCCGATGCCACCCGCCGCGAAGATCAGCCCGATCATCCAGGCGGAGGCGCCCGCCCGTTGCGCCAGAATAATTGTGATGAGTGTGGCTCCGGGTAAGACGAACGCGCCCGCGCCCATCATCAGCGTCATGCTGAGGATGAAGGGCTGACGCCACACCCAGCGCACACCGGAGCCGATGTCAGCCCAGAGACGATGGGACACAGGCGCCCGCTCAGCCTGAAACGGTGTGCGAATCAGCGCCAGTGTCGTCAGTGAGACGAAGTAGGACACGACATCGGTGAGAAACGGAATCATCGCGCCGAGCGTATAGAGCGCGCCAGAGAGCGACGGCCCCACCAGCGCCGTCACGCCTTCGACCACCTCATCCTGCGTCACGGCATCGCTGTAGTGGGCGTGCGTCACGACCTGCGCGACCGCCGCCGTCTTCGCCAGCCCGAACAGCACCGTCAAGGCGCCTTCGAGAAAGGCGGCGACGAACAATTGCCAGATGGTCAGCAGCCCGAACGTGTATGCGACTGGAATGGTCGCAAGGCTCAGCGCCCGCCCGATATCGCACGCGAGCATGATGCGCCGGCGGTCCCACCGGTCCACCAGCGCGCCAGCGGGCAGCGTCAAGAATAGCGCGGGCAGCGCGCGCAGCGCGGCGACGTAGCCTGCCTGCGCCGGAGAATGCGTTACGAGCAGTACGAGCAGAGGAAACGCCAGCTCCGAGACAGCGCTCCCGATCGTCGAGAGGGTCTGGCCGCCCAACAGGAGCAGGTAGTCACGGTTGCGCCAGAGCGACGCTGGCGCGCTGGTAGTATCGCGTTGAGTAATAGACATAGCGCCCCACTTGCGGTTCACTCAAATCAGTCAGGAGAGCGCACGCCTGGATGAGCGTGCGGAGAGCGTGCGGAGAGCCTGGCCGCATGGGGTATATGGAGCTGTGTGCGGGATGGAGCGGGGGGGCCACGCGATGCGTATTATCAGAGACCGCGCTGGGCATGGGCGCGCCAGCGAGGATCACGGGCATCGAGGGTGGCGCCACAGACCGCTGTGTAGGCGTTATGCGCCAGGCCTACACAGCGATGTGGCTTGTCTTGCGGTTCCTGTTTCGGTGAATCATCCAGGCAGGTCGATTGTTCATGGTCCTATGCTCGCATAGTTGGCTTGGCTGTGTCAATGCGCCGACGAAGCCATCTGATGAGACGCTTCGCCAGCGCATCGACGTCAGGACGCCGCGCCTACGTCTTCGAGACCAACGCCAGGTGCGACTTGTCGAAGTAGCGGACGTGTCCCTGCGCAAGCGGCAGCGCCAGATCTGGCTCCAGATTCTCGACGAACTCAGTGTCGTGGCTGACGATGATCAGCGTACCCTGATAGCTGGTCAGCGCCTCACAGACCTGATCACGCGAGGCTGGGTCCAGGTTGTTCGTCGGCTCGTCCAGCAGCAGCGTGTTGTAGCCGCCGACCATCAGCCGCGCCAGCGCCAGTCGCGTCTTCTCTCCGCCAGAGAGCGAGCCGACCTTCTGGAAGGCTTGCCCGCCGCTGAAGAGGAAGCGCCCCAGAATCGAGCGCAGCTGCGTATCTCCCGGCGGATCGCTGCGCTTGACGGGCGCGTCGGCCACGGCCAGGCGCATCTCCTCCAGCAGCGTTATGTGCATGTGCAGCGACTCGTGCTCCTGCGCGTAGTAGCCGATGTCCACCATCTGGCCCAGCTCGATGCGCCCGTGCGTTGGTGGAATCATTCCTGCGAGTGTCTTGAGCAGCGTTGTTTTGCCCGCGCCGTTGCGCCCGATCACCACCAGCCGCTTGCCGCGCTCCAGCTCAAACGACAGATTCTGGAAGACGGGCGGCCCATCGTAGCTCTTCGCCAGCCGCTCCGCACGCACGACCACGCGCCCGCTCTGGCGCGCAAGCGGCAGATTGAGCTTCATGATGCGCTGGCGTCGTGGCAGCGTCGAGGCGTCGGGCAGGTCGTCGCGCAAGCGCTCGATGCGATGATCGAGCACCTTCGCCTTGCGCGCCATCTTGGCTGTCTTGCCACGCGCCCAGTCCGCCTGGGTTTGTAGCTGGGTGATCTTGCCCTGCTTGCGCTCCATCTCGGCGACGGCCTGCTCCTCCGTCTGCTCACGCTGGCGGATGTATGAGCTGTAGTTGCCGGTGTACATCATCACCGACTTGCCCGCCGCATCCAGATGCAGCACCCGCGTGATGGCCTGGTCGAGCAGCTCCAGGTCGTGCGAGATCAGCAGCACGGTCCCCTCGTAGCGGCCCAGGTAGTCCATCAGCCAGAGCGTCGCGGGACCGTCCAGATGGTTGGTCGGCTCGTCGAGCAGCAGCAAATCGTGGGTGGCGAAGAGCGTGCGAGCGAGCGCCAGCCGCGTCTTTTGGCCGCCTGAGAGCGCCGTGACGGGCCGTTCCAGCTCCACGTCTTCCAGCGCCAGGCCCTGCAATAGCTCGGCCATCTCGTGCTCGGCGGCGTAGCCACCAGCGAGCTGGAAACGCTCCTCCAGCTCGCCATAGCGCCAGAGCAGCCGCTCCAGCGGGTCAGGCTCAGCCGCGCCACGCTTGCCGCCGCTTCGGCCATTGACATGGCCAGCGCCGGCGGCCACCTCAGCAGGCTCAGGCGCGCTGGACATGGCCATCTGCGCCTCGATCGCGCGCAGGTCGGCGCTGAGCCGCGCCAGATCGCGTCCGGCCAGCATCACATCGCGCACGGTGACGGGCTGGCCGTCATCATTCGCGCCCGCCATCAGATCATCGGCCAGGCGTTCCTGACCCAGGTAGCCAATCCGCTTGGGACGAGTGATGATACCGCTATCGGGGTCGAGCGCGCCACGCAGCGCATGCAGCAGGGTCGTCTTGCCCGCGCCATTCACGCCGACCAGCCCGACCTTCTCGCCTCGACCAATCAAAAATGAGGCCCCTTGGAGCAGGGTGCGGCCACCCCGACTCAGCGAGACGCCTCGCGCTTCCAACATACTGAACCTATCTCTTCCTCTCCCGCCCGCGCCGCTCACGACACCCAGCAGGGCGCAAAGCGGCGTCGAGCGCGACCAGTGAACACACGCGAACGCATACGAATCTGCGGGAGGGGTGGAGTCATGCCCAACTGGCGGCCCGGCGCCGACTGACCAATGCGAACCAGCCAAAAAGGGGCCTGGTCAGCGTTTCGTCGGGGTCTGCGTGGCGTTTGTCATGTGGCCTGAGGTTGGCGAGATGCTCCTGACGGATTCGCCGGGCCACATCGCTCGCGGGATCGCTCGCATCATCACTAACGCCGCACGCTCGCTCGAAACTGGGCGCACTCCACCCCGGAACTAGGGGCGAACTGCACTTGTGAGCAGCGTGAATGGCGACATGAGCGGGTCAATCCTCTCGCATAGCAGTGTCTTCATCACCAAGACAGCCCAGACTCTGGGCTGATAGACATATCGTATCCCCTGGGAGCCCTACCCGTCAAGCGGCATATGACCGGCGACCCTGAACGTGGGTCCGCGCGCCTAGAGAGGTGACGCGCCTAGAGAGGCGCCGCCGCGTTGAGGCGCTCCGGCGCCGTGATCGGGGTAGCGCCAGAGACGCGCCCTCTAGAGGGCACGCCCGACGGCGCTACCCTCTATTGAGCGCCAGCTCCGCGATGGCGCGGAAGCGCTTGTATTTGCGCTGGTAGAAGTCATCGCCCGACGGCGCGATCGTCGACACATCCTCTGTCAGCGGCCGCGCGACCTGCTCCCATGAGCGCACACCCGTCGCGATCTCCGCGAGCGTCACGGCGCCCACCACTGATGCGTCGACTGCGCCGCGATACTGCACGGGAATGCCGAAAACATCCGCCGTCAGCCGCCGAATCCACTCCGGTTCGAGCACTTTGCCCGATGAGATGATGCGCTGCGGCTTCCCTAGCGACTCGAAGAGGCCCGACGCGATCCAGTAGGCGTTCATGATGATGCCCTCGACCGCGGCGCGCATGACATCCGCCGCGGTATGCTCCAGGTGGAGGCCGAGGCAGGCTGCGCTGGCGCTGGCGTCCCACAGCGGCGCACGCTCGCCAGCGACATACGGCAGGCAGATCAGGTCGGCGTCGGGCCGCGCCCCCTTCGCGCGCTCCATCAGCGCCAGAAACGACTGTTCATCCATTGGGTCGATTGGATTGCGTGTCGGACGCTCGTTGAGGATGTTGTGGTAGAGCCAGTCAATGACGATGCCGCCGCTATTGCTCGGGCCGCCGACGATGAAGCGGTCGCGGTCGAGCACATAGCAGAACGAGCGCGTCGCGAGGTCGGTGAATGGCTTGGCGCTTCCCGAACGCACCGCGCAGCTTGTGCCGATGGTCAGCACCATCTGATCGTCGCCAATCGCGCCGACGCCGAGGTTCGCCAGCACGCCATCCGAGGCGCCGATGGTAAACGCGGCATCCGCGTTGATGCCCGCCTGCGCGCTCCAGGGTCCGTTTGCGCCAGTCTTTGTGGTGGTCGTGGGAACGATGGTCGAGAGCCGGTCCGCGCTGATATGGGCCAGCTCCAGCGCGCCACGATCCCAGGCGCCCTCACGCAGGTTGTACAGTCCCGTCGCGCTGGCGATGGAAGCGTCTACGCTCCACTCGCCAAACCACTGCCACCAGACCCACTCCTTGAGCGAGACAAAGCGCGCGGCGGACTCGAAGACGCGTGGGCGGACGCGCCGCAGCCACAGCAGCTTCGGCAGAGGCGCCATCGGGTGGATAGGGGCGCCCGTACGCGCGTAGAGGTCACGCCCCTCGGCGGAATCCCAGAGCGCGCGCGCGTCCTCTTTGGCCCGGGTATCCATCCAGGTCATCGCGTTCATCAGCGGACGGTCGGCGCTGTCCACTGGCAGCAGACTGTGCATCGCCGCGCTCAACCCGATGCGCTCGACCGCATAGCCACGGGCCTGAGCCTGACGTCCGGCCTGACCGATGGTTTGTGAGACGGCGGCGAAGACCTCGACCGGGTCCTGTTCGGCGGCACCATCATCGGCGTGCGTGAGCTTGAGCGTCTCCTCCGCCCGCGCGATCTCGTGCCCACTCGTATCAAACGCGACGGCTTTGACCGTCGTCGTGCCAATGTCGGCGCCGATGGCGCATCCCGGCTGCTTCATGTGCGCGCTCCCTGTCGCCCTGCGAACGCGCAGGGCCAATGCCGGATGATGTCCGACGCTGGCCCTGCGCAGAAGTCACACTCCTGGCGAATATCGCTCGCTAGCGCGTGGCCGGAGCCGCCCCTGTCGGTCGCAGGTCGTCAGGCAGCTCGATCTGGTGAATGTCGCCGAGCAGCGCGACATAGCAGATGATGCCAATCGCCAGCACGACCGCCGCGACGATGAAGCCGACCGCGAACGACCCAGTTTGCGCGACGATGAAGCCCGTGACGATTGGCGCCAGGATGCCCATCACGTTGTTGAAGAAGTTCATGATCGAGCCGACCATGCCAACCGTGCCAGTTGGCGCGACCAGCGCCGGGATACTCCAGCCAATCGGAGCCGCGAACGCCAGGCCAGCCAGCGCGATGGTGATCCAGACGATCGCGACGTTGGCATTGCGCGTGAAGGCCGCGCCGATGACGAACAGGCCCATCAGCATGCCGATGACAATCAGCGTCTTGCGCACCCGCGTCGGCTCGCGCCCGGCTGCGATCAGGCGGTCGACCAGCCAGCCGCCAATGACCAGGTCGGTGACCGTCGCGACCGCCCACGGGCCGATCGTGTACCAGCCACTCGCCAGCACTGTCATATGATACGTCTTTTGCAGATAACCTGGCAGCCAGGTCAGCAACAGATAGAATGAGTAGCCGTAGGCGGCGAACCCAATCGTCATGCCCCAGATCTTCGACTGCGTCAGCAGGAATTTCAGACTGCCGAGCGCATGTGGTGGGGCAGGTGTCTCCTGTTGCGCGCCGCCCTCGCGGATGTAGGCGTACTCCTCGCGCGAGAGGCTCTTCTTCTCCTGTGGGTCGCGGTACCAGATCCACCAGGCGATGGCGAAGAGCGCGCTCAGGATGCCCGTGATCCAGAAGCCGCCGCGCCAGCCCCAGACCGTCACCGCCCACGCGACGATCGGCACGCCAATGACGTTGGAGAACTTCGCCGCCGCGTCGAATGAAGAGGTCGCCAGTCCACGCTCGCTGAGCGGGAACCAGTAGCCGGTCGCCTTTGATGCGCCTGGGAACGCTGGCGCTTCAGCGATGCCCAGCAACACGCGCGCGAGAATGATGAGGCCCATGCCGCTGACGAGGGCGGTCATGAAGGTCGCCAGCGTCCACAGAATGGTGCCAACTCGCATCAGCCACTTCACACCGAAGCTGTCGAGCAGCTGGCCAACAGGAATCTGCAGCAGGGCATATGACCACAGGAACGAGGAGAGAATGATCCCGTACTGGAAGGCCGAAAGCCCATACGCCGCTTCGAGCGGCTTGGCTGCGACGGAGAGGTTGACGCGGTCGAAGTAGTTGATGACGACGCCGATGAAGAGAAGAACCGCTATCGTCCAGCGTACGTTACCGTGCGGGCGTGGCAGGCGCGTTGGCGCACTGGGCAGGCCAGCGCTCTGACGAGTTTGAGCGGCTCCTGTGTTTCCAACAGGTTGAACAGGTGGATTGTCTACTCCTCCTTGCAGCATGTCCTGGCGCTCTCCCCCGGAGGCATTGTCAACTGTGCTCATGGTTATGCTCCTTTGTGATGCTCCTTTGCAACCACCTATCAGCGACAAGTAGTCGTTGATATGCGCAGAGATGAGCAAGAACACGATCCTGGCGTCGTCGCCGGTCAGAACGGAGCGAGCGTGTAGGGGCGCATAGATCAGCGCTTGGTTTGGCTCAGAGCGCCTGGCATGTCATCCTGGACATCGACTGGCATGCGGGAAGCGCGCTGTTGTCTCTACACTCCTTGCGGTGAGACCGACGCCAGTACTGGCAGACATGTAGTCGCTGTTCCGCATACATGGCGCCAGTGTCACTTCACGATACAACGCCAAGGGAGCAGCGTCAAGGAATCACTGGCGGCTTGGATGCGCTTGCGTCGCGCCAGCCGCGCTGGGACTGCGTTGGGGTCACATCAAGTCGGCGGAGGGCGCGCGCGGCGAGGCGCTACTCGGTGAGGATGGGCCTGGTGAGGATGGCAAGGTAGGCGCGCCAGGGACCGACCGCCTCGGCGTATTGCCGTGACATCACCTCGACGACCTGGCCGATATGGTTGAGGTCATGTACCAGCCAACTCGCCAGTAGCTGACTCAGCGTAACGCTTCCCAGCGCGGGATGTACGCCGGTGCGGGCGAGCTTTTCGGGGGTGCTCCGCAGTTCATCCAGCGTCGTCAGGTTGCTGGTCCGCGCTCGCTCGAACGCCATGAGTAGCTGGTCGAGTGAGAACGCCTGATATTTCTCGAACATCGCCGTGCGGTTCACGGTGTCGAACGGCCGCGCCTCGCCGTGGTCGAGGATGATGCGAGCGCGCTCCATCCAGTCAGATTCCTCAGTATGTAGCAGATGCCCGACGATGTCATACGCGCTCCAGGTATCTGGCCCCTCGTTGGCTCTCGTCCACATGTCTGGCAAGCCACGCAGGAGCGCCGTCAGCGTAGGTGGCGTCCGGCGCATCAATTCGACAGCCTGCTCATACTGATAGTCCATGCCTGGCTCCTCACCGATAGACAGCGATAGACAGCGATAGACAGTGATAGAAGGCGAATGGCGACCGCCGATGGTCTGGCCGCACAGAGGAAGCTTTCTGCCAGACCATCGGCCACTGTGATTGTACCTGATGATCTTCATGATCTTCAGCCATGCCCGCTTTCCTGACATCTCCGCGCGTTTGCCGGAATCGCTACCCGTTCACCTTACGCAAGGCGCTTCAGCGGCTCAGCGATAGCCCCTGGCGAGCGACGCGCCGGATCGGGCGTATGATGGTTGCGCGTTGTGGGCCGCGCTGCGACAGCGTGGGAACTGGGATGCGCATTCCGCGCCTTAGCATCACCCGGCGAGGTGGAGATCGAATCGGGGACGACCCGTCGTCGCACGAAACGAGGATTATCGATGTCGAATAAGAACACAATAAAGTCGAAAAAGTGGAACAGGGCTTCGCTTGGCTCGGCAACCTCCAGCGGCTTCTGATCCGCTGGGAGCACCGATTCGACGCCTATCGCAGCTACTTTTCCACGGCCGTTGTGTTGCTCCAGATGCGCCGTGCGGTGAGGCCCATCTCAAAGCGGCATAGGTGGCCGGTCGGGTATACCATCGCCTGTCCCACTCTTCGGCCGTCGTGATAGCCCTAATACCCGACTCAGGACGTCCTTGAGCACGTCGACGCTCGGCTCCACGGACCCACGGTCTCGCCAGGCCACGAAGCCATCGGGCCGCACGAGCACGGCGCCCCCGCCGCTCACTTCGTACAGTCGCTCCCATTCCTCGTCCTCGATGACGCGCGAGACGAGCGGAAGTCGTAGTTCGGACGCCACCTGCTCTGCAGCTGTGCTCCAGGCGCTTGTCCCCGTCAGCAGGACAAAGCGACCGTCGAAGAGATCGATGGTCGAGAGGCGGCGGCCCTCGAGCACCAGCCAGTGATGCGGCGCCCGGCTGCCGGGTCGCGCCGAGGGTATGAAGTCCGTGACGGGGTCGGCAACCTGCGGCGGCTCGGCGTCGTCGGGGATCACCGCCGCAGACTCGTAGCGCACCCCAAGCACCGCGCCCAGCGTGTGTCCTGCCTTTCGCACGTCCTTCCAGATCGCCCACGACAGCGCCACGTTGCGCTCCGCCACAGGCCGGCGCTCGACCTGATAGGTGTCGAGCAAGGACGCCGCACCCCGA
>DASQSS010000055.1:0-6498 GCA_035642255.1 Ktedonobacterales bacterium | reverse complement strand
TGGGCGGCTATGGCTCCGCTCAACCCCAGAATCCAGCGAGCACGGCGCCGGTCACGGGCGATAGCGTCACGATTCAGAACTTCGCGTTCCAGCCCGCCAATTTGCAGGTGAAGGTCGGCACGACGGTGACGTGGACGAATCAGGACACGGCGCCGCATACCGTCACCTTCCGCGATAGCTCACTGACAAGCAGCGCGCTGCTGCAAAAGGGCCAGAGCTTCAGCTACACGTTCACCAAGGTCGGCACATTCAGCTACTACTGCGATGTACATGAGGCGATGACCGGCCAGGTAACCGTCACGGCATAATCGCCGCGGGAAGGAGACTCAGGAGTTATGCCTGATAACCAGAAACGATGTGCAGATGCGTGAGTGACGGCCTCAGCACAGAGCCATTACGTGCGATGGGCGACCACCAAGGCCCGAACGGCAGCTGTGGCTAAGCGCAACGCGCGGAGCGCAGGGACCGAAGAGAACTGGAGGACAGCATGCGCTGTCTCCAGCTCTCTGTGATTCATGACTCCTTCAGTAGTTGGATTTGCGGGAGCGGGAACCAGCACATATCGAGGCCAACGATGACACCGCGCAACGTGCGCGGTTCCCAGGCGCTCTCGCGTAAACCATCCGAAGTTGCGTTCCGCCACCTCAGGCCACGGGAAGCATGGTAAGGAGCCACAGACTCCAGGGCAGCGGACTCCACCAGGATCTTGTGCAGTGTACGAGCAACGACCCGACCAGCAGCGAGCCGTAAATGGCCGAGTTGCGAGGACACAAGGCAAGCTGATATTCCAACATGAGGTAACTATGCGAAGGAACCTGGCCGCAGATGAAACGGACAGACTGTAAGAAGCTTCCGACCGAAATGTGGCAATCCAGTGGCGACGAATAGCCGAATGGCATATGTGCCAAGGACGATGAAAGCCAGCCTGCAATTGACACGTAGTAACCGCCGCCACTCAAGCAATAGGTGACGCGCATAGCTGTGGAGGGAACTGTCCACTAGGCGCCGGACATGCCAGAGCGCGGGAACGCCTCGCCTGCGCACACGAGAGGAAACATCTGGCCGCTTGTACGATTGCGTGTTCGCAGCCCATCCTGCCCATATACAGGGACTGCGTTGATATCACAAAAGTCAGTAGAGGACGGCAGTTACCGTCCTCTACTGATGCCACAGCAACAGACTCTGGCTGTGGCAGAAGCCTGTGAACTAGGGCGTTGGCCCACCACCGAGCCGCTCGCGCATCTGCTCATAGGTCGTGGCGTCAATATCGCCCTGCACATAGCGCTGCTGCAGAATCTCCAGCGCTGAGGGGCCGCTGACCGCCGCGCTTCGCGTGAAGGTTCCACGGTTTCCAAGCATACGCGCCACGGCCCAGATGATCAGCCCCAGCGCCGCCAACCAAAGGAGCAAGCCCAGGCCCATCCACAATATGGATGTCCATGCCGACCCATATCCCCACATCATAGAAATACGTCCTTCCTGCGTTCTGCCTGCGTTCTGCCCCGGCGTCGAGTCCTGGCGTCGTGCGGACAACTAGCCGCATGTTCGCGCCAGGCTCATTTGCCGTCGGCTGTCGGCGAGTAGTCGGTGAAAACTCCGAGGCGCGCCTATGCGGCCACTACCACCTGCGCCGTCATGTATGGGTGTACCTGACAGTAGTAGCTGAATGTGCCGACCTTGGTGAACGTGTAGCTGAAGCTCTGGCCCTTTTGCAGCAGCGCGCTGCTTGTCAGCGCGCTATCGCGGAAGGTGACGGTATGCGGCGCCGTGTCCTGATTCGTCCACGTCACCGTCGTGCCGACCTTCACTTGCAAATTGGCGGGCTGGAACGCGAAGTTCTGAATCGTGACGCTATCGCCCGTGACCGGCGCCGTGCTCGCTGGATTCTGCGCGCTATTGTAGCCGTAGCCGTTCATCATGCCACCGTAGCCACCCATCATGTAGCCAGGGCCATATCCGCTTGAAGCGCCCATCGCCGCCTGTATAGCGGCCGCGCCACCGAAGAGCAGGGCGACAGCTAACACCAGCGCCCCAATGATCCGAACCCATGGCTTCTTCATCCTCTGCCTGTTCCTTTCGTATCGCTTCGTACCGCTGGTTGATGTGCGCATCATGCCAACCGCGTCATCTGACGCTTCACACCAGCGGATGCTTATCCGATGCAAGGGCGCGCATCGCCTGAAGGTATTCCGCTTCCGTAATCTCACCTGAGGCATAGCGGTGTCTGATGGCCTCGCGCGCCACGACGCCAGCGGAGCGGCGCTCGCGTGGGAAGAGGCGACCAACACCCCATACCAGGACCACGACCAACCCGATCCAGAACAACCCCATGAATAGCATGTTTGTACCCTCCATATCCCATTTCAACGCAGCCCATCAGACGAGCGCCGCGTGTCTGTTTTCTGTCCTCTGATGAGAGCGTATCGCCATAAGTTCAAGGGGGTATGTGGCAATCGATCAAGATTTGGTCAAGGCTCCGCTTGTGAGGCAGAGCGGGCAGCGAGGAACTGAGGGCAGCGCCACACGCTGGCGTGGGGCCGCGCCGATTATCAGTGTGCGCGCGCCCGTGATGTGTCACAGCGAGTCGTGGGGAAAGCGACCTCATGCAAGGTCTTGAGGCTGGCTCCATTCTGGCCCAAATTTGGACTCCGGTTCAGCTTGATGGGCGGCGGCTGACGCGACCTCGGCCCCGGTTTGAGGTAGTTCTGCCTGACAATCAGCTGCGGCGATCAGCGGTGCGCGACTGCGCTCCAGGCATAAGCTCAACTCGTGCGCCAGGGTTTCCACATACGGTTTGACGAGCAGCGCGACGTGATTGGCGCTCAGCGTATGCGTCTCCACGCCACCTTGCGCAAGCTTTTCCCAGCCCTTGGCGAGAGCGTGCGCCTGTGCGCCACGCTGCTCTGCGGGCGCGGCGCGAAAGAGTGTGATGCGCCCACTGTAGGCTTGCGCGACGTAGCGGCGAGCAAGTCGCTTGTGTTCTCCCACCAGTTGCAGGATTCGTCGCACCGCCGGCATCTCAACAAGCAAGAGGCTCGTTTCGCGGGAGACGGTGGTGGCGACCTCCGCGTCGTTGAGCAGGCTCGCGCGCCAAGTATCCATCCCAGCCCAGCGGAGAAGCTCGCGCATCGTTGGCCTTTGATCTGCCGACCTGCGTTCAACGCGCTCACGCTGCGCCGACGCCGCCAGCAGAAAGAGGCCGCTGCGCACATAGTTGAGGATCGGTCGCACAGTGGAGCCTGATGCCACGAACGTGGTCGACAGCCCTTGAACTCCGGCCCACAGCTGTTGCAGGCGGGCTCTGAGGTTTCGCCGGGACGTTCGGGGCTTAGTATACAGAACTGGCGGCGTGGTATCGAGTAGGAGTAACGCCGCTACTACCTGGCCGTCCCGCGTCAACTGCTGCGCCATCTCGTACGCGATCAGGCCACCGACCGACCACCCCAGTAGAGCGTAAGGGCCGCTAGGCTGAACGGCTTGGAGCGCCTGCACGTAGTGGGCCGCCATGTCCTCGATGCTGTGAAACGTGGACTGCTGGCTGTAGAGGTTGGGATCCTGTATCCCGTAGAGCGGCTGGTCTTTGCCGAGGTAGGGCGCCAGCGTGTAGTAGGGGAACACGATGCCCCCAGCCGGATGAACGCAGAAGAGCGGTGGTAGGGTTCCGTCTGGTTGAATTGCGACGAGCGCAGAGGGAGGCGCCACAGCCTCAACGCTTGCCGTGACGGACGCCTTCCCACCAGCCTTCCCATCAGACGGAGCGCCAACCGGTCTTCCCAGGAGCCGCGCGACACCGTCAGGGCGCCGCTCCTCAAGATAGTGGGCCAATTCCGCGACTGTCGGCGCCTCAAAGATCGCCGTGAGCGCAACGTCCTCCTGCAACACTTCACACAGCCGGTTGATGAGAACCGCTCCTACCAGCGAGTTCCCGCCTAGCTCAAAGAAATCATCGTGAATCCCAACGCGCTCGCGCTTGAGCAACTCTTGCCACAGGCGCGCCAGATAGCGCTCAAGCGGCTTCTCAGCTGGGGCAAAAGCCCGTGCCTCTGGCGGCTCAGGCGTCTGCGTAGCCTCCGCTCGTTCCAACCGCTGGGGCGTAGCCAACAGAGACAGGTTGGCGAGGCGCTGGTCAGGATCGGTGGCTATGTGTTCGAGTAACAGACGCAGGTCGTCCAACAGGCGTTCCGTCGCGACCGGCTCGAAGCGCGCGGCATCGTACACGATCCTGAGCTGCAACTGCGGCCCTGGAACCGCGACAATGGCCAGGGGATAGTTGATATGCTCAATGGAGCGGATGTTGTGGATGAGAACGCCTCCCGGGCGCTCATGGAGCGCCGTATCAACCGGGTAGTTCTCAAATGCCAGGATCGTCTCGAAGAGTGGCGCGCCACGCGGTCTACCGCTCCAGCGCTGGATCTGGACGAGCGGGCTGTAGTCGTACTGTCGGGCCGCGCTCGCCTGGTTCTGGAGATGCCGAAGCCACTCGACGACACGGGACTGCGGATCGACATGGACGCGCAGGGGCAGGGTATTGATGAAGAGGCCAATCATGCGCTCGATGCCGGTGAGCGCGGGCGGACGTCCCGCGACGGTCACGCCAAACATGACCTCTTCCTGCTGCGCGTAGCCGCTCAAGAGGAGCGCCCAGGCGCCCTGGACGATCGTGTTCAGCGTGAGGCGCTGCAGTCGCGCCAGCGAACGGAGGGCGGTGGTTGTCTGCGTCGAGAGGCGTGCCTCGCCCTCAGCGGGTTGCGAGGCGCCAGTGGTGAGGGAGGAGGCGCGCTGGAGAGCAGGGAGTGGCGCCGTGGAAGCAGCGGCGCTGCCTGCGAGCCGCTTGCGCCAGAATGTCTCAGCCGTCCCAAGGTCCTGCGCCTGAAGCCAGGCGATATACTCGCCGAACGGCCGCACCGGCGGTAGGACGAGGTCTTCATGCCTGATGTCGGCCCCGTAGACGGTGAAGAGTTCTTTGAACAACAGCGCCACCGACCAGCCATCGAGCACGACATGGTGATACGTAAGCAGGAAGCGATGCGCGTCATCCGCAGTGTGCATGAGAAACAGGCGCAAGAGGGGCGCTCTCGTCAGGTCGAAGCCGCGACTACGTTCCTCGGCGAGCAGCGTGTCGAAGCGCGCGTGCTGCTCGGCAGTGGAGAGCGTGCGCCAATCGAGGCGCTCCAGGGGCAGTTTGGCCTCCTGGTGGACGACCTGAACCATGCTCTCGGACGGCCCCCAGTGGAAGGAGCTTCGCAGAATGGTATGGCGCTCAAGCGCACGTCGCCAGGCGCGCGCGAACGCTGGGACGTCAAACGTTCCCTGGATGTCGCCCATGATCTGCTCAATATAGATGCCAGACCCTGGGGCGAGCAAGGTATGGAATAGCATACCCTGCTGCATCGGCGTGAGCGGGTAGACATCCGCGCTGCTGCCTTCCGCGTCGCCTGTGAGTCCTGGGAGTGGCGTTATGCCTGCGGCCGTGGCGCGCGAAGCGCTTCGTTCGGCCCTGTGGGCTCCCGCCGCCGAGCATCCGGCGGTATCGGCAGTATCAGAAGTATCGGTGGCGTCCGCTCTGGCGCCGCTGTTGGATGCTGGCATGCCGGGCCGGACGATCAGCGTGCGTAACTCCTCCAGGAACAGGCCCGCCACGTGTTCCACGGTGTGACGGTGATGCGCGCTTGCGCTATACGTCCAGTCGATACGCAGCTCGCCCTCGATAATGGCGGCGTCCAGGTCGAGGAGGTGCGCGCGTGGCGCGTCTGGACTGCGCAGGGGGCCAACGGACTCCGGCGCGGGAAAAACGAAGAGATCAGCCTCGCCCGCCTGCTGGACCTGACCCAGATAGTTGAAGCCCACTTGAGCGGATGGGATGGCCGCGAACGCCTCAGCCAGCGCCGGATCTGCGCCCAGATAGCGCAGCAGGCCATAGCCAAGGCCATGATGTGGAATACGTCGAATTTGCGCTCTGATCGCATCAACCGCTTGACCAGGCGCGCTCTCCGCGCTCTCCGGGAGCAGGTCGAGGCGAACGGGGTAGAGCGCTGTGAACCAGCCGACCGTGCGCGAGAGGTCGACGCCATCCAACAGGTCTTCGCGGCCGTGGCCCTCGAAATCAATCCAGAGGGTAGGCGACCCCGTCCAGCGTCGAAAGGCCCGGGCGAGCGCCGTCAGTAGCACATCGTTGACCTCTGCGTGATGCGCGAGTGGCGCGAGGTGGAGCAACGCCTGGGTTTCCTCGCGGTTGAGGCGGACGGTGATGCTTTTCGCGTCGCCCTCTGTATTCCGTGTCTCCAGCGAGCGGGTGGCAGCGCGCAGGTCAACGGGTACCACGGGGAGATCGGCGCTGGCGGCGCTCAACCAAAAGGTGGCCTCATCGCGGATTTCCGAAGTCTGCGCGAAGTCGGCGAGGCGTTGCGCCCAGTCGCGGTACGATGTCGTCTTGGGCGGCAGTCGGATTGGCTCTCCGCGCTGGATCTGTCGGTAGGCGATCTGCAGGTCTTCGATCAG
>DASQSS010000054.1:0-17008 GCA_035642255.1 Ktedonobacterales bacterium | reverse complement strand
GCGCCCAGAGCTATGGCATCTTGCAGATCATGTATCAGTACAACAAGAGCGCATGGCCGATGAGCCGCGACGATACCGCTTTCAGCGCTGAGTACACCTACGGCATGATTCGCGCGTGCTATGAAGGCTGGACGACCTACCTCAGTGAAAGAACTCCGCAGCCTGGCTATTCCGCGTACCATGCGGGCGACCTGTGGGGCTGTCTGGGTCGCTGGTATAGTGGCGGCTGGTACGACCAGGGCGCCATTGACTATATCGCGCAGGTCAAGACGGAGTATAACCAGAAGACCTGGCTCTCGCCGGACTTTTAGCGCCTGAATCACCACAGAAGAACATCTCATGCGCGCCGAATTCCAGCGCGCATGAGCCGTTTTCTGGGCGGCGATCAGTCGTGTAGGGCGCTAGCGCGAGAAGGCCTGGAAGCCCGTGATCTCGCGTCCGACGATCAGCGACTGAACGGTATCGGTGCCCTCGTACGTGACGACCGCCTCCATGTCGGCGAAGTGGCGCGCCACCACATACTCCAGCAGGATGCCGTTGCCGCCGAGCATCTCACGCGCATCGGCGACGACCTCGCGAGCGCGGCGGGCGTTCTGCATCTTGGCAAGCGAGGCCATGCCCTCGGTCATCTTGCCCTGTTCGAGCAGCTGACTGAGGCGGAAGCAGAGCAGCTGCATGCTGGTGATCTCAGCCAGCATCTTGGCCAGGCGATTCTGGATGATCTGGAAGCCAGCCAGCGGCTTGCCAAACTGCGCGCGCTGCTTGGTATAGGTCAGCGCGGCCTCATAGGCGGCGATGGCGTGGCCCACAGCCTCCCAGGCGACACCGTAGCGCGTAGCGGTCAGTACCTTGGAGGTGTCACGGAAGCTGGCCGCGCCTGCCAACCGGTTCGCCGCTGGGATGCGGACGTTCTTCAGCGTAATCTCCGCCTGCCAGACGGCGCGCTTCGATATCTTGCCCGTGATGACCTTCGTCTCGAAGCCCGGCGTGCCCTTCTCGACGAGGAAACCGCCGACATTGCCATCATCATCGCGCGCCCAGACGATCACGACATCGGCGAAGGAGGCGTTGCCGATCCATTTCTTCTCGCCGTTGAGCACCCAGGAATCGCCATCACGATGGGCGCGTGTCGCCAGAGCGACAGCGTCGGAGCCGTGGTCTGGCTCAGTCAGGGCGAAGGCGCCGATTTTCTCCAGCCGCGCCATCGCGGGCAGCCACTGCTGCTTCTGCTCCTCTGAGCCGAGGATGGCGATGCTCTGCATGGCGAGGCCCGAATGGACGCCGTAGAAGGTCGTGAAGCTGCCATCGCCGCGCGACATCTCCAGCCCGATCAAGCCGACGGCGACGGCGCTGAGGCCCGGGCAGCCATAGCCCTTGATCGGGCCGCCAACGATGCCGAGCTGCGCCAGCTTGGGGATCAGCTCAAACGGAAACTCCGCGCGCTCCCAGTAGTCTTGCGCCACAGGGATCACTTCGCGGTCGCAGAACGCGCGCACCTTATCGCGAATCGCACGCTCCTCCTCGGTGAGCAGATCATCCATCAGGTAGTAATCTGTGCCAAGCGATGGCGCCGTCTCGGCGATCATGCGCTTTCCCTTTCCCTCTGTAAGCGCGGCAACTGCGCACGCGCCCAACCTACCATAAGACAAGACACAGGGATTGTACCGCGAGAAAGCGCCAGCCCCGCAATATAGCCAGCAACGGATTGGCGGGGCGCGCTGACACGATTGAGACGCAAGAAATGATTGATCTGTTGCTTCCTCTTTCACCGTAACGTTAAGGAATATGACCTCACTTCATGCTCCACGGCTCCGGCCATACTGTCTCCATTTTCACCGCACACAATTCCTCGGAAGGGAGAAAGCGCTTCATGCAGTTGGACGAGAAACTGACTGTCTGGCAGAAGGATCTCATTGACATGAGCAAGCGGAATACGCTGCTCTACTACAAGCTCGATGGTGTTCGCCCTTCAGGATTGCCTCTGCCCGACGTGGATACGGAAAGCCTCTACGACCATCTCGTCATCCAGAAACGCGCTATCTCCGAAGAGCGTCTCGGTCTCCCCGATCCAGATATCGACCCGGCCCCGATGCGACGACTGGAGCGGCTACGCGTGCAGGCGCGCGACGACGTGAAGGAGCGTGGCGTCCAGTCGCTGTATATGGTGTTTGGTCTACTCGAATGGTTTGAGGCAGGGCATAGTGAAGAGGTCGTGCGCTCTCCGCTCTTGTTGGTTCCTGTCGCGATCACATTTGGCGGGAGCCGGACGCGCTATACGATTAAAGCTCTCGAAGACGAGGACATCGAGGTCAATCCCACACTCCGTGAGCGCTTCCTGAGCGACTTTCATCTCGCGCTCCCCTCATACGAAGAGATCGCTGCCCGGGTATTGGAGGGGACCGTTGCCGATGGAACTATCCGGCAAACGGGCGGAAAGCGGCAGGACGGGGCGCCGCGACTGGACAGTGTGATGGATGCGCTTTTGGAGGCGATCGACTCTCTGCCAGACAGCGTGCGAAATGGTTGGTCTATTCGGCATGAAGCGCATCTCGGGCGATTCTCGTTTCAGAAACTGGTCATGTGGCAAGACTTGCAGCGCAATCTACAAGTCGCGCATGCGCACTCGGTTCTCCAGCGTATAGCAGGTGTGCGCGAAGCCCTACAGGAGCCAGCCAAGCTCATACGCGCTGATCAACTCGACAAGCTCGTTCGACCACAACAGACACTTGAGATTCTCGATGCTGATTCGAGTCAGCAGGAAGCTATTCAGGCGGCGAAAGCGGGCCGCACGTTTGTGCTGCAAGGACCCCCAGGGACTGGCAAGAGTCAGACCATCGCAAACATCATCGCCGAGTGCCTGGGGCAAGGGAAGAAGGTTCTCTTCGTCAGCGAAAAGATGGCTGCCCTTGATGTCGTGCGGAAGCGCCTGGAGTCCGCAGGTCTCGGGGAGTTCCTGCTCGATTTGCATGATGCGAAGCAGAATCGCCGTGAATTTGTGAGCGAGCTCGAGCGGGCAGTTCGACAGGCTCGAGAGGCCCCTACCGCCAGCGGCGATACGCGCTGGCAGCGAGAGTCCGAGAAGCTGGAGGAGCAGCGCGATCACCTGAATCAATATGTGCACGAACTCCATGAGAAACGCTTCGCGTTGCAGATCAGCGCGCATGAAGCCTACGGGCGTCTCGCCCAACTCGTCGCTGTCCCAGCGAGTGATTTTGGCTTGACCGAGGACATCAAAACAGTCACGCCATGGCAATTGGAGCAGATGCGTGAATCGCTCCAGCAACTGCTGGACTATGGTGATGTGCTCGATACCTATTGGTCGCACCCATGGCGTGATACGCTGCTTACCTCGCTATCGAGCGAACAGGCATCGAACATCGAGGATCACTTTGGCCGCTTGTCGCATGCCCTGGATGACGCTGAATCGGAGCTTACGGGCCTCGCGGATGCGCTTGGCGAACCCGATGCGCCCATCACATTTGATTGGGCTACTCATGCTTGCGATCGAGTACAACTCGCATTGAATGGCTCATTGCCACCCGCGCATTGGTTCGACGCTGCTCACATCGAACGGCTGCGTCCGACGCTTCAGCAAGCGCGAGAGGACGCTGTTCGGTACCACCTCGGACATTCCACCCTGGACGGGCAGTACGGGGCGGAGATCTATCATCTCAGTCACTCTACGATTCTTGATGCGCTTACAGATACCGCAGAGACCGCCATAGCGAAGATTCGCTCACAAGGGGCGCAGGATGCGCATGACGTGGCGCTCAACCAGCGAGAGCAGTTGGAACGCCGTCTGACTACCAGCGCCTCTTTGCTGCGTCAACTCGTCACGTCCGCTGGTCAGGTGGCGCAGACGCTCAGCCTTCCCACGCCTGTCACCCTCGATGCAATCGACGAGCTGACATGCCAGGCGTCGCTTGTCGCTCGCACTCCTACGCCGCCGCGAGCTTGGCTTGATCCTGACGCCTACACTGAGGCGCGTATTACCGCCCTCGACGCAATCGACAAGGCGCAGTGGGCGCGACAGGCGCGCTCTGACCTGATGGCTCGCTACACACCTGACTATTTCGAGGCTGACCTGACCCACATCGAACAGCGATTCAGCGAACAATACGATTCGTTCGTTCGCTATCTCCGCCCGCAGTTCTATCTGGATATGCGCACGCTTCGCCGCTATCTGCAGCCGGGCGCCAGCCGAACGGTTGATGAGATGAAGAGCGATGTCGCAACGGTTGTGAAGCTGCGCGGCATCGAGCAATGGCAAGCGGAGAATCGCGCGGCGCATGCGCGTCTGCTCGGCCGCCACTACAATGGCGAGCAAACAGACTGGACGCACGCGCGTACGATGGTCGAGTGGGCCGATGCGTTCCATAGCGCGTTCACCGACGAAACTGCAACGGATGCTGTAAGCAAGCTGATTTGTGGGCCAGCCAGTGGACGCGCGGCTCTCATGACTGCGCTGGAACCACTGACTGCGCAGTGGAGCGCATGGGCGGTTGAGCGCGGCTGGCTCGAAACCACCACATTCGCCGATACGCTGCTGCGGCGGGCAGACTCGACGCCATCGCATGCAGTGGCGATCGCGCAAGCTATCGAGGACCTGCTACAAAACTTGCGATTGTACTGGAGCGCTTGCGATCAAGTCATTTCTTTGCGCAATGGACAGCGCTTAGTTGCCTGGAGCGAACTCGTCAGCGATGTTGAGCTTGCTCGGGCTGTTCATGCCTTCGAAGCCTGGATTGATGAGAACAAACAGCGACTCGCGGCTGATCTCGGCGAGAGCTTTTCTGGCGCCTCTACTGACTGGGCTCATGCCTGTGACACGTTGGACTGGGCAGCCACCTTCGTGGCTCTCTATCCCAAGAGTGTTCCAGGTGCGCTCGTAGCATGGATCGCTCAGGGTAGCTCGCAACAACGACGAGATGAGGTCAGCGAGAACAGAAAGCGAGCGCTCGATGCGCTCAGCCGAGTTGAAGATGAACTCCAGTACGCGGAACGCGTCATCCCACGCGCTCGTCTCCGGCCGAAGAACGTGACTGAGAGCCAAACCACGGTGGATATGGTGCGTCAACGCGGGGAATACCTGCGGGGGCGCCTGCCACTATTGACGCGGTGGGTGGCATGCGGTGAGCGCATCATGGAGTGTCGGGCGCTTGGTCTTGGCGCGCTCATTGACGCGAGCCTCAAGCATGGAGACTTCCCGCGCGATATTGTCCGTGTGTTCGATCGGCGGTTCTATGCCCTCTGGCTCGACGCTGCTCGCGCATCTTCGCCTGCGTTGAAGCGGTTCTCGGGTGATACACATGAGCGGCTGATCGAACAGTTCCGCGAGTTTGATAAGCGACACCAGCAACTGGCGCAGCAGCGTCTTACCATGCTTCTGAGCAATCAGCGATTCAACGCTCAGGAGCGAGCGGCGAATGCGGCGCAATCCAACAGTGAAGAGGAGCGAGCATTTGCGCGTGTCTACAGTCAACTCGTGCGGGAGGCGGGGAAAAAGCGAAGTCCTGCGATTCGCGAGATCGTCCGCAAGGTGCGCCCGGCGCTGATCGAGTTGAAGCCGTGTTGGATGATGAGCCCTCTGACGGTCAGCCAGTTCGTCGAGACCGCGCAGCCTATCTTCGATCTGGTAATCTTTGATGAGGCGTCGCAGGTGTTGACCGAGGATGCGATCTGCGCCATCCTGCGCGGCAAGCAACTCATCGTCGTAGGCGACGAGAAGCAGTTGCCTCCAACCAGTTTCTTCTCCAAATCGCTTGCGGATTCGGCGGATGATGATGATGACGAGCAGAGTGACAGCGCTGAGCGCGAGCGCACGGAGAGCATTCTGAAGGAGTTGATGAGCGCTGATATCCCGCCCTATGCGCTCAAATGGCACTATCGCAGCCAGCACGAATCGCTCATCGCCTTCTCGAATGCCGAATTCTATGGTGATCAACTCATCACCTTTCCAGGTCCCGAGAAGCAACACAGTGACGGTGTGCATTTCATCCATGTCGCCGATGGTGTGTACGATCGCAGCAGCACGCGGACGAACCGGCGTGAAGCGGAGCGGGTGGTTGATCTGGTGATTCAACTTGCGCAGCGCAATCCAGAAGTATCGCTCGGAGTTGTCGCTCTTAGCGGCGCCCAGCAAAATGCCATTCGTGACGCGCTCGCCAATCGGTTCAAAATGCACCCCGAGCTTGCGGTCATCCACGATACACTCAATGAGGACGACCCACGCTCGGATGCATTCTTCGTCAAGAACCTTGAGAGCGTTCAGGGCGACGAGCGTGACATCATCGTGCTAAGCATCGGCTATGGTAAAGACCGGTCGGGCCAGGTGCATGCTAACTTCGGGCCCGTCAACCGCAATGGCGGCGAGCGGCGGTTGAATGTGGCGGTGACTCGCGCACGTCGGCGGATGTACGTCGTCAGCTCAATCCACGGCACAGATATCAGTCCCACGCAAAGCATCGGTGTGCGTACCTTGCGCAAATATCTCAATTTTGCCGAGTACGGGCCTTCCGTGCTTGCCAACAGCCCTACGACCGTTGCGGATGACGCGGATGCGAAGTGGTTTGATTCTCCATTCGAGCAAGCCGTATATGATGCTCTGACAGGGAGGGGACTGCATCTCGACACTCAGGTAGGATGCTCTGGTTATCGCATCGATCTGGCCGCGCGCGACCCTGAGCATCCAGATCGGTACGTCTTGGGCATCGAGTGCGACGGCGCGAGTTACCACTCAGCGAAGACCGCGCGCGATCGAGATCGGTTGCGCCAGTCTCATCTGGAGTCACTCGGCTGGACAATCCATCGCATCTGGTCTGCAGACTGGTTTGCGCATCCTGAGCGTGAGATCGACAAGGCGCTCGAGGCGTTTGCCGCCGCTCGCCATCAAGAGATTACGGATGTGTCGTCCGAGCGAGTGAGTTAGCCCTCTGCCTGCAATCCGCCGATGCGCTATACTGTCCCCACATATCGCGCACCTATCGCGCCCTATCGCGTGCAGAGCGCACATGCGCGGCCAGCGACGCCCGCGCCTTTCGTCTGAGACTGAGACTGAGACTGAGCGAGAGCATAAGGGGATAGATCGCATGGCTGAGGCAGAGCGTCGGGTGGCGCTGGTGACAGGCGGCTCGCGGGGCATCGGGGCGGCTACTGTGTTGGCGCTGGCGGCGCGCGGCTACGATGTCGCGCTGACCTATCGCAATAAGGCGGCCCGCGCCGAGCGTGTGGCGGAGCAGGCGCGAGCGCATGGCGTCGCGGCGCTGACCATCGGCGGTGACATGACCCAGCCCGACGACCTCGCCCGGTTGCTGGCCGCTCTGCGCGAGTGGCGTGGCGCGCTCGACGCGCTCATCCTCAATGCCTCGGGAGGGCTGGAGCGTGAGGCGCTGGCGAGCGACCCAACCTATCCCATGCGGATCAACCGCGACGCGCAGGTGGCGCTGGCCGAGGGAGCGCTGCCGCTGATGCGTCCGGGCGGCTCGATTACACTGGTGACGAGCCACTGGGCCGTACTGTATGGCCGCACGCCGCAGCTTCCCGCCTATGAGGAGGTGGCGCGCTCGAAGCATGCGGGTGAGGAGGCTCTCCGCGCTCGCATGCCTCAGCTCGCGGCGCGCGGCGTGCGGCTGGCCATCGTCACAGGCGACGTGATCGAGGGAACCGTGACGCCGCGCCTGCTGGAGCGCATCACCCCCGGTCTGGCGGCGCAGCGGCGCGAGAGCGTGGGCGACCTGCCCACAGTTGAAGAAATGGGCGAGGCCATCGCGGCCGCCGCGACCGATGGCGCGCTGCCCAGCGGCAGCATGGTCGTCGTCGGCGGCTCACTCGAATCCATGCTGGCGGACCCCCGTTGAGTATCCACGCACGCAGTTCACGCGCTCATTTCACGCGCTACACACGCAGTAGAGGAGCAGAGCATGACGCAGCCCATTGCGCCGACGGTCCATGTCGCGCGCGAGCAGTATCACCTCGCGTGGGATAACAGCATCGCGCCGATCGCGCGGGTCGCCTCCGGGGCAGCCATCGCCTTCGACCTCCTCGACGCGGCAGGCGGCCAGCTAACGGCTGACTCAACCGTCGAAAGTGTACGCACGCTCGACTTCGCGCGCGTCGATCAGGTGAATGGTCCCATCTTCGTGGAGGGAGCGGAGCCGGGCGACACGCTACAGGTCGAGCTACTGGAGCTGCGGCCCGCCGATTGGGGCTGGACGGCGCTGATTCCCGGTTTTGGTCTGCTAGCGGACGAGTTTCCGGAGCCCGCGTTGAAGATATGGCGGCTGGCCGAGGGCTGGGCCGAGTTCGCGCCGGGCATCCGCATCCCACTGGCGCCGTTTTGCGGCGAGATGGGTCTGGCTCCGGCGGCGATGGGCGCGCACTCGACGATACCGCCCTATCGCCACGGTGGCAACATGGATACGAAGCACCTGACGGCTGGCGCGACACTCTATCTGCCCGTCGAGGTTCCCGGCGCGCTCTACTCGATGGGTGATGGGCATGCGGCGCAGGGTGATGGCGAGGTCTGTGGCACGGCCATTGAGACGCCAATGCGCGCAAACGTACGGCTGACTGTGCGCAAAGATCTGCATGTCGAAGCGCCGGAGTTCCTGACGGCTGGCCCACTGGCGGCGCAGACCAACATCGGCCCATTCTACGCGACCGATGGTGTCGCGCCCGACCTGATGGAAGCGGCGCGGCGGGCGATTCGCGCGATGATTGGCTACCTCCAGCGTGAGCGCGGACTGAGTCGCGAGCAGGCCTACATGCTGTGCAGCGTGGTGGTAGACCTGAAGATTTCCGAGATCGTCGACGCGCCCAACTGGATTGTCTCGGCCTATCTGCCCCTCAGTATCTTCACTCGCTAGCTGGCCCAGAGGACTCGTGGTGAGAGCCTGCCATTCATAAGTTTCTTCTCATCGAGTTCTCACGGTCTTCCTACAGTGGCGTCCTATGCTGTCAGCAACGGAAACAAGAACCTACTCCGTCGCGCACAGGCTCATCAGGAGGCCACCATGTTAGATACGCGAACGAACGACCAGGCGTCTGAAGCGCCAGCCACCTTTGACCAGGAGCAACCACCAGTCGCGCCGGAGGCGACACCCGCGCCACCAACCGTTCCGCTGCGGGCGGATGAGGAGCCTGCGTCGTCGTCTGTCCTGCCGAGCGCGCCCAACTACGATACGGGCTATGGCGCGGGCTACAACTCGGCGTTTGACGGAGGCTACGGCGCGACGCCGCCACCGCCCTACACGTACTGGAGCCCTGCGACGCCGCCGCAGCGTCCCGGCCGCAACCTGCGCGGCGCGCTGATAGCGGTGGCGCTGCTGATTGCGCTAGCCATCGGCGGGGGCGCGGGCGCGCTTCTGACACTGCGCACCGTCAACGGCGCCACGACTTCCGGCTCGACAATCGTGCTAGGCGCGAAGTCAGCCCCAGCGATCACCATCTCCTCCAGCACAACCAGCCTGCAGCAGAGCGTCGAGACGGTCGCGAAAGCCGTCGAGCCGTCCGTCGTGGAGATTACCAGCACGGGCAGCGGCCAGAATGGCGAGTCCATTGGCTCGGGCGACATCCTCACCTCCAATGGCTACATCGTCACCAATGACCATGTCGTGCAGGGATTCTCGACCTTTACCGTCACACTCTCCAACGGGTCGAGCAAACAGGCGCAGCTCATCGGCCAGGACGCGCAAGATGATCTGGCCGTGCTCAAGATCAACGCGACCGGCCTGACGCCGATTGCGATTGGCGATTCGTCCAAGGCGACGGTGGGTGAGTTCAACATCGCGGTCGGCTCGCCGCTTGGCCTGCAGAACTCCGCGACCTTCGGCATCGTCAGCGCGCTCAATCGGTCGGCAAGCGAGGCGCCCACCGGGCCCGCAGGTGCGCTGACCGGGCTGATTCAGACGAGCGCGCCGTTCAATCCAGGCAACAGCGGTGGCGCGCTGGTCAACCTGCAGGGCCAGCTCATCGGCATCCCAACGCTGAGCGCGACGAACCCGGAGACGAATAGCTCAGCCAACAGCATCGGCTATGCGATTCCCTCGAACCGCGTGGAGTATGTCGCTCAGCAGTTGATCGCGCATGGCAGCCTGACCAGGACCGGGCAGGGCTTCATCGGCATCCAGGCTGAGGATGTGACGCCGCAGCTCGCCGCCGCCAATGGGCTGTCCGTGCAGAGTGGCGTGCTGGTCGCCAGCTTCGCCAACGACGCCGCCGGTCAAAGCCCCGCGCAACAAGCGGGCGTGAAGGTGGGTGATGTGATCACCGCTATCAATGGACAGACGGTCACCACCAACAGCGATCTCTCCAGCGCCCTGCTGAACGATGCGCCAGGCGCGAAGGTGACGCTGACCATCACGCGGGGATCGAGCCAGAGCGCCGTCACGGTCGCGCTGGGTGAGCGCCCGGTGAGCGCAGGCTAGCGTCAGCGCAAGCATGACGCGTGAGAACGATAGCAGGGGATGGCCGATGTGGTCATCCCCTGATTCTGTGTCTACGAATTCCTCTGCATTGGTGGTGGACACACGCGGCAATCAGCCGCAAGTTCAGCCGCAAGTTCGGAATGCGGATACGAAAAGCCCCTCTCCCCGCGGGAGAGGGGTTAGGATGAGGCGACACTACTGGAAGCGCGGCAACACCTGCTCCGTGAGGCGCTGGAACGGCTCCTGCTCGTAGGCGATGCGTGGGATGTAGAAGATGAAGTAGTTGATGCCAGCGGCGGTCAGCTCCTCCATGTGGCGCGTGATCTCATCTGGCTCGGCGATGAGGCCCATCTTCCGCAGCTCCGCCAGGTCCACGCCGAGTGACTTCTGAAGCTTCTCTGTCGCCTTCTCCGGGTCGGCGCCTGGCGCGAGGGGATAGACATTGAGGCTGGTCGACTTGATGATCGCGTCATAGTCGCGGCCCAGCGTCTCGCAGTGGCCCTTTAGCACGTCGAGCTTGTGGCGCACCGTCTCGACATCGCCACCGCCCAGGTTCGACGCGTTCGCGTACTTCGCCACTAGCTTCAGCGTCACCTGCTCGCCACCGCCGCCGATCCAGAACGAGGGGTACGGCTTGCGCGCGCCCTTTGGCTCATTGATCGGCTTGTCAATCGTATACTTCTCGCCCTTGTACTCCGGGTAGTCTTCCGTCCACATCTTGACGATGATGTCGCAGGCCTCGCGGAAGGCGCGCATGCGGTCGCGTGTCTCGGGGAAGCCGTAGCCATAGGCGCGCCACTCATGCTCATACCAGCCCGCGCCCAGACCGAAGTAGAGCCGTCCACGACTCATCACATCGACCGTCGAGGCCATCTTCGCCAGCAGCGCGGGATTGCGATAGCCGTTGCAGGTCACCATCTGCCCGATATTGACGCGTTGCGTGTCACGCGTGAGCGCCGCTGTGGTCGTCCAGGCCTCGAAGACCGTCTGCAACTCTGGCGTAGGTACCGTATGAAAGTGGTCATAGACCCAGATGCTATCGATCTGCGGCGTCGCGTCGGCCATCTTCGCGACACGCGTCATCGCGTCATATTGCTCCACTGGGTCGCTGATCTCGGTCAGATCCATGCGCCATCCCTGCGGTACGAACACGCCAAACTGAACCGCCATGTCTGCTCTGTCCTTTTCTCGAATGATGGGAATCGGCTTCCCAGTCGGATTCGCGCTGCCTGCGCGCACGCTCACGCTTCGTATTGTAGCCTGTAGCGCCGCATCGGGTCATCTGCGCCTGGCAGCCAGACGCATGGCAGGGTCCGTACATCGTCGCCCGCAAGCGTACGTTGGCGGCTGAACCCACGCATACGGAGAGCGGTTGACAATCGGTCGCTCGTCAGTATACTTGCGTACAGTGTTAGCGCAAGCAACCGCCGCCATCTTCAGTCTCGCTGCGTCAGCTACAGCCCTGCGACATCTGGCCGCTGAACTTCCGAATCGCACGCGCGCCTGATGTGGATGGATCATTCCTCTCACATGGCGTCTCTGGCGCAGTCTCTTCGTCTCGCGCGGCCCTGAATATTTCTCTCTTTCCACGCCTCAAGCGAGGCGCCGCCGCTGTCACGCCGTCGCTTTCAAATGCCCACGCTCGGTGAAGGGCAAAGCAAACGAATAGATTGTAGATTGATTGTGAGGAAGCACGAGCATGCATATTCGAACCTGGTGGCTGCACATTCTTGCGGCGCTGCTGGCCGTGATCTGCCTGGTCGCCATGTCGCCCAGCGCAGCGCTCGCCGCTCCCGCGCGTGGACGCCCGCTCAAACACCTCGGGCGCTATACCATCCTTGGGCATCTTGTTCCCGGTCTGCATGGATTGCATCCAACCCACCCGACGGATGGCGCGCAAGCGCTGAGTCTCTCGATCGCGCTGCCACTGCGCAACAATGACGCGCTCAACGCGCTCATCGCGGGGCAGAATACCGCTGGCTCACCGCTCTACCATCACTATCTGACCCCCGGCCAGTTCGCGGCCAGCTTCGGCCCAGATCAGGCGACCGTCAATGCGGTCGTGGCGTTTCTCAAGAGCAACAAGATCATGGTGCGCTCGGTCTCATCGAATCATCTGCTGATTGACGCCAGCGGCTCCGTCGCGCGCGTCGAGGCGGCGTTTCAGACGCAGATCGCGGACTACACCTATCATGGGCGCATGGTCTACGCGCCAACAGCCGAGCCGTCCGTGCCAGCGGCGCTCGCGGGCATGATTCTGAACGTGGGTGGGCTCGACGATGTGGGAATCTATCATCACGCGGGCGCCACTGTCGCCGCGAAGACGACGACATCCGCCGCGACCTTGCGCGCGGCGACGCCCCACGCAGGCAGCGGTCCGGGCGGCGCCTATGCGCCAAGCGATCTGCGCACGGCCTATGACATGAACTCGCTGATCGCCAGCGACAACGGCTCCGGCCAGACGGTCGCGATCTTCGAGCTGGATAGCTACAACAGCTCCGACATCAACGCCTACCTCAGCTACTACGGCCTCGGCTCGGCGAAATACAGCAACATCATCGTGGACGGCGCTTCGACCACGCCGGGCGCGGGCGCCATCGAGGTCGAGCTGGATATGGAGGCCGTCTCAGCTATCGCGCCAGGCGCTACCCAGCACGTCTACATCGGCCCGAACAGCGGCCAGGGTGTCAACGATACCTACAATAAGATCGTAACCGACAACGTCGCCAAGGTCACCAGCACAAGCTGGGGCCTGTGCGAGGCGTCGTCAGGAAACGCGGAGCTGGCCGCGCTCGATAACATCTTCATGCAGGGCGCCGCCCAGGGGCAGGCGTTTTTCGCCGCGTCGGGCGACTCAGGCGCGTACGACTGCAACAGCAGCGCGCTGGCCGTTGACTCGCCCGCCGATGATCCGTATGTCGTGGGTGTGGGCGGCACGACGTTGAACACGGGCGCGGGCGGCGCGTACAGCAGCGAATCCGTCTGGTCCAATCCCAGCGACACGTCGCGCAGCCCCAATGGCGCGGGCGGTGGCGGCGGCCTGAGCGGCTACTTCAGCCAGCCGCTCTACCAGAGCGGCCCCGGCGTCTCGAATAGCTACTCGAATGGCATGCGCGAAGTACCCGATGTCTCCGCCGACGCCGACCCCAACACTGGCTACTCGGTCTATTGCACCGTCGCGGCATCGGGGTGTCCATCCTCCGGGTGGGTAATAGTGGGCGGCACCAGCGCCGCGGCTCCGCTGTGGACGGGCGTGATCGCTGACAGCAACCAATATCTCTCCGGTCTCGGCAAGCCAACCTTTGGCGCCGCCAGCGCGACACTCTATACACTGTTCAACACGAGCCAGACCTACCCCGCCTACCACGATGTCACATCAGGCTCCAACCTCTACTATCCGGCTACCACCGGCTATGATCTGGCCTCAGGCATGGGAACGCCGGATGTCTGGAATCTGGCGCGTGACGCGACTGGCGCGACGACCAGCATCGCACCGACGATATCCAGCTTCAGCCCCACCTCTGGCGCTGTTGGCGCGGGGGTCACGATCACGGGAACGAACTTCACTGGCGCGACCGCTGTAACATTCAATGGAACGAGCGCCAGCTTCACGGTCGCCAGCTCGACCAGCATCAGCGCGACCGTGCCGACAGGCGCGACATCAGGGACGATCAGTGTCACGACGCCCAACGGTACCGCGACCTCGGCGTCAAGCTTCACTGTGACCACGGGCAGCGGAACGACGACCCAGCTCCTGAGCAATGCTGCCTTCGAGAGCGGTCAGTCGCCGTGGCAGGAGGCATCGGCAAGCGGCTATCAGCTCATTGATCCGACGAATCCGCATGCTGGCAGCTACAGCGCCTGGCTCTGTGGGTATGACTACTGCAATGATCAGGTCTGGCAGACGGTGACGCTGCCGAGCACGACGACGAAGGTCGTCCTCAGCTACTGGCTCTACAGCGACACCAGTGAGGCGGCTAGCGCTCCCTGCTATGACTATTTCTACGCGCGCCTCCGCACCAGTAGCGGCTCGACCATCACGACGGTTCAGTCGCAGTGCAACAGCAACGCTACCAACGGCTGGGTCCATTACACGTTTGACGTGACCTCTGCGTTGAGCGCGTACTCAGGCCAGCAAGTGGAGGTCTACTTCCAGGGAACGACAGACCTATCGCTGGCGTCCGACTTCTTTGTCGATGACGTTACGCTGAACGACACGCACTAGAGGTGGTTCCGATAGTGCGGAGTCAGCGCCCCAATGGCCTCCCGGCTTGGCCGCTTCCGCAGACGGGGAGGGCTGCCTACCTGATCCGTTCGCAGATGCCCTCCACGCCCAGCGCTTGTTCGAACGGATACACACGGTCGATGGTACACCGTCGTCGCACCGCAATTCCTGGGGCCGTTGGTCGTCATCCCGAATTAATCGAAGTCTACCAGTACGTCTACTGCGCGGCGAGCCTCCTCGACGAAGGCGACGACGCTTGAGGTGGTCAGCGCCCCTTCCCGCCAGTAGAACCAGGTCTCGCGACGCAGGGTATCGCCCGCGCCAGTGATCCGAAGCAGTCGACCTTTGAAATCTGAGGGCGCCAACGCGTCGGGCACGACCGCCACCCCGACACTCTGCTCTGCCAGCCGCGTCAGTGCGAGTGGCGAGGCGCTGTCCAGCTTGACGCTCGGCTCGAAGCCCGCGGCATGGCAGGCGTGCTCGATAGCCGACCGCGAGAAGCTCTCGCGTGAGGCCACGAGCAGCAGCGGCTGGTCACGCAGCTCGGCAATGTGAATCTCTGAGCGCGCGGCCCATGCGTGGTCGGAGGCCACCAGCGCCACGACGGTGGACTCATCGACCTTGAAGCCCTCGACGCCGTTCGGATGGCGCGGACCAAGGGCGATGTCGACGCTGCCATCCAGCAACTCTGCCAACGAACCAGCAATCGCCGTCACTCCTCCACGGGTGGCGGCGAATTCGTGGATCTCGACGCGCACCTCGGGATGCGCTCGTTCGAACTGCCCAATGACCGGCGCCAGGAAACGCTCCAGGTGAGGGGTATAACACGCGATGGCGATCACGCCCGTGCGGCCGACCCGCAGGTCCTCCGCAGCAGCGCGGAAGCGTGACGTCTCAGCGAGTATGCGCTGTGCGGGCTCCAGCAGCATCGTGCCTGCTCGGGTGAGCCGCACTCCGCGCCCTGCGCGTTCAAAGAGCGCGAGCCCGAGCTCACGCTGGAGGCTCTGGACCTGGCTCCATAGCGCCGGCTGCGCCACGTGGAGGCGCTCAGCGGCGGCGTGATAGCTGCCGGTCGTAGCCACAGCGACAAAGTAGGCGAATTGTCGTAGTTCCATCGATACGAATCATATATCAAAGAGTTATCATCTGTGTAGTGGACATATCAGTTTGTGAGGCCTAGACTCCTTTGCAGACAATATAGGCAGTACAACAACGCAATGGGGGCAATGTCCATGTTCGATACACCCGTGCTCATTGTCGGCGCCGGCCCCGCCGGGCTGACGACCTCTCTGCTGCTGGCGCGCGCCGGGACACCTTCCCTGCTCGTCGAGCGTCGTGATGGCTTGTCTGTGCTCCCGCGGGCGACCGGCATCAACGTACGGACCATGGAGATATTCCGCTCCATTGGCATCGCTGACCGAATCATGGCGGCGGCGATGGACTCGCGAGACCTGCCGTTATGGGTGCAATTAGAGACCCTACGCGGCCCGTTGCTAGCGTCCCTCACTCCACAGGGGCCGCGGGGCATGCCTGACTCGGTCTTCCCAACGCCCGCCGCTCATGTGCAGTGCGCGCAGGATCGGCTCGAGCCGATCCTATTCGACACACTGCGGCGCTACCCACAGGCTGAGATGCGCTTCGACACCGCTCTGGTGTCCCTGCGGCAGGACGCCGATGGCGTGGTCGCTGAGCTGGAAGAGCGGCACAGCCGACGACGATACCCCGTGAGGGCCACCTACGCGGTCGGCGCCGACGGCGCCAATAGTATGGTGCGCCAATCGATGGGGATCGCCACGACCGGAGAGGAGCATCTCGGGCGGGAGGTGAACATCCTATTCGAAGCCGACCTGGCCCCTCTCGTTCAGGGTCATCGCGCCAGCCTCTATCTGGTGCGCAATGGGACCTTGACAGGAATCTTCCGTCCCGTGGATGAGGGAAGCCGATGGACGTTGACGACAGCGCACGTTGACGACCCAACTCCTGAGCAGTGTGTCCAGGCGATCCGTGCGGGCGCTGGGGATCCTTCGATTGAGCCGCGTATCATCGTCACTCAGGAGTGGGAGCTCGCCGCGGCGGTTGCGGAGCGGTTCCGCGCTGGACGTGTCTTCCTCGTCGGCGACGCCGCCCATCGCATGACGCCCGGCGGCGCCCTCGGCATGAACACCGCCGTACAGGACGCGCACAACCTCGCCTGGAAGCTCGCCGCCGTCCTTGGTAGTCGGGGTGCGGCGTCCTTGCTCGACACCTATCAGGTCGAGCGCCGGCCTGTGGCGGAGCGCAACGTGGCGCTGTCGTGGGCGATCTGGAAGGACGTGCGAAAGGCAGGACACACGCTGGGCGCGGTGCTTGGGGTGCGCTA
>DASQSS010000053.1:0-8039 GCA_035642255.1 Ktedonobacterales bacterium | reverse complement strand
CAGAATGTTATACTCAAGAATGTGACGCTCCCATCAGCGTCTGCCCGTCAAAACCCACTTAGCGTCCGCGATGAGGCCAGTATGAACAATCTTGCCGTGTTTACCGGCAACGCGCACCCACAGCTTGCGAAAGACATCTGCAGTGAATTGGGCATCTCGCTCGGCAAAGCGCAGGTTTTCGAGTTCAGCAACGAGAACATCTTTGTCAAGATTGATGAGAACGTGCGCGGCTGCGACGTCTTTGTTGTGCAGCCGCTGACCTCGCCGGTCAACCGATCCATCATGGAGCTCCTCATCATCCTCGACGCCTTCAAGCGCGCCTCAGCGCAGCGCGTCACCGCGGTCATCCCCTACTACGCCTATGGTCGCACGGACAAGAAAGACCAGCCGCGCGTGCCGATCACCGCGCGTCTCATCGCCGACTGCCTCTCTATCGCCGGGTCGGCCCGCATGCTGACGATGGACCTGCACGCCGGACAGATTCAGGGCTTCTTCAACATTCCGGTAGACGAGCTCACCGCCAAGAACCTGATGGCCGACTACATCCGCCAGCAGCGCATCCCTGATCTGACGGTCGTGGCGACCGACGCCGGTTTCGCCAAGAAGGCGCGCAACCTCGCCGAGCTCCTCGACGCGCCGCTGGCGATTGTCGAGAAGCGGCGCACAGGCAACGATGGCAGAGCTGAGGCCATGAGTCTCATCGGTTCCGTCGAAGGGCGCAACGCGCTGATCGTGGACGATGAGATTGATACCGCTGGCTCGCTCGTTCAGGCAGCGCAGGTAACACGCGAGCATGGCGCGCGTGAGATCTATGCCTGCGCCTCGCATGGTGTGCTGAGCGGTCCAGCTATCGATCGTCTGCGCACCTCGGGGCTCAAAGAAGTGATTCTGACCGACAGTGTTCCGCTCAAACCCGAGAAGCGCCTGCCCTTCATCACCACCCTGTCCATCGCGCCGCTTTTCGCGGGAGCCATCGAGCGCATCCATGAGGGGCGCTCGGTCTCTGAGCTATTTGACGGTCACCACGAGCAGAGCGAGAAGTAGCCAACGTAGCAGATGTAGCTGACGTAGCCAACGCCGGCGGCCTGGACCGCCAGCCAGCGGCGGATGTCGAAAGATATCGAAAGATGCGGTGAGCGCAATGTGGGACAGCGCCGACTCATCTGATCCCGATGATGAGAGCGCGTCGGACGACTGGCCCCGCTGGGACGCCGAGACAGCGGAGGAGCAATCCACGACGTCAGCCGCTTCAGCCGCCGAGGACGCCGAGGCTTCTGAGGTCATCTCTGACGCTGCGCATAGCCTCACGACTGACCCGCTCGAAGAGGCCTCCTTCGCGGCGCTGCTGCGCAGCCTGCGCGTGGTCCCAGGCCCCTGCGCGCCACCCATCGGCGAGGGCGCGTTCGACATCCTCTACGCCAGCGCCCGCGAGATCGTCGTCTGGTTCATCTCCGCGAAGGACGGCGCCCCGCAGAAAGAGGTCGCCATCCCCACCCGACTGGCGCGTGAGGCATGGGAAGTCATCCGGCGTGGCGAGCCCGTGGATGCGGCGATGCTGCGCGCCATCGCGGATGGAGCGGCTGGCGGGAGCTGGCTGCTCGCGCTCTTCGCGCAGCTTCCCTCGATCGAAGTACGCAGCGTCGCCCCGGATACTGACGGCGCCAGTGAAACCGTCACCCTCCTCTGGCGCGGCGACGCGGACACCACCTCACGCGCGTCGTGATACGTCAGCGGTAACGGCTGCCTTAGAGTCGCAGGGAAAACCCAGACGGCAAGAAGGAAGCCGCCAGCGATCCATCTCGGACGGCTGGCGGCTTTGTCGTGTTCCCTGCGCTGCTACTGTTGCGTGGGTTGGTACGGCTGATAGGGTTGATACGTCGCCTGCTGGCGCTGGGCCAGATCGCTGAGCACCTCGGCCACACGCGGATGCTCGCGGTTGAGCCGCAGATTGTGGCTACCCTGGCCATCTGGCGCGTCATCCAGAATGCCCTGCTCCAGGCAGGCCACCAGCAACTCGCGCGCGGTGTCACGCGTGAGACGCCCACGGAACCGATTCTTTGGATTGTACGGATCGCCAATGAAGTTGGCGACGCCGCCCACCGTGCGCCATGACCAGTGCCGGTCGATATAGTCCAGGAACTGGATGAAGCCCGGCTCATCTGGCTCGACCGGCGCCAGGGTGTTTGTGTACTGCGCGCCCGGCGTGTAGGGGCGCTGGTAGCCAGGCGCGCTTGGCGCCATCGGATTGGGCGCCAGGGGACCGCTGTTCAGCGAGCCGCTGTTGTAGGCCACCTGTGGGCCGGTGTACCCTAGCTGAATGAACTGCTCCGCCGCGCTGATGAGGTCGCGGCTCACGGTCCCTGGCACGCCACAGACGATCACGCGCTTGTTCAGGCGGTGCTTCAGTCGCGCGCAGATGCGCGTGAAGTCGCGGTCACCGCTCATGAGCACATAGGTATTGATGTTAGGGCGATCGAACACAGTCTCGATGATATCCATCAGCATGTTCAGGTCAACAGTGCTCTGGGTGATGATCGTTGAGGGCTGCTGCTGTGGGGGATAGTAGGTCTGCCCCTGATAGCCGTTGTAGGACTCTTCAGTTGGTCGGCGGCGATCATCGGCCGCGTCGTCGTTCATCTCATCAGCGGCGCGCTCGTATCCGGACGTGTCCTCGCGCATCTCCGCGCCGGTCTCGTCGCCGTCCGCGCCCTCGTCACCCTCCAGCAGATCCTGCTCGTCGAGCGGCTCCTCGCGTGACTCATCGTAGCCGTACTCGTGATTGTTCTCGCCATTGTCGCGCCAGCGTCGATCAAATTGTCCCTGCCCAGCGGCATAATATTGCTGGCTTTGATTCTGATTCTGGCGGAAGCGCTCGCGCACCTTGGCCGGACAGTCAACCCGATCAATCATCGCCGCGGTCAGGCTACCCTTGAAGAAATCCGGCTGGCGTCCCCAGTCAGCGTATGCCCGCGCGACCATCACCGTCCCAAAGCGACCAGCGATAGAGATGAGCTCCTGTGGATCAGGCTCTCGGCGCTGAACATTCAGCAGGCTATAGCGAATGTTCTCGAAGTCGATGAACAACGCGATTTCGTCTTGCATGTGAGGCGCTCCTGCAAAGGTGTAACTGCAGTCATTTCAAAAAGGGTAGGTGTCGCTCATCCAAAACAGGTGGAGGCTAGCTCGCTTCGCTCTATGATGTGATGTTCAGGCGTTCAGGCGCCCCACGCTGGTGTTTCGCCCATGGGACTTGATAGCGCGCTGACAGCGCAAAACAGAATCCGCACCGCGAGATGGCGACGTAAGAGAAAGCCGTCGCGCAGAGCATTAATGAGCGGTCAGGCGGAAAGTGAATCAGCCAGCAAGACACATACCTAAGAGAGACATACCAACGTTGATAGTAGCATATGGCGCGCACGTCTCGCAAGCGAACTCACGGCGCTGTGAGAACGCTCACAATTTTGAGAGACTTTGGTGGGACTGGAGGCGCCCGCGCAGGCGGGCTTCGCGTCGGCCCACGGGGCCATCCAGGCGTGGTTTCAACCGCCTGATCGCTCCCCGGCCAACCCCGATTTTTGGCGCAGCCCACATCATAGCGGCCGCACTGGGAAGCAGCCGCCAGCACGTGGTACACTCAGAGGTGGCTGGCGGATAGTCTCCGCCAGCCCATGAGGGGGGTCGCCATTGCGACCGCCCCGCCTGTTGTTGTGCGCCTTGTCATGTGCGCCTGATTGTGCGCTACGCCACGTCGAATCGGCGCCGGGTAAAGCCTGTAAAAAAGCCTGGGTAAAAGGGTAAAGGGGAGCGGGTCGCGGTGAAGCTGATCGTTGGTCTGGGCAATCCAGGGGCGCGTTACGCCCGCACACGCCACAATGTCGGCTTCGACGTGGTAGACCTGCTCGCGAGTCGCAATGGCTGGTCATGGCAGCCGCATCGCGGCAAGGCAGTCGTGGCCAGCGGCTCCCTGCGCATTCCCGTCGCCGCGCCCGCTGGAAGTGGGGCAAGCGGCGAGAGCGTGACGGCTCCCGCCGCTCCCACATGGCGCGAGGAGAAGCTTCTGCTCGCCAAGCCACAGACCTTTATGAACGACAGCGGCGTCGCGGTCAGCGAGTTGGTACGCTTCTACAAGCTCGACCTGCGCGATCTACTGATCGTCTGCGACGATCTCGACCTGCCCCTGGCGCGTGTGCGGATGCGGGCGCGCGGCGCGGCTGGCGGGCAGCACGGGCTGGAGTCAACCATTCGCCTGCTGGGAACCAACGATTTCGCTCGGCTCAAGATTGGTGTTGGCCGGCCAACGCATGGCCGCGGCGAGAACGTGGACTTTCTGCTGAGCGCGCCGCGTGGTGACGAGCGCGCCCAGCTCGACGACGCCATCGCCACCGCCGCCGACGCCGCGCTGCTCTGGGTGGCCGAGGGCGCTGAGTCAGCCATGAACCGCTACAACGCCTAGCCGCGCTCTCCCACTCCTCCCATCTCGACTATCGCGACCATCGCGTCTCACATCTGGGAGAAGGGCCTGGGATGAGGGGCCAGCGCCATATTACATATCGCTCGTATCGCTCTATCGCTCTCGAAGCTCGCTCAGCGTTCTCGAAGCGCTTTGGACGGAGGCCGCCTGTGTCGTTGCGTGGATTACTTCCCTTGCTGGAGAACCGCCCTGAGTTGCGGCGCCTCCGCGACCTGTTGCGCGCCCAGGCCACGAACGGCGCGGCCAGCCACCTGCCCGCCATCTCCGGCGTCAGCGAAGCGGCGCGACCCTATGTCATAGCCGCGCTGACTCAGGCGCTGGGCGCGCCTCTGCTCTATGTCACCCGCAACGATGACCAAGTCGAGACCGTCGCGCAGGCGATGACCACCCTCACTGATGGCGCGATCCCCGTCCGCATGTTTCCCGCGCTCGACGCGCTACCCTGGGAGCGTCTGCTGCCCGACCGCGACACCATCAAAGCCCGCATGAACGCGCTCATCCTGCTGACACAGGCCGCTGATCGTCCCAGCGCCCCCGCCATCGTCATCTGCTCGGCGCGCGCGCTCACCCAGCCGATCATGCCGCCAGAGGAGTTTCGCGCGGCGCTGCTCGCCCTCAAGTCAGGTCAACGCCTCGATCCACGCTTGCTGCTCGAACGCCTGATGGCGCTCGGCTACGATTTCGAGGCCGAGGTCGAAGAGGTCGGCCAGTGCACCCATCGCGGCGGCATCGTGGATGTCTTCTCGCCAGCGATGGAGCGCCCCGTCCGTATCGAATTCTTCGGCGACGAGATCGATAGCATCCGCACCTTTGACCCAGAGACACAGCGTTCGCTCAACGCCGTCCCCGAAGCGCTGCTGACGCCCGCGCGCGAGGCGCTGGCTACGCGCGGCATAGAGGCCGCCGAGCGTCTCAGCGCGCTCGACACCATCGGCCTCAACCCCGCCGCGCGCGACCGCTGGCAAGACGACCTGCAATCGCTGCGTGAGCGCCAGTCCTTCCCAGATATCGCCTACTACCTGCCCTATCTGCATCAGCCGACCAGCGTGCTCGCCTATCTGCCCGCGAACGCCTACCTCGCCCTCGGCGACGAAGACGCCCCGCGCATGACCACTGAGCAGGTAGCGGAGCAGGGCGACGAAGCGCGCGACCGCCTGGAGCGCGACGGCGAACACCCACACGGGGTCGCGCCCGCTTTCATTTCCTGGCCAGAGCTGCGTCCCCTGCTCGATGCGCTGCCCAGCGCGAGCTTCGCCAGCCTCACCGCCGATGAGCAGGCTCCTGGCGTCGGTGGCGCGCTCGCGCCCGACCTCGGACCAGCGCAGTCCTATGGCGGACGGCTGCGCGCCTTCGCCCAGGATGTGCGCAAGCTGCTCAGCGCGCGGCAACGGGTCGTCATCGCCAGCTTGCAGGCGCGTCGTCTCAGCGAAGTCTTTGGCGATGAGGCGCTGCTGGGTCACAACAACGTCGTCATCGTCTCGCCTCGGACCGATCTGCCAGAGCCACCCGAGCCAGGCACGCTCACCGTCGTGCATGGCCGCTTCCCCGAAGGCTGGCACAGCCGCACGATGGCGCTCACCGTCTTCACCGACGCCGAGGTCTTCGGCTGGGCGCGCGGCCACGGCGCCGCCGACCAGCGCAAGCGCGCCGTCACACCCGCCGCTTTCCTGGCCGAATTGCGCCCCGGCGACTTCGTGGTGCATCAGGAGCACGGCATCGGGCGCTTCGATGGCCTCGTCAAGCTCGATAGCGGTGAGATCGAGCGCGAATACCTGCTGATCGCCTATGCCGGAACGGACAGGCTCTACATTCCCACCGACCAGCTTGACCGTGTCACCCGCTACATCGGCATGGGCGACGCGGCTCCGATGTTGAGCAAGTTGGGCGGCGCCGAGTGGGCGCGGGCCAAGCAGCGGGCCAAGGAGAGCGCCAAAGAGATTGCCGGCGATCTGCTGCGGCTCTACAGTCTGCGCGAGACGCTGCAAGGGCATCCGTTCCCCTCCGATGACCAGCAGCCGTGGCTTCAGGAGCTGGAAGAAGGCTTCTCGTATCAGGAGACGCCCGACCAGGAGCGCGCCATCGCCGAGGTCAAGGCCGACATGGAGCGCGCTCGCCCGATGGACCGCCTCGTGTGCGGCGATGTCGGCTATGGCAAGACCGAGGTCGCCTTGCGCGCCGCCTTCAAGGCAGTGCTCGACCAGCGACAGGTCGCCATCCTCGTGCCGACGACAGTGCTGGCGCTCCAGCACTTCAACACGTTCAGCCAGCGGCTGCGACCCTACCCGGTGCGGGTCGAGCTGCTCAGCCGCTTCCGCTCGGAGAAAGAAAACAAAGACACCCTCAAGGCGCTGGAAGATGGCGCAGTGGACATCGTCATCGGCACCCATCGGCTGCTGCAAAAAGATGTCCACTTCAAGAATCTCGGCCTGCTCATCATCGACGAAGAGCAGCGCTTCGGTGTGTCACACAAAGAGCGGCTCAAGCAGATGCGCGCCGAGGTGGACGTGCTGACGCTCTCGGCCACACCAATCCCGCGCACGCTCTACATGGCGCTCTCCGACGTGCGCGACATGAGCGTGATCGAGACGCCGCCGCAGGAGCGCCTGCCGATCCGCACCTACATCCGCGAGCACGACGATGCGCTGATGCGCGAGGTGATCTTGCGCGAGATCGACCGTGGCGGCCAGGTCTACTTCGTCCACAACCGCATCAAAGGCATTCAGGCGCTGGCCGACAAGCTGCGCAAGCTCGTGCCGGAGGCGAAGTTTGTCGTCGGTCACGGCCAGATGCATGAGGACCAGCTTGAACAGGTCATGCTCGACTTCTCGGCTGGCGAGGCGAATGTGCTGGTCAGCACGACGATCATCGAGAACGGGCTGGACATCCCGAACGCAAATACGATCATCGTCAATAACGCCGCCTACTTCGGCCTCTCGCAGCTCTACCAGCTCCGTGGACGAGTTGGACGCAGCGGACGACAGGCCTACGCCTACTTCCTCTACAACAAGGACACAAAGCTGACACCCATCGCCGAGAAGCGGCTGCGCGCCATCTTCGAGGCGACCGAGCTGGGCGCGGGCTTCCGCATCGCGATGAAAGACCTGGAGATTCGCGGCGCGGGCAACCTGCTGGGCGCCGAGCAATCCGGCTTCATGAACACCGTCGGCTTCGACCTCTACACCAAGCTGCTGGCCGAGGCAATCGCCGAGATGGAGGGCAAGCGCCCGGAGCAGGCTGCCGCGCCGGTCGCCGTGACGCTGGAGCTGCCCATCACGGCCTACATCCCCGACGACTACATCAACGATCGCGCGCTCAAGATGAACTTCTACCAGCGCATGGCGAATCTGGAGCGTCCAGAGCAGGCCGAGGCGCTGGCGACCGAGCTAACCGACCGCTTCGGCGCGCCGCCCGCGCCTGTGGGGAATCTGCTTGCGGTGGCGCGGCTGCGAACCGTGGCCGCCCAGCTTGGCTACGAAGGTGTCAGCGCCCGCGATGGCGATGTCATCTTCAAGCTGCGCCGCACCATCGTGCCCGATCGCGTCGCGCTCTACAAGCGCTTCAAGAACGA
>DASQSS010000052.1:0-6876 GCA_035642255.1 Ktedonobacterales bacterium | reverse complement strand
CCTTCCAGTCCCATCTGCACGCCGCCCGTGCCGACGGCGGCCTCGGTCTTCGCCGTGACACCAGAGAGCGACGTGAGCACGCTCTGTGGCGCGGCGTCGCCGATGCCAGCGGCGGCGACCGTGTTGCGTCGCTGCGAGATGACGTAGAAGCCGACGACGATGACGATGACGGCGGCGACCGAGCCGAGCGCCGCGAGATTGCGACGCCACCACGGCCGGATCTGATAGCGTCGCCGATTCTGCGGGCGCTGCGCGGGTCGCGCCGTTGAGGTGCGCGCGCGAATCTCGTTCAGCCGAGAGGCGCTCGCGGCGGGACGCTCGACCACCTTGCTCGCGTTCGCCGCGCCGCCAGTCGCGCCAGTCGCGCGGGACGCTCTACTCACAGCGGACGCCGTCTGCGGGCGGCGTGAGCGCTTCGAATTCGCCATAGGGACTGCTTGCTCCTGTCACTGGTGTTCAGAGACGTTCTCGCGCGGTCATCGCTTCATCGTAGCGGAGGGATGGCTGTGGCGCCGAGATCCTGACAGCTCGATCATCCTCGTTGATGCGCCACTTTCGGACATTCTACCATCCGTGTGTCAGCAGGTTGACAAAAAGTACGTGTGGTCCTGCTGTGCCGCGCGTGATGCGCTCAGGCATGCGGACCGTGATGGGCACGGGAGCCGATGCGTCGTCGGGGCGGGCTCCTCTCTGCGCAACCAGATGAAGCGCCCAGAATGGCCGCACGAGGGGTGTCGTCTCAGGGAGCGCCGCGCCCAAGCGCATCGCCGCGCTGGCGTCGTCTCTCCCCCGTTTCGGCCATGGCGGGCCAGCGTGGCCTCTATCGCAACACTCAGGAACTCTTCAGGTTCAGGGCAAGGCCGCGCCTGCTCTGGCTGGTTCTCGGGGCCTTGGGTATGCGCCCACTCGCGCCGATGATGTACTCTTTTCAGTACAGGAGAATGGGGTCGCGCCCGACCAGCCGCTAGACAGCCCGGCTCGCAGGCAGGTGGAGATGTGTCCAGCGGTCGCGGCCTTCCCATGCGCTGCCCGACGCTGAGGGCCTGGACGCTCTGGCGTCTTATCTCTGGAGTCAACATGCGAACACGCGACGCGGGCATACACCGCGTACACATAGAGGTCGGTCAGTCAGGCTGTCGTAGCGGTTCAGGCTATCCAGCGTCACGCATCCTCTGGCTGGGGATGCTGGGACTGCTCGCGCTCTTCATCGCGGTCGCCGCGCAGGCATCCGTCGCGTCCGTCGCCTCGGCTCAGGGAGCGCAGCCCGCGCGGACATCTACCGCGCTGCGCCCGGCCCATGCGTTGCCCGTGCGAACAGATCCCACCGCCGACGCCATCCTCAAGGCGCCGCCTTCGCAGGTGAAAATCTGGTTCGACGAAGCGATCAATCCCAACGCCTCACGCATCGTCGTCGTGGACCCGTCGAATCATGAGGTGGATGCGCGCAATAGTCAGGTGGATGGGTCCGGGCAGACCGAGATGACGGTCGGGCTGCAACTCCTGCGTCCCGGCGCATATATCGTCGTCTGGCGCGCTGAGTCACTCGACGATGGTCATGTGACGGGTAGCTCGTTCCTCTTCCGCGTCGCCAACGCCGATGGCTCAGTGCCGCCCATCCCCGCGACGCTGCCCAGCGGCAATGTGCCGGGAGCCGCGGGCTTCGGCTCAAGCTCGCAGACGGTGGATGGGCCGACTCTGGCGCAGGCGCTAGGCGACTGGCTGGCGCTGCTCTTCACGCTCTTCTGGGTCGGCGGCGTCATCTGGGAAGTGTGGGTTTTGCCAGCCCAGCGCGCCCCAACCCCCACCGTCGCGCTTGGCTCGCGACTGGCGGTTCTGCGCTTCCAGCGGCTCGCGCCCTATGCGCTCGTGGGCGCGCTGCTGGCGGATGGCATCATGGCGCTGGCGCTAACGGCTGAGGTGGCAGGCGCGTGGAGCGGCGTCTTCGCTGCGCAGTATTGGCAGGCGACGCTCTTCAGCGGCTCATTCGGCGCGTACTGGTGGATGCGCCAGGGAACGCTGCTGGTGGCGCTGGTCATCGCGCTGCTCACGCTCCGAAGCGCCAGGCGTGACGCGACCGCAGACTCACTGACGCCCGCGCTGGACGCGGCGCGCACCGCCGATCACGAGTCGATGGAGCTTGCTGAAGAGCCAATCCCTTCCTGGGTCCACGTTGCGCTGGAGACGCTGCGCCAGACGCCACGCCTGCCCCTGCGGCTCGCGCGCGGCTGGCTCGACCTCACTCCGCTGCGTCAGGCGGAGGTAGCTCTGGGCGCGCTGTTGCTCTTCGCCTTCGCCATGTCCGGGCATGCAGCCGCCACGCCGCCCAACGAGCGCGCCTATGCGGTCGGCGTAGACTTCGCGCACCTCATCTTCTCCTCGGTGTGGCTGGGCGGCCTGCTCTATATCAGCGTTGTGCTGATTCCGGCGGCGCGCGCGCTGCCTGAGCGCACGCGGGCGATGTTGCTGGCGCGTGGGGCGCCGGAGTTTGGCGCCATCGCCATCGTCAGCGCGGCGGCGCTCGCCCTGACAGGCTCGCTGAACGCGCAGGTGCGCCTGACCTCGTTGGCGCAGTTCGCTACGACCGCGTACGGGCGCACACTCTTCGTCAAGATCGAGCTGTTCCTCATCATGGTGGCGATTAGCGCGTTCCATGCGTTCTGGCTGCGACCACGGCTCACGCGCTCACTGGCGCGCTCCTCGCAGACGCGGCTGCCGGAGCTGCGCGACGTGGCGGGCGTGGGCGCGCAGCAGGCGGGGCCGAGCCGCGTGCGCGCTGCGGAAGCGCTGCGGGCAGGTGACGCGGTTGAATCTGATGACTCTGGTCATCTCGCGCAGCCGCGTGGCGCCAGCGCCTCTGGCGACGCCATGATACGCGCCGCGCAGAACGGCCATTCCCCACACGAGAACGACGCGATGAACGCTGAGATGAGCGGCGAAACGCGACGCCTGCGCACGCGCATGGAGGATTGGCTGCGACGCGAGGCGTTACTGGGCGTGGGCGTGCTGTTGTGTGTCGCGCTGCTGGCGCTCTTCGCGGGCTCGCTGACGCCAACGCAGGCGGCCGCGCCGACGACGAGCGGCGGCGCGTTCAAGCAAACACATGCGGTGAGCGGCTACCAGATCACGCTCCAGGTGGCTCCGGCGACGTTCGGCCAGAATACGTTCACGATCACACTCGCGGACGCCCAGGGCAAGCCAGTATCAGGCGCGTCTGCGCTGGTGATGACTCAGGATCTCGATATGGACATGGGCGAGCAGACCCTCCAATTGCAGCCTGCTGGCGCCGCGTCGCCGGGAGTCTACAGCGGGAAGGGTGATTTGGCGATGGCCGGAGACTGGAGTCTGGCAGTCAAAGTCCTGCCACCCGGCGGCAAAGCCTTCCTTACGACGACCTACAAGCTCGTCGTTGGCTCATGACGTCCGGGCGACGCGCATGTGTGGGGCGTCGACATGGTGGCATGGGGCATGGCTCGGAGTGTAGGCGTTGACGCCGCAACAGCCTCAACGGCGATGACCGTCCGACCGCACTAACGCGCCTGCCACCCCCGTACGTCCGCAGCCGATGGCGTGACAGGGATGGTACAGTGGAAACCGGGGAGCGATTCGCCTGGCTGCCAGGTGTTCCACACTGGAGGTTTCGCTGTGCCGTTCACGCCATCCGATCCGTCCGCCGCGTCCGCTGCGCATGCTTCGTCCGCGCCTGAGCGCGACTGGTATGCGGAGACGCGGAGCCATACGCTCGCGCTCGTGCGCCTGCGCAGCGTCAGCCCCAGCCAGCAGGAGAACGACGTCGCCAGGGCCATTGTGCGGCTGCTCGGCGACGATGGCCTGACCCACGCCTACGACGCGCTGGGTCTGGAGAGCATCCCCGGCGACCCGTGGGGGCGCGCCAACGCGTTCGCCTTCGTGCGAGGGCGCTCCGCCCAGACGGTGACGCTGCTGGGCCACTTCGACACGGTCGATACCGCGGACTACGGCGCGCTGGAGCCGTGGTCACTCGATCCGGATGGTCTGCGCGAGCGGCTCGATGCGCTGGCGGCGCTGACTCCTGGCCTGCGTGAGGACGAGGCGGAGGCTCCCGGCGACTGGCTGTATGGGCGCGGCGCGGCGGATATGAAGAGTGGCGTGGCGATCTGCATCACCTTGATGCGCCACTACGCCCGGCTGGCGCTGGAGGACAAGCTGCCGATCTCCGTCGTGATGATCGCCACGCCAGATGAGGAGAACGAGTCCGCAGGGGCGCGTGAGGCCGCGCGGCTGCTAGCCCGGCTGCGCGCTGAGCATGGGCTGACGCTCGCGGGCGCCATCAACACGGACTACGTGTCGGCGCGCTTCCCCGGCGACGATCAGCGCCCGGTGTACACTGGCTCGGTTGGCAAGCTGCTGCCCTGCTTCTATGTTGTCGGCCAGGCGTCCCACGCGGGCGAGCCGTTCGCTGGATTCGACGCCAACCTGCTGCAAGCGGAGCTCATCACCGAGCTGAGCATGAACACCGCCTACTGCGAGACGGTGCGCGGCCAGACAACCCCGCCGCTCGTCTCGTTGCGCGCGACCGATACCAGGACGGTCTACAATACACAGCTCCCCTTCAGCGCATACGTCTATTTCAACCTGCTGACGCTGGAGCGCACACCAGAGCAGGCGCTGGAGCGGCTACGCGAGGGCGCCTGGCGGGCGCTGCATCGCGCGCTGGAGCGCGTCAACGTCGCCGAGCAGCAATGGACCGTGGCGCATGGCGCGCCGCCGACGGGGATGCGCGCTCGCCGCGATGGCGCTGTCACCACCTGGGCGACGCTGCGCACGGAGGTGGCCACGCGGCTGGGCGAGACGTCGCTGGCGAGCGCGCTGGCGGAGGAATGGGCGCGCTGGCCCGCCGAGATGGATAAGCGTGAGCGCTGCGTGCGTCTGGTCGAGCGCCTGTGGACGCTGAGCGAGCGCGCGGGGCCAGCGATTGTCCTGTTCTATGCGCCGCCGTACTATCCCGCTGTGCCTGCTGTGCCATCGCCCCTGCTCGACGCCCTGCGCCAGACGTTGGCGGCGCATCCAGATCAGCGGCTCACCGAGGAAGAATTCTTTCCGCTGTTGTCCGATATGAGCTATCTGCGGCTCGATCCGCGGGTGGACGCGGCAGCCCTGCGCGACAACATGCCCGTCTGGCGCGACGACGCCGCGACGCCTGGCGCCTATAGTCTGCCGCTGGAGGCGATGCGCTCGCTCGACATGCCTGTGATCAATATCGGCCCGTATGGCCGCGACCTTCACCAGCGCGGCGAGCGCGTGCTGATGTCGTTCTCCTTCGCGACGGCGCCGCGCCTGATCGACGCGACGATTACCCGGCTAGCTCACCTGCTGGCGGACTAGCCGAGCGTCCACGCACTACGGATGTGACGGGAGGTCGAGCACCCACGGTCCCTGCACGATATGTGCGTCTATCGCTACCCCATTGACCGTCTCATCAGGCATCGACCTGACCGGTGTGCTGTTGATCATCATCGTGGCGCGCATGTGGCGTGACTGAGTCGCAAACGCCGGGGGAACCGCCTGCCAGCCACCTGCCAAGCCGGTCGCCAGGCCGGTCGCCAGACGGCTCACGAGGGCGCAAAAAATCGCCACAGGCCCATTACTGAGCCTTGCGGCGAGTGTCTCCGAGAAACGCCGCCATCTGACGGCGCGCGAGCGGTCAGCTGCGGTTCGCGGCGATTAGTGGGCGCCGATCAGCGTGTGTCGCTCCAGGAATGCGTGGAGCGTGCCCTCGTCCCGTCCGTCCGCTCCGGCGACGCTCTCGCGGGCGCCTTCTGAGCGGGACTCTGACCACGCGATCAGCTCAGCCAGATCAGCGGTGGAAAGCTCCACCGTGTGACGCTCGCCGCGCCCATCCACAAAGTTCAAGGTCAGGCCGTGTTCGCCTTCGCTGACGGCGAAAGTGCGGGCATCGGCCAGATCGAGCACATTGGCCACAGCGCCAAGAATGCCCTGATAGCTACCAGTTCGCATGGGTACCGCTGCCTCCTTCGGCCACGTCGCGCGCGGATCTTCGCGACGGGTGCAAGCTGGGGCGTCTCGTCGCCCCCAACGCGTAACAGTAGCATACAATGTTGTGTAATTCAAGACGTTCGCCAACATTTGCGCTCCCGTGAGCAATCTGTGAGCAGGATGCGCGAGCCAGACTCGCAGCCCCGTCGGGCATGACAGTATGGTAGAATAGCGCGATGCCATTCATCATCTGTTACGTGAAGCCCGCGCGCTCACCTAGCTGTGTCAGGAACCAGAGAACATGAAACCGCTCGTCGCTATCGTCGGACGCCCGAATGTGGGGAAGTCCACTCTCTTCAATAAGCTCGTGGGCGAGCGGCTAGCCATCGTCGAAGACTTGCCCGGCACCACACGTGACCGCATCTATGCTGACGCCGAGTGGAACGGGCGCACGTTTACGCTGATTGACACGGGCGGCCTGGAGATGGGCAGCGATGACGACATCACCAACCGCATCACGGCGCAAGCCCAGCTAGCCATCGAGGAGGCCGATGTCATCCTCTTCCTCGTAGACACCAAGTCCGGCATCACCGAGGCCGACAACGAGGTCGCGTCATTGCTGCGGCGCTCCGGCAAGCCGGTCGTGCTGGGCGCCAACAAGGCCGACAATCCCACGCGCCGCCAGGAGGCTGTTGAGTTCTATACCCTCGGACTGGGCGAGCCGATCACCCTCTCCGCCACCTCTGGCACAGGCTCCGGCGATCTGCTCGATGCCGTAGTGGACGCCTTGCCCCCGCGAGATGAGGGCGAGGAAGAGGACCCTCACGCGGGGCTGCCGCGCATCGCCATCGTTGGGCGGCCGAACGTCGGCAAGTCATCGCTGGTCAACGCCATCCTCGGCCA
>DASQSS010000051.1:0-21733 GCA_035642255.1 Ktedonobacterales bacterium | reverse complement strand
AGCCACGGATGCGACGGACAACCGCCAGCGCGCCACAGGTCACGACAGCACCGCACCGACTTCACGAGCGGCCCGCGCAATGGCTCAAGTCTCAATTCGCTCGCCACTCACGCGCGGGCTGGACGCTGCGGCTGGCGCTCGCCGCCCTCTACATCCTCGGCTGGAGCGCCCTCAGCCAGATTCACCTGCAGACCAGCGACCTCGAACGCTTCTACATCCCAGCCGCGCTGATCGCGCTGCACGGCCAGCCACTCTTCATCTACAGCGCCAGCCACCTGCGCGACTATCCTCTGGCCAATGGCCCGCTGAGCATCGCGCCGCTAGCAGGCGCGCTGGCAGTGGCGGGCTGGCTCGGCTGGCTGCGCAGCATGGCCCTGACGCGGCTGGTTATCGTCATGGTCTACAGCGTGTTCTCGCTGCTGCTGGCGCGCGAGGCCGTGCATGTGGTGGACCGCCATGCTCCGACTCCGCTGCGTGGCCCCCGGCGGCTGCTCGTCTATGAGGTCTTCCTCATCTCGCTCCAGCTGTGGCAGAGCATGCTCCACTATGGCCATGTCGAGCAGCCGATGATGCTGTGGCTGGCGCTCGTCGGCGTGCGGCTGGTCGGCGAAGGCAAGCCGCGCCGCGCTGGGGTCTGGCTGGCGCTCGCTTTGCTCACCCGCACGACCGCGCTGACGATCATTATTCCCGTCGCGCTGCTGCTCGTCGCGCGGACGGACTGGCGGGCGCTGCGCGACTTCCTCGTGACGCTGGCGCTGGTCGTCGCCGCGGGACTGGCCCCATTCGCGCTGGCCGATGGCCGCGACCTGCTCTATTCACTCGTCACCTTCCACAACTCCGTGGCGGTCAATGGTGGCAATGTCTGGACGCTGGTGAGTGGCACAGCGCTGGCGGTCATCCCGCAGCGCGCCGATGGGGTCGCCGTGGTGGTGATGACCGTGGCCGTAGCGGCGCTGATCCTGCGGGCGCGGCCCGACCTGCGCGGCGTCTCGCGCGAGTTCTACGGCCTGCTGGCGCTCTGTAGCCTCTGCCATCCCGCCTTCGTCAACATCTTCTGGCCGTACTATTTCCTCGAAGCTTTCACCTTCTGCGCGATCTGGTGGCTCGCGGGCATCGGCGCGCTGGCGAATCCGCGCGAGCGCACACGCTGGCTACGGTGGGCCGCCGCGCCCATCGGCCTGACGCTGCTCGGGCAGGCGCGGCAATACGCGCTAGCGCAGCAAGAAGTCGCGGCGACAGCGGGTAGCGCGCCCACCATCGCCGCGTGGAACCTCGTCACCTGTTGCGCGCTCATCGCCGTGATGACGGCGCTCGTCTGGCGGCTCTCGCGCCGCCAGGCGCCTGCGGAGTTGGCCAGCGGTTGAACCCACCCGCCGTTCCACGCCGCCAGCATGGCTACACGAGCGCGCCAGTCCGCGCAAGCGCCCGGATGCGGTCCGTCGCCTCAGCCCGGCTCAGGCTGCCCTGCTGGAGCTGCGCCAGCACGTCGTCGAGTGCGGCGGCGTTGATGATCGCGGCGCCCTCCGCAGCGGTGGGAGCCTCCGGCGCGACCGGCTCAGGCTTCGGCGCGCGGGTGAACTGCCCTTCGCGCAACGCCAGCCAGAGATAGAGTCCGCCCACTACCAGGCCAATCACCAGCGCCGCTCCCGCTGGCCGGGCGACGCTCTGCCAGTTCGGCAGCGGCACACCCAGCAGCGCCGTAACGACCGAGTAGATCAGCGTGGCGGCGCCGCCAGCCGTGGCGAGCGATCCAGCCGCCAGCATCGCCAGTACGAATCCGCGACGTGGACCGCGGATGCCCTCAGCGTGGCTGCCGCTGCCCAGCCACAGCGCCAGCGGCACATAGGCTGCGCCCGCAATCGTGACGGCTGCTGCGGTGGGCCAGTTGGTGTCTGTGAACTGCTGCCCCGGGAACAGCTTGATGAACAGGTTGTTCAGCAGCATGCCCGCGCCAAACCAGAGCGGCGCCGCGAAGAGCGCCGAGCCGATGGCGCGCATCGTCAGACGGGTCGTGGGGAGATCGAGTGGCTCATGCGAGGCGCTTTGCCTGAGCCGCCATCCATAGACCGACAGCGCCAGCGCAGCAAAGACGAGCGCTGGCCCAACATCGAAGCTGTTGAGATAGTCGGGCCGCGCGCTAGCGGTCGAGGTCGCCAGCCGCAGGAGATACTCCGCGCCGCGCTCCAAGCCAACGATCAGCGCGATGACGCCCGCTGTGAAGCCCAGCAACAGGAAGACTGGCCGCATGAGCGTGCGCTGGCCATTGGCGCCCGCGCGCAGGTAGAGGAGCCAGACCACGGCGACCAGCAACAGCGCGGCCCACTGCCCAATCATCTCCGACCCAACGCAGGTAGGATTGAATGGGCCATTGTAGGGGCCGTTTGGTTGTGTCGTTGTACAGGTGATAGCGCCTGTCCCCTCGCCGATGAGTCGCTCCGTCTGACTGATCGCGGCGCCTGCATACCCAAGAATCGCAAGCGCCAGAATCAGCCCCAGCCCGTCAACACGTAGTCGCTCGAAGACCAGCGCCGCCCCGTGAGACGGCGTGGCGCGTCGGCGCTCCCATCCCAGCGCGAGCGCCAGGCCAAACGCCGCCAGCGAGATGGCCAGCGATGTCGCAATGTCATTCTGAAAGGTGAGCGAGAACAACGTGAGCGCCGAGGCGAATCCGAACACGGCGACCAGCGTCGCCGCGCCTAGCGCGAGATTCAGCGTGAACGCGCGCACGCCGCTCGCGCCCGGCTGCGGATCACTCGCCATGTCGCGGCGAATCAGCCAGTAGTGCAGGCCACCCAGTCCGGCGACGATGATCAGCGTGACCAGCGCCAGCACGATCGTCTGGGTCAGCTCTGATCCAGCCGGCGCTGAGCCGTACTGGCCGCGCAATGACGTCAGGCGCAGCAACGCGCTGAGCAATGACGAGACGCTGACGGTCAGAAAGACCGCGAGCGCGATCGTCACGACGTAGAGATAGACGCGATATAGTCCGCGAGCCATGATGACTCCCCCTTCCACCGCCGCGCTCCATTGCGCGCCATATGGTGGATGCGTCTCCGCCCGGCAGGCATATGAATAAACGAAGATGACCTGCCTAACTGTCTATACGCTGGAGGTGGCGTCCTGGGTAGTGGCCGAACAGACAGAAAACACTCCGCGCGAACGAAATACGCCGTTCTGCGTAGAGTGTTCATGAGCGATGCGGAAACGATGCGGATAGCGTCCGGAGCGCGGGGTCAGTTCAGCCCTACGGGATGATAGCCATTCTGCTTGGCGCAGATGTGGCCCGGCCCCATTGGTCGGCTACAGAAGGGGCAGCGTGGACGTCCCATCAGCATCAAGCTGTTGATGCTGGAGCAGAGCTGTTGCGCTTGCTGTCGGGTGAAGAGCACGGAGAAGAGCGGTTCCTCGCCCTCGCGCGCAAAGAGCTCGCCATCGCGCTCCACCAGCTCGATGGGCGTCGCGCGCAGGAGCAGCTCTTCGTCGTCATCGTCGTAGCCTAGCTGCATCGGCCCGACGATGAACTCCACGTCTGGCTCAGGCGGGAAGTCGCCCGGCGCGCCCGGAGGCGGTGTGGGATCTGCTTGCGCCTCGGCCCGGAGGGTCATAACGCCCGTTGACTGCGCCAGCACCTTTTCGATGAGAGAGCTGAGTGTTTCGAGCTGGTCGCGCTCCAGCCAGAGGCTGGCCGTGCCGCGACCGCTGCGCACGAAGATGCGAAAGCGCCGCGCGCCCGGCTCTCCGATGGACTCCGCGTCGAAGATGTCAGCGCGCCCAAAGTCATAATATTCGTCGCCCATAGCTCGCCTCGTATCTCTGCGTGTCATGCCGCGTGAGCGCACATCATCCGTGCGCGTCAAGGCGCCCAAACGCGGCGCGATGACATGTGCGCATGTGTCGCGGAATAGCGCCCAGCTTAGCGCCCCAAGTGCGCTCAGACACTGCCTGGATTACGCCCGTATGGCTGCCCGCCGCGCACGGCAATCCTCTCTACTATCGCACATCCGCACGGTCGTGGGAGCCTGAGCGGAGGGACAACGGTCACGGCTTCCGCTCAGCGCATACTCAGCGCATGGTGTGGCGGCTGCGCGCATACATACGCGCGCCGAACAGGCTGATGACGCAGCCGAGCGCCAGCGCGGGGACGCCGACCAGCAGCAGCGCCAACGCGATGTGGTCATGCAGCGCGGTGGATAGGCTACCGACCGCCCACGAGGCCCAGATGTCGCCAAACACATGTGAGAGCAGCATGGTCACAGCGATGGCCGTCGCACGCAGGACCGGCGGGGCGACATCCGGTGGCGTCGCGGTCAACGCGGCGGTGGGCAAATTGAGGGTGAGCGTCGTCAGCGCGCTCGTCAGCAGAAAGAGCGGCAGCGACGCCGTCACCAGCATCAGGCAATAGCAGGGAATCGCCAGCGTGAAGCCGACGGTGATCGCCAGCACGCGTCCACCAGGCAGCCAGTGGTCGAGCCAGTCGGAAAGTAGGCCGCCCAGGATCGCTCCCAGGAAACCGCCTAGCACCAGCGTCAGCCCCAACAGAAAGGACGCATGCGACGCGCTGAGATGAAATGGTCCACGCGCGCTTTGCACATACAGCGGCAGGAAGGTGACGGCGGGAGTGATGACGACGAAGCCTATCGCTTGAAGCGCCACGACGACCCAGATCATCGGAATACTCAGCGCCTGTCGCGCCTGTCGCGCCAGGGCCCGCGCCTCAGCGGCCAGCGTGAGAAGCGGCGCGCGCTGCGCCTCAGCCCTGCCCCGCCGCATCGCCGTCTGCGCCGTCTGCGCCGTCTGCGCCATCGGCTCGTCCTTCGCTGCATCAGCAAGCCCGGACGTTGTGGCGGGATGATCGGCCATGCGCCAGGCCAGCGCGGCCAGCGCCAGTCCCGGCGCAGCGGTGACGAGGAAGGCTACGCGCCAGGCGAGATGCGCGGGTAACCATGCGAAGAGCGCGCCCGCCACGAGGAACGCCAGCAGCGCGCCCAGCACCTGTCCCGCTTGCCAGCGACCGATGATCTCAGCTCGCCGCTCGCGCGGATAGTAATTGACGAGCAGCGCTACACTGGCGGGACTATAGCTGGCCTCGCCGACGCCGACGAGCGCCCGCGTGACGAACAGTCCAGCGTAGCCGCGCGCCAGAGCCGTTAGCCCGCTGAAGACGCTCCAGATCGCCACGCCCACCGAGATCACTTTCGCTCGCGCGTGGAGTCGGTCGGCCAGCGCGCCCGCTGGCAGCGCGGCGAAGGTGTAGACGAGCAGGAACGCGCTGCCGAGCAGACCGATGGCGCTATCGGTCAGATGAAACTCGCTCTTGAGTGTCGGGGCGACGGCGACAGCGATCAGGCGGTCGAGGTAATTCAATGTGTTGATGCCAAAGAGTAGCCAGAAGACCCACAGCGACCGCCGAATGACCAGCCGCCCACGCCCATGACTCCCACCTACCGCGCCGCGCGACGATGTCTGAACCATGTATGTTCCCGTTCTCCTCGGCATTTTCGAGTCGCGCTCCTGCGGCTCAGCGCGCTCCTCCCTCCACCTCCCCACAGCCCGCTTGAGATGAGCGCCCATTCATTGTACACGAAGCGGGCGCGCAAGATGCCCCGACGGCAGCGCAAAAACGTCGCGCTTCAGTCGTCGCCCCAGCGTATGGCCACGGACCTTAGCCGCGCAACCGTATTTCGAGGTATCCTCGCCAGTTCTAATGGGTGGCGACACAGGCGTTCATTGCCGCTTGACTAACCGTTCAATCAAGTGTAATGTCTTGATTGAACGGTTAGTCAAGTCCATGCGAAGTGAGCGAGCGTGCATTGAGGGAGGTGCGGCGATGGACGAACACCATGACGAGACAGCATCGTCGGGCCAGCGCGACCGACAACGTGAGATTCTGGATGCGGCTTTTGAGGAGTTCGCCACTGAAGGCTTCAGGGGCGCGACCATCAAGCGCATCGCACGACGCGCGCAACTGCAGTCGCAAGCGCTGATCTATTGGTACTTCCCCACGAAGGACGCGCTCTTTCAGGCTGTGCTGGGCCGACACCTCCCCATCCTGCAATTGATCGTGGATCCTATGACGCTGCTCGACCAGCCGCCCGAAGTCGCGCTGCCAAAGATTGCCCACGCCTACCTCGCCATGACGGATCACCCGTCCGCTCAGCGATTGCTCCGCCTCATCGTCCCTGAGCTGATTCGACGGCCAGAGGAGGTCGATCACCTTGGGGGAGCGGTCATCGCCAGGGCGCTTGACTTCGTGAAGCGTTATCTTGCGCGTCAGGTCGAGCTGGGGAGATTGCGTCCCCATGATGTGCGCGCCAGCGCACGAGCGTTCGTTGGGATGCTGCTGCCGCAACTTGGAGGGAAGCTGCTCTTCCCGACGCTTCAGGCTGATGGGCTGACCAACGACGAGCATATCGAGGCAGTCGTCGGCATCTTTCTGCGTGGTTTGGCGCCGCAGCCCGAGCGGCAGACGCGCCCGAGCGAGCCAGATGATCCACAGGAGTGAGCCAGGGAGAGGGAGTCGTAGAGGGAATCTCTCCATCACGCCCGATCAATCCACTGATGAGCCAGAAAGGGTTCGCCATATGAATCTCAACGCGTTGAATCCCTATTCGCTCGCGCTTTTTGCGCATGTAATCGGAGCGATCGGCATCTTCGCTGGCATGGGCGTCTGGACATTCGCGAGCTGGGCGCTACGGCAAGCGGAGCGTGTCGAGCAGGCGCGTCTGCTGACGGGACTGATCAAGGCGTCGAGCAATCTGGTCGTCGCCAGCATTTTCGTCCTCGGGGTCGCTGGATTCTACATGGCCATCACCGTCTGGGGTAGCCAGGCCACCTGGATCGTCGTCGCGACGATCACCTTTGTGCTGCTGGCGCCGCTCGGCCTGCTCGTGATCGATCCCAGGGTGCGGGCAATCGCGGCTGCCACGCGCACGCTGCCTGATGGTCCCCTGCCCGACGAGTTGTGGGCGCGCACACGTGATCCGCTGCTGGCCACTGGACTGAGCGTCTATGTCACTACCCTGCTCGGCATCGTCTTCATCATGACCAACAAGCCTACGACGAGCGTGGCTATTCTGGTGGCTGTCGCCGCAGCGGCGCTTGGCTTGCTCATCAGCTTGCCGCTCTGCAGCGCTCGCGCGAAACGGCGCGTCAATCACCACGCGGAAACCACCGGCCAGGCCTGAAGCGCTGTCCGAGATATTTCACGCAAGGCCACGGACCTTAGCCGCGCAACCGTATTTCGATGTAGCGATCCCATCCGGCGTAGTCAACGCCGACACGCAGCGTGGCGTCTGGGAACGCGTCGCGCGCCAGCCACTCAACCATCTCACGCTGATCGTAGCCAAACTCCAGATACAGCGAAGCGCCTGGCCGCAGCCGTGCGGGCGCCTGCGCTAACAAGCGGCGAATGTGACCGAGGCCGCGCCCCAGGTGGTCATCGTCGCCATAGAGCGCCAGCGCTGGCTCATAGCGGCTGACCGAGGGCGGCACATCGGGATCATCGGCGGAGACATAGGGCAGGTTGGCGGTTAGCATGTCCACTGGCTCCGGCAGCGGCGCCAGCAGATCCCCCAGCAGGAACGTGATGCGGTCAGCGACGCCCAGCCGCTCGGCGTTCTCGCGCGCCAGGGCCAGCGCATCGGGCGAAATGTCGGTCGCGTAGATGCGAGGGAGACGTGGCTCGCGCACAGCCAGCGCGATGGGAATGGCGCCGCTGCCTACGCCGATGTCAGCGACCAGCGGCGGGGCGCCTGGGTCGCGCGCCAGCCGCTCGGCGAGGTCACGCAGCGCCGCCTCGACCAGGAGCTCCGTCTCGGGCCGGGGAATCAGCGCCCGCCGGTCCACGAGCAGGTCAATCCCCATGAACTCGCGTCGCCCGGTGAGGTAGGCGACTGGCTCATGCGCCGCGCGCCGCGCGATCAGGTCAGCGTAGCGCGCCGCCTGCTCCGCCGTCAGCGGGCGCTCAGGATAGGCCAGCAGTGTCGTGCGGCTGGCTCCCGTGACATGCCCCAGCGTCACCTGCGCGTCGAGGGCTGGTGTCTCGTTCACGCCAGCGGCGCGCAGCCACGCCTCGGCCAGCCGCAGCGCCTCACCTAGCGTGCGCGCGCCTTCCACGCTCTGGCGCTGAACGTCATCCTTGTCATCCTTGTCAGCCATGCCGCTCACCCCGTATGCGCTCACGATGACCGGAAGGGAGAAGGTCACTGGAAGTGGCTAGAAGCTGTACGAGACGACCTGATTCTTCGCTAGCGGGCCGCTATAGACTTTCTGCGCCTTCGTGGTCAGGCTATTGAACGTGTTGAGGTCAGTGATCTGCTGCGGGCCGGTGATGTTCCCGCGCGTGACGTAGACCGCCAGGCTCGGCTGGTCGCCCGCCTGCTTCTCCACCAACTCGCTATACGTCCCGTGACCGCTACCATCCACTGTATAGGCGTGCGGCGTGTACCACGACAGGAAGATTGTCTGTGTATGCGCCGGCTGGGGCGTCAGACACTCCGTCTCCTCTTGGTTGGAGCTAAACGAGTTTATGTTGCTTTGTGGAAGCGAGCTACATAGTACGAGGAGCGGCCCCATGACCATCGCGCGTCCTGGAGTGTCACTATTGGTCGTGACACCAAAGATGCCGTGCGCTTGCGAGCAGTCGCTGATGATCGTAGCGTAATTGTTCCCCTGACATGCAGACGGACCAAAGATGCTTGGCGTGTAGCCGGACCATCCGGTGATAGTCGCGTCACCGGGCAGATAGGTCCGCTGGACGTCGCTATAATCGTAAAAGGTCGAGCCTGGGTTAAAGACGTCGTGCCCATTCTTGTCGTAGGTCACGGAGACCGCCAGTCGATGATACGCGCCGCCATTGGGCAGCAGCGTCACGAGGTCGGTCTGCGTCTCCGTGACGTAGAGATTGGCCTTGTTGCCGCCGTCGTTGGCGTCCACGACGAAGAAACCGTCGCCGCCACCTGTGCTGATGGTCGAGGCTAGCCCAAGCTGCTGCAAGATCAACTCCGCGCGTGGGTCGCTCAAGTAGACCTGCAGGTCCTTCGACACAATCGCCTGTTCCGCGATCGTAAAGATCGTCTTGAGGCCAGAGCCGTGCATGGACTTGATGCGCGCGAGCAGCTGCGACGCCAGGTCATGCGTGAACTGCTTGCGGTCCTGTCCCTGCGCGGCGGGTGTAGAGAGCTGATATTTGTGGATGGTCTGCTCGAGATTCGACGCGGTGACAGTCGTGTTATACTCCGGCATTGGCAGCGGGCCGGTCGCCTTCAGGATGTCCTCGATCAGCCCCGGCGTAAAGGCGACTACACCCTGAATCGGCGCGCCGTTCGGCGTCTCGCCTGCCCCCTGTGCGATCTGAATCGCCGTGCGGGCGTTCGTCGGGAAGTCTGGCGAGAGGTTCGAGTCGCGCAGGCCCCAGCCATAGGTGTTGACGCAGCGCACCGGCCACCACCACGCGCTATTTGGCGGGTCTGTGACTGGGTGGCCGCAATCAGCGGTAATCGCGCCAAACTTCTGCGCGTAGAGCTGATCGAGCACATACGTATTCTTCAACCCGAATGGCGTCGTTTTGGACTGCTTGCCGCCATCCAGCTCCAGAATGCCGAAGTTGCCCTGGAAGCCGCCGCCTGGGCGCAGCTCCGAGCGGTCCATGGCGATGGCGAGGTAGTACGCGGGCTGGCCAACCCCCAGCAGCGCGGGCGCGGCGTCAATCAGATTCTTCAACTCGCCAAAGACCTGCTGCGCCAGCGGCAGCATCGCCAACATTTTGCCGTACTTCGAGCCGGGCTTGAGCTGCGCGGGCAGCGCGTTCTGATCCAGTTGATGGTAGACGGCCACGGCGTCGAGTGTGCGGGCGTCGGCGTCGGCCAACAGCACACGCGCCTGCTGGATGTCCGCTGGAGTGATGCCCGGCGTCGAGCTATCCGCTGAGAGCGCGCCGCCCTCGAGCGGCGTCAGGAGCGATTGCGCCACCTGAATGCTCTCGTTAGCCGCGCCCGTCAGGTCATAGCCCATCCGCACGAGCAGCTGATAGTTGCGCACGGTTGGGCTGACGGCGCCAAGCGGCGCGCCCGCGACGGCCACCGCGCCGTTGATCTCATAGAGGTCACCCTCGATGGCGGCGATATCGGCCTGGGCCTCGGTCAGCTTGCTGCCGTTGATCAGCTGCGCAGTGCCACCCGCGGCCATCTGTTGCAGGTGTGAGGCGTGCCGCGCGAGGTCAACCGTGTCGTAGCCGAGTCGCGCCAGTGGAATCAATGGCGCGCAGCAGGTGAGCATGAAGCCCAGCAGGAAGAACGCCAGCATCGCCGCCGCCGCTGGCCGCCGCTGCATCAGCAGGCGCACGCGCGAGACCCGCGAGAGCGGACGGGTCACGGCGCCAAGCTGCGCCAGCGTATTGAGCGATTCGGCGAGCGCGTCATCGTCGAGCGCCTGACGCAGATCGCCCACCAGATTGCGCTCCTCACGTATGGCGGGCTCGCGCCGACGACGGCTCCGGCCCCCACTACGACGAGACTCAGCGCGAGGCTCCGACGGGAAGGGATCGAGCGGCTCATCGTCCGCCGCCCAGGCGGTATCCCAGGAGCCTGTCTCCCAGGCGCCTTCTGGCTCGGGGTCATCCCAGTTGTTCCAGTCGTCGCGTCGCGATGACCCGCTCCGTCCTCCACCGCGGCTGCGGTCGTCGGCCCGTTCATCGTCATAGCGACCGCTGTTTCCACGGCGCCCGTCGCGCCGGTCACGTCCATCAGACTCGTCACGCCCGTCACCGGAATGTCGCGCCTGGGGCGCGTCAGGGTCCTGGGGCACCTCGAAGGGAACCTCGCCGTGGCGGTCCCACTCGTCGAGATCGCCCGTCGCGAAGTCCGTCGCGCGCCAGTCACGCGCTTTCGGCTTGCGCGACGGCTGGTCGGAGCCGTGGCGGCGCAGATTCTCGCCCAGGCGACGCGCGCCGCCCGCGAGCTGCCGCCAGCCATGCTGCTGCGATGCGGCTGGCGCTTCAACGGCGCTCGCCGAGCCCGCCGACTCAGCCGGGGCCGCGAAGCGACTGAGCAATCCACCGGAGTTGGGCCGACTCAACGGCTGGGAGCCGTCACGGCTGGGAGGAGACGCCTCTGAGCGCTGGCTTTCGTCGCCCGCCTGATCGTCCGACTCATGATAGCGGCCCGAGAGCAGCCCACGACGCGGTTGAGACGGTGGATCTCGGTCATCCATGCTAATGTCTCAACTCCTCCTCAACGGCGCGGCGATGGCGGCCTGATGCGCCACCATGCGAGCCTAACACTCTCGGTCGAGCAGCGTCAAGCTCGCTAGGAAACCCTCAGCGCATTTTCAGTCCCCTGGCGCCCTGGCCGCTTGCCACTGGTGTCCTTAGCGCAAGTCACAAGCCAGTCGCGCGGCGCCGACGGCCCCAACCATAGGGCGCTACGAGGCGCTACGAGGCGCTACGAGGCGGATGAGATGACGTGCACCGCCGGATGATCTGTATTCACAAAGTGAGCAGGCGCTCCCATCACCATCATGCGCTTGATCTCGCCAATGCGGAAGTTCGATGCGGGCGTGCGCGTCGTGATGTAGCGCTGCACCAGCAGACCCAGTGGGCGCGAGGCGACGATGGACGCCGTGGTGGCGAGCATGATGTTGTTGAAGCTGTTGTAGGGCTTGCGCTGGCGTGCGACCAGCATAGCGGCGCCTGCGGTCAACATGCCTGAAACCGCCAGATTCGTCCCACAGCGGTCGTGAATCGCCATCTCAGGCTCGCCGCCGCGCAGCCGCGCCAGCGCCTGATCCGCCGCTGGACGAACCGCTGCTGTCGGCACATCGCCGAAGACGAAGAAGCCGGAGGCGAATGAAATGCCTGAGAAGCGTACATCGGGAAAGCGGCGACTGAGCAGCACGATGGTCGCATGCTCCAGCGCGTGATTCTCGCGCACGGGCGCGCCAAGGGTGAACTGGTAGTAGGCCTGCTGCAAGACGTTCACTGCTGGCTCCTTATCGAGTAGGCGACATGAGGCGACATACATCATGATCTGGCGCCATCGTCGCGACGCACAGCCAGCACGAACAGATGATAGCCGAGCGGGCCGAGCGGCACGACATCCTCCGCGAGATAGACGGTGTAGTAGGCGAAGGCCACTATCTGGTAAAGCGTATCCCACTGAATGACCCAGCGCAAGAGAACGAGCAGTGGCAGGTTGAGCAGCTCGGCCACGCCCAGCCCCGTCCGCGTGACCCGGCGAATCTCAAAGCGGTCGCCGAGTAGCGCGCGCAGGTCGTCGAGCGCATAATGGCGATGGATGCCCGTCGCGGCGATCTCCGGCGGAAACAGGCCGCGTCGCGTGGCGCGCACGAGCGCGGCATAGAGGTTGAGCGAATCGAGCCGCCAGAGCAGCCCCCGGTGTGGCGCGCTCACGGCCAGCGCCCCGCCCGGCTTGAGCACGCGCGCGATTTCGTCAATCGCGCCACGCTCATCGGGCAGATGCTCTAGCACATCGAGGAAGATCACGCCATCGAACGACGCGCTCGGCAGACCCGTCTGGCTCGCGTTGGCCAGCAGATACTCGCCGCGTGGGTCGGCGCGGCGCGCGCGGGCGATGTAGGCTGGCGAGGCGTCAACCCCGACAGCGTGGTAGCCGGCCCGCGTGAGCATGCGCGTCGCGAAGCCAAACGCGCATCCCAGATCGAGCACGCGCCCACGGCGAAACGGCAGCGCGCGCAGGGCGCGAGTCCAGCGAGCCACAGCGCAGCCTCTCTCTTCGGCGCTCTCTTCGGCGCTCTCTCCGCGCGATACGCGATACGCGATGCGCTCCGCCACGTCCACGTTCTGGATAATCGACATCATAGATGATAGCGGGCGCACGTCCATCGGGGCGACTGTCGGCCCTTGGATGCGGTCCCGGTCGCAGTTGCGGCATGGCCGGTCGCGCGTCTGTATATCAGAGTGGACGCCCTGTAGGGACTGGTAGATCGGTGGCGGCCAGCGTACTGGCGACGGATGGGCTCCGGACAGGGTGACAGCGCGAGAGGAGGCGCGGGGCATGCGCTATCTGCGGGTGGTAAACGCGACGACCGGCGAGACATTGGCGGAGCGCGCCGAAGTCGCGGAGACGTTCCTGACGCGCTTTCTGGGACTTCAGGGGCGCAAGGAGCTACCCGAGAGCGCGGGCCTGGTGCTGGCGCCGACCAATAGCATCCACATGTTCTTCATGCGCTTCCCCATTGACGCAATCTTCATCGATGAGGCGCAGCGGGTGACGCGCGTCGGGCGACGTCTGCGCCCGTGGACCATTGGCCCGCTGGCGCCTGGCGCGCTCTGCTGCATCGAGTTGCCCGCGGGACGCGCCGACGCGACGCAGCCCGGCCATGTGATCGAGCTAACTGCCAGTCAGGTGTAGTCTTGCGTAGTCTTGGGTCGCATCAGACGTCGTGGCCTGCCAGGGTCCGCTTCGTCGCGCGCCGCATCGGGCGTGGCGCGTGATACAACGATGCGGTGGCGCCAGACGCCCTGTGGGCGATGACGCCACCGCATAGCTGGTCACTATAGGCCACTTCAGGCGGCTTAGAAGTCGCGATGGGGCTCGCGTCGCTTGGACTTCCCCGGCTTCTTGCGCCGTGTGCTGCCCCAGTCCTCGTCCTCTTCATCCTCGGTTTCGTCGTAGTCGTAGAAGTCTTCGTCCTGACTGGAGAGCGCTGTCTCTGGGGTGTTGGCGGCGGAGTCCGTCTCGACATCGTAATCGAGACCTGGCACGCTGGGCGGCACGCCTTCCGTGATCGGCGCGGTGATGTCTGGCATCACCGTATCGTCCATCTCGGCGGAGTTCTTCATCAGCATGTCAATGTTCGCCAGATCGGCGAGGGATGTCAGCGTCGAGCGGCTGGGCTCGGGCTTCTTCTCGACGATCTTGCTCGGCTTGGGGCGCGCCTCGGGCGTGGGAGCCGCGAACGCCAGCTCGTCCTCGTCCTCTTCTTCGTCTTCGACCTCAGCGGGCGCGGCGACCGCCGCGGCGCTGGGCTTGCCCATCGCGACATCGATCCAGTACTGCGAATAGAAATGTGGGCGGTCGGAATCCTGCTTGCTATCTGCTCTGACCATGATGCTTCTCGCTCTACCCTCTCGCCAGCGCCGTCCGGCGTATCATCCGGCATATCATCCGGCGTGACGCCAGCAAGCCAGCGCCACGTACGCTGTTGGCGCCGTCGTACCTGTATCTGCTATCTGCGTCTGTGCGCATCGCGACGACGGCGCGTTCCTTCGTCCGTCATGGCGCTCGTACGCTCACGACGGAATGACGCCGCCACGGGCGCCTCCAGCGATTGTATGTGTGGCTCGTGGCCGATGTCAAGCGAATTTCCACCATTGTCTTCGCTGTTATCCATGAATGCCATTGTCTTCGCTGTTATCCATGAATGCCAGAGGCGGCGACGCGATTCCACGCTCCACGCGATTGAAAGACTCTGGCACGCGCCCGCGACCCAGGTCGTAGAGGGCAGGCGACCACTTGCCGCGCGAGCGTCGCTCTGCTACACTCTGCCGTGGTCGAGGCGCATTCTCCGCGTAGCGAGCGAGCCACAAGCGAGCCACATGGGATAAACGGCACGGTCTGAGAGCGTATGACGCCGTCCCGCGTATACATAGATGGTCGCCAGGCGAGCATCAGATGTTTTGCCTCGTCCAGCTAAAATCGGCCCGCCAGCACGCCATCTTTGGCGTATACGGCACATCGCTTGCGCACGTACGCGCCTGTCTCGGCCATTGAGGGCTTGCCAGCGATCTGGCGACGCGCGAGCGACGAAGTACCTGCGCAATTTGTTCAGAAGAGGTTGAGGTGACAGGCCAATGACCCGCGTGTTGAATGAGACGGACCGGCTCGCGCGCGCGCTGGAGCTGCTCGATCACCACTTTGACCCCGCCATCGAGCGGATTTTTCCCACACTTGAAGAGCGCATTCTGGCGCAGGCGCTGGAAAATGTCGAGCTTGCCGAGCGCCGGCTGCGTGAGATTCAGGAGCTAGTGGGCGATGCGGCCATGGCCGTCAGCCGCTAGATAGTAGCCTGTCCGAAGCCCAGCGCCGCCCACCAGCTTTGTGTGGATGCGCGCCATCCAGGGGCCTTTCTACGCGCATACCTGCATACTCACGCCCGCTCATGTCGCTTGCCTGGCCGCCACAGTGGCGCCTGCAGGGTGAGCGGCCTCCCTCGCTACTCTCCCCTGCCCTCCTCGTAACTATTCAGGCAGACCCTGAGAAGAGCATGGAGGCGCAAGTCGTACGACTGCGCGATGTGTGCTGAGCCACGAGCGCAGCATCCCTGGCAACCGCCCGTGCGCCTCACCAAGAGCGAGCTGCGTTCGCTCCTGCCGTAGGATGACTTATCGCGTCGTCTCCACCTCCGTGACCACTACGGCACGAACTGGTGGGCCAGGAACTGGTGGGTCAGCAGGTAGACCACCAGACTACGCAGCCGCGGCCCGTATTGCGCTCGGCTGGCGTCTCAGCCGGAAATGCGCCAGCGGCGACCTGTTGGCGCGCCGGACAGTGGACATGCAGCGCCTGATGTTCTGTGATGCGGAGATCGACCGACGGCAGATCCTGGACCTGGCGGCGCTCGCGCGCAACCACCTCTGCGGCTTGCTCCAAGGGCGTCTGGCACGCCGAACAGACGGCAGGACGATGCTCCACCATGTCCACGGCCTCCGGCGCTACCAGCTGCAGCGTCGCGCCCCGATGGTCCAGTTGGCCGCCGGGTTTCTTGCCGCTCTTGCGCCGTAAGCTGCGTGTCCTAGGTGGCTGACGCTTGAGCCCATCGGAGGACGGTGGGTTGTTGCTGTTATGGGTGTCCTTGGCCAGACGCCCTTCCAGGTCCTGGAGGCGCTTCAGCAAGTCAGCATTATGCGCCAGCAGTCCGGCAACGCGCTCGCGCCGCTGGGTATTCTCGGCTTCAAGTTCGGCGATGCGCTCCTGTTCCGTCATGCTTCCATGCTACACGTTCTGCGCACGTCCGCCTGAACAGTTACCTTCAATCCAAACAACCCCGTCACATCATCACCACGACCACTCTCGGCGCTGCGCAGAGCCGCCAAATAGCGCTCCTTCGTCGCCAGATTACTATGCCGAGCCGTGCCGTGCCTGAATCTCAGCGACGGGCGCGTCCGCCGCCTCCATCCTATGCGCGAACATGTGGCGCAAAGCATGGATCTTCGAGGTCGCCATCCGCTTCCGGCGGATGTTCGCTTTCGCGCGTGCTGCGAACTGCCCGATCTCCGCGCCATACCAGCGATAGAGCCAGCTCATCAACGCCTCATTCACCGGACGCGACAGTTTGTCGTAGAGCGTCTTGCCGCTCTTCGCGTCGAGCGTGAGCGTTACCTGGCCGCTGTGCAACTCCACCTGCTTCCACATGAGTGCGGCCAGTTCCGAAAGGCGGCGTGCGGGCAGCGGCGTCTGGCGCGTTCGCAGCCCTATCCGCTACATCCGTTAAGCCGAATGGAAGGCAGCAATGAGACTGGCGCATGCGTCAAGGTCATCGAGCCAGGGCTCGTGACCGCCCGCGACGACCTCGAAACGGCCATGCGGCAGCAGCGCCGCCCTGGCTTTCGCCTCCTTGATCGGCTTATTTGTGTCATCCTCGCCCCAGAGCACGAGCGCTGGCGGGGCGATGTGCTGGAGCTCGGCGTCCGAGAGCGCGTATCGTCGAGGTTCAGCGTTCGCCCCGCGGAACATCTCTCGGAGATAGCTTGAAACCGTCTTCGGGTACCCCGCGCGGTGAGTGGCGAGGTACGTCGCGCGCACGAGGTCCGGATAGGCGCGCACCGCGGCAGGCCCCATAGTCCCCGCCAGGATGTTCCGATACGCGGGCGGCGGCTGTGGTAGCCCAAGAAGCAATGGCCCGACACCAGGACGCGCCAACAGGCGTAGGCCGTCGAGCCGAGCGCCGAATGCGACAGCAGGTGTCCCAATCGCGACCACCGAGTGGATCCGAGTCGGCGCGTCAAGCGCCAACCAGAGGGCTTGCATGGCCCCCTGTGAGTGCCCGATGAGGCGTACTTGCTCAAGTCCGAGCGCATCGAGGCAGCCGATCAACATTTCCTTATACCACGCCCGCAGATCAAGGCCGTTGAAGTTGACAGCATCGGCCGCGCCATGACCCGGCGCGTCCAGCATGAGGCTGCGCATGCCCCCGAGCCGACCTACGAGCGGCGCCCAGTGCGCGATGCAGTGACTGAAGCCGTGCAGGAACACCACCGGCTCCCCGGCGCCGACCTCCACCACGCGCAAGCGCAGACGTGGCCTCGCGAGCACGAGTGTGTGCACAGCTGGGGATAGCGAGTATCCACCGAAAACTCGCGCCTCGGCGTCAGCATAGCCTGAATTCGTTGACATTCCGCTCACCTTCTGCTCACTTGAGCGCCAACTGGACCGTTCTCATGCGCCCCGGACTACTCGCCCCTGGCTATCCGCCCTTGCGCCCGAGCGCGCAGTACCCACCATGCCCATTGGCGATGACGCGAATGTTGGAGTATCCCGCCGCCTGCAGAAGCGTGGCGACTGATTCTGGCGAGATTGCCAGTCGCGCGCCGGTGAGCGCGAAGGCGTCTTGCGTGAGCCTGGGGGCATACTCCTTGAGGGAGAATCCAATCGCCACCTCGCCGCCATCGCGCAGTACCCGTCGCAGCTCCTGAATCGATGCCCCGGCGTCGGGCCAGAAGTAGAGGACATGGATGGCAACGACCAGGTCAAAGCTGCCGTCGTCGAAAGTCAATGATTCGGCGCTCCCCTCGACGACGTCGAGCCGCCCGGCGCGCATAGTGGCGCGATTACGCCGCTTTGCCTGGCCCACCATGACGGGGGAGTGATCCAGCCCCACGACATGTCCGGCAGGCGCGCGCGGCAAGGGCCTGCAATGTCACCCCTGGGCCACTGCCAACTTCCAGGATATGGCTGTCTGGCTGCACGTCGAGTTGCTGCGTGACCCACTGGTTGAACACGGCGTTTCCCCTGGCGAAGATGATCTTCCCAAAGAGCGCCCCAAGTGGTCCACGCGGGTTGCCAAACTGTGTGCCGAAATAACGCAAGACTTGTTGGCGTCGGGTGAGGCGCTGCGTGTGCGCTACCGCCATGGCTGGTCTCCTTTGTTCGCGTTTCCGCGCAAACTCGACAACGTGGATTCGATTCACGCGTCGCTCGCGCTGGGAGGCTGGACGATGGCCCTGACGATGAGCTCGGTCACCTGCCGCCGATAGTCCTCGATCTCTCCAGCCCGCTCGATCAGGCTCCGAATGATGACCCACTCCACCTGGGCATTGATCCACTCCGTAATGAACGTGGGATCGAGGGGTCTGAAATAGCCCTGGCGCACCTGGCGCTCCACGGCTCGCTCGATGGCCTCCAGCAGCTGCTGGCGTTCGGGCAGGACGTGCCCAGGCGGGATCACGCGAAGCAGCGCCACTACGTCAATGTTCCGCTCGGCGCTCTTGATCCCAGCGGCAAGGGCCTGCGAGATCGCCTCGCCGCCCGCCAGATCGCGCAGAGGCGGAACAATACCTTCCCGCAGCTCAGCGAAATAGCGCTCGACGAGCGTGAGCGCAATCGCCTCCTTTGTTGAAAAATAGACATAGAGAGACCCAACCCCCATGCCTGCCGCTGCCGCAATATCAGCCATGGTCGTGCTGGCATAGTCGCGCTCATGAAAGAGCGTGCGCGCCACGGCGAGAATCGCGGCACGGCGCGCTGGATTCGCAGGGCGTGGCATCACCCTTCCCTCTTCGCACACAAAATAAACGAATAGCATTCGCTCATGCCGAGTATAGCCGAATATCGTTCGGAAATCAAGGGCGGAGGCCTCAGCGAGGATCCAAAGCAGGTGCGTTCGCGATCATGCGCCACTGCATCCTTGCGCCGCGGCTACGCGCTACGCGCTGTAGTTACGCGCGCTCTATCTGCGGGCGCCGATCGCGGCGGGACGAGATCACCCACAATTCCGCCACATTGGCGGAATCGCGTTCTCAACGAGCGACATCCAGGCTGTGGGCAACAACTTCACCGGTAGCTCTGTGTTCCAGGCGCCGGGTCCAAGCAAAGCGGATTCGCACGTATGGGCTGGGGAACTGGAGGACGTGACGGAGCGGCTCCGGACGCGGTTCGGTCGGACAGAGCCGCGTCGGCGCGCCGCGGCGTATCTGGCTGGACTGCTGAGCACCGCCGAACGCGAGAACCGGTGGCAGCTCACGGATGCGTTGCCCGAGGAGGAGGAGGAGCATCGGCGTCGGGTGATCGAAGCATGCTGATACATACTCCTGATGCATGCTGTTGAACAGGCGCCGACACAGGCGGCTAGAGCACGTCATGCTGCGTCGCCCGCCGGAGTATCGTGGCATACCTCGCGAACCCGATGTGGCCCAAGAAAACCTATGGAAACGCGAGCAGGCTCGCTCCCAGATGATGTCTGGAGGCGAGCCTGCTCGCGTGATGCGCGTCGCGGGCGCTAGGCGCCTTCGACACTGATCGTCGGCATAGCGCCGACACCGGGAGCGCCTGCCTCGGCTGCGCGCTCGCTCTCAGGTTCGATGATTGGCTCGGCGCCCTCAGCCATGCTCACGCGGGTCGAGCCGATCAGCGGCACGTCCTTCAGGAAGAGCGTGATGACGAAGATGACGACGGCGATGCCAATCGACACGATGAACGCGCTATGGATGCCATTCGCCAACGCCGCTTTGCCCAGATCGAGCACCTGGCTGAAGACATTCGCGACCTGCGCCGGAACAGTCGCCTGCGCTTGCGCCGTGACCTTCGCGGTAATCTCCGCGATCACCTGACTATAGTTTGGCGTGCTTGGTGGCACCTGTGCGGTCGCTTGCGCCACGCCAGCCTTGATCGCCTGAGCGGTCGCCGCATGCTGCGCCTGGGTGAGCACGCGCGACCGGATGTTCTGGTCGGTCAGCAACGGCTGTAGCGCCTGTGAGTTGGTCAGCGTGCCGGTGTAGGAACGCAGGCCATTGAGGAGCTGCGTGCCCCCCTGAATGTCGCCAAGTCGCGGATTCAGATAGGTCTCGGAGTAGTTGTTGACGACCGAGCCAAGGATCGCGACACCGAGTGTCGAGCCGAGCGTGCGCAGGTAGGTGACAGCGCCTGTGCCAGCGCCCAGCCGGCTGCGCGGGATAGCGTTCTGCACGGCCAGTGTCAATACCGGCTGGAGCAGCCCCAGCCCAACGCCCAGGACGATCATGTACATGACGACGGTCTGCTGTGTCGAGTTCACGCCCAGCGTCGAGAGCAGGTACGCGCCGGCCACCAGCACGACCGCGCCGATGATCGAAATGAACTGGTAGCGTCCCACACGCGCGATCAGGAAGCCGATCAGCGCGGCGGCGATGGCCAACGTGACGACCATCGGGGTAATCTCGACGCCAGAGTTCGTCGCCTTCACACCCAGCACGCCCTGCAGGTAGATCGGCAGGTAAATGACCACGCCAAACAGCATCATGCCGACGGTCAGCGAGAGCAGCGCGCCCGCGGTGAAGATCTGGTCCTTGAACAAATCGAGTGGCAAAATGGGATCAGAGACGCGCGTCTCGGCGATGACGAAGACGATGAAGAACAGGCCGGACAACACCAGCGAGCCAATCACCTGCCATGACGCCCACGGATACGTCGCGCCGCCCCAGGTCAGCCCCAGCAGCAGCAGTACGGTACCCGTCGCCGAGGTCACCGCGCCCACCCAGTCGATGCGCGAGAGCGGATGTCTGCCAGTCACGACGGTGCGAACGGAGATGTTCGCGGGCAGGAAGAAGAACAGCAGCGCCAGCGAGATGATCCCCAGCGGGATATTCACGTAGAACACCCAGCGCCAGCTCGTATTGTCGGTGATCCATCCGCCGAGCGACGGGCCAATGACACTGGCGAGGCCAAAGACGCCGGAGAAGAGGCCCTGCCAGCGGGCGCGCTCGGCAGGCGTGAAGATGTCGCCGATCAGTGTGAAGACCAGCGAGGCGAGCATGCCGCCGCCGACGCCCTGCAATGCGCGGAAGCCGATCAGCTGGTTCATTGACTGTGAGGCGCCAGAGAGCGCGGAGCCAGTCAGGAAGATGACCACCGCGACCAGCAGGAACCACTTGCGGCCGAACTGGTCAGAGAGCTTCGAGACCATCGGGATGACGGTCGTAGACGTCAGCAGATAGGCTGTGATGACCCAGGTGTAGCGATCTACCCCGTTCAATTCCGCGATGATCGTCGGCAGCGCGGTGCCAACGATGGTCTGGTCAAGCGCGGAGAGCAACAGGGTAATCATGAGCGCCGCAAGCACGCTGGCCAGCGCCGCGCCCTGGAGCCGTGGTCGCTCTTGCAGGGTCATGGACGCCCCGTTCGTGGGCGGATTGGCTTGCACGGTATGTGGTCCTTTCGTGGACGGATAGACGTTTGTCATGCGGCGAACCGCGCAATGAACAGCAGTAGTGAGATGGAGCGAGTGGGCTGCGGGCGCGTCGTCGGCCAGTGGAGCGGTTGGCGCCGCGTCACCCGCGCATCCTGGCGGGACACGCTAGTCGTCGGCGCTCGCGGACGCTCCCACAGCGGAAGGAACCTTGCGCGTTGGCGGCTCAGTTGGCGGCTCAGTTGGCGGCGCCGCCGTTGACGCGGGAAGCAGTCCGCGGATGACGGTATCCGCGATGACCTGCGCTGTGTCTCGCGTCGCGCTTGCGAATCGCCCATCAGCCTGCGCCCAGCGCACACTTGAGACGACGCCACCG
>DASQSS010000050.1:0-12754 GCA_035642255.1 Ktedonobacterales bacterium | reverse complement strand
GCGACTTCCTGCAGCCCGACCGCGTGGTGCTCGGCTCGTATGATCAGGCGGCAGCGCGGAGCGTGGGCGAACTGTACGTGCCGCTGCGCGCGCCGATCGTCATCACCGACCTCTACACCGCCGAAATGATCAAGTACGCCTCGAACGCCTTCCTGGCGACGAAGATCTCGTTCATCAATGAGATCGCGCGTATCTGCGACCTGCTCGGCGCTGATGTCAAAGAAGTCGCGGCGGGCATGGGCTACGACAAGCGCATCGGTCGCGCCTTCCTTGACGCTGGCCTGGGCTACGGCGGCAGCTGCTTCCCGAAGGACGTCAAGGCGCTTGCCCACATGGCCGACCAGGCCGGGCTGCACCCGCAGCTACTCGACGCGGTGATGAAGATCAACAAAGACCAGCGGCATGTCGTAATCGACAAGCTGGCCGCTGAGTTCGGCGGCGAGGACAACCTGCGCGGCAAGACTATCGCTGTGCTCGGCCTGGCGTTCAAAGACAACACCGACGATATGCGCGAAGCGCCTTCGATCGACATCATCACCTGGCTGACCGAAGCGGGCGCTGTGGTGCGCGCCTTCGATCCCGTCGCGACCGAGACGGCGCGGGCGCACCTCCCACAAGAGGGCATCAACTACTGTGAGGACGAATATGCCGCAGCTGAGCAAGCTGACGCTATTCTCGTGCTGACGGAATGGAAGCGGTTCCGCGAGGAGACCGACATGGAGGCCATCCGCGACCAGATGCGCGACCCATCACGGGCTGTGCTGATCGACGGGCGCAACCTCTACGACCCCGAGGAGATGACGCGTCTGGGCTTCCATTATCAGGGCATTGGGCGTGGCAACGGTCGGCGCCGCGCCGTCGTAGCCAACTCCGCGCGCCCCGACGCGGACTAGCTTCTCATGACACCACCACCTGACGACGAGCCGCGGCTCTACCCACCGCCTGAATCACCCGTCGCGGTCGTCGTCGGAGTGGATCTGCTCGCGCGTGGCCGCCTGGGACGCGGCTATGAACGGCGCGGTGAGCGCCTGCTCACCCGCATCTTTACACCCAAAGAGATTGACGAGGCCCACGGTCAGATTCCACGTCTGGAGGGACGCTTCGCCGCGAAGGAAGCCTGCGCCAAGGCGCTGGGCGTCGGCATCGGCAAGTTCGCCTCCTGGCTGGAGATCGAAATCGTGAGGCTGCCGAGCGGCAAACCCGTGCTCAATCTACGTGGCGGCGCAGCGGCGCGCGCGCGTGAGCTAGGCGTCACAGCCTTCGATGTCAGCATCTCCGACACACGCGAGCTGGTGATGGCGGTCGTCGTCGGTGTACGCGACCCGAATCCCCCCAATCGCGCGCAGTCCTCCTCACCCACCGACCTATCATCCGGCCGCTAGCGCTTCGTCCAGCAGCCTCTCCAGATGGCGCAGGTATGTCTCGTCGATGGGCTCCGGCTGCGCGCGATTGAAGCGCTGGCCCAGCTCACTCATGAATCCGACGAGGAACAGCGCGACGTAGACCGTCAGCGCCCGCTCCCGCACGCCGTCCAGCGTTAGCAGCGCTTGCCAGTGGTCGGCGTAGTCCACATCCAGGCGGTGCGCGAGCAGCGCCACACGGGTAAGCGCGAGCGTGAAGAGCGGATCTCCGAAGCAGACGACATCCGTATCGACCACACCGCTCAGCCGACCTTGCCAGACAATGACGTTCTTGGTCGTCGTGTCGTCGAGGAAGGGCGTCGGCTCAATGGCGCGCAAATAGTCGCCAATCGTCATGATGCGCTCGCCTACCCGCTCGATATGGCGCGGAGAGACCACGCCAGCAGCCGCGATGCGCTGGCGACTGCGCTCCAGATCAGCAGTCACGACATCGAGCCAGCTTGACCGCAGCGTAGGGTCGTCATACGAGCGCGCAAACCCGAAGCCGCTCGCTCGTGGCAAGCGGGCGACCGATCGCTGGAGCGCGACGATCTCAGCCGCGAGCGTGTGGCGCTCGGCGCGGGTCAGCGTGTCATAGACGGCGCCAAGGTCATCGCCAGGGAGTCGTTCGAGCAGCATGTAGGGGAAGTCGCGCGCCGAGGTCAGGTCGCTGGCGAGCAGAGCCGGAATCGGCGCGCCAACGCCACGCAGCCGCTGATGCCAGTAGACGCCGCCAGCGAGAACGTCGCGCGTCTCGTCGTTCGCCAGCCGAGCGACCACCCGCCGCCCGTCCTCGGTAAGGACATCATAGACGTAGTGGCAGTTACCTGTGTTGAATCGCTGGATGGTCCGCGCCTGCACGGCAAGGCTCGCCCGCACAGCCAGCGCGGCGTCGCGCTCAGTCGGTCGGCGCGCGCTCGTGTCAGACATGCTAGCGTTTCGCGCTGTCGAGTGGACGTGAGGAGATGGCCTGGCGCGCCTCGGCGGACTCGCCAAGATGCGACAAACGCCGATGCAGCCAGAAGTACACGGCCACGAGCGCCGCCAGCACGACGATCGCCGGGAGCGTATACTGCTCGATCAATTTGACGGCGACCATATAGTGAACGCCGAGCAGATAACCCACAGCGACCAGTACAGAGCACCACAACAGCGAGCCGATCAGCGTCGCGGAATAGAAGATGCGCAACGGCATGCGCAGGATGCCCGCTGGGAAGGAGGAGACCGTGCGGACGAACGGCGTGATGCGCGAGACGCCAATCGCCAGCGCTCCCGAGCGCGCGAACCACTGCTCCACCATGTCGAGGCGCCGCTCGTCGAGGCGCACATAGCGTCCGAAGCGCAGGATCGCCGCTCGGCCACCACGCGCCCCAATGAAGTACGCGGCGCTCGCGCCAACGAGGCTGCCCACCGTCGCGATCAGCGCCAGCTCGACCATGCCAACGGGGTCGCCGCGCTGTGCGGCGATCGATCCGGCCAGCAGCAGCACCAGCTCATTCGGGAGCGGAACGCCACAACTCTCCGCCGCCAGCCAGATAAAGACAAAGAGGTCGATCAGCGGAGATGGGACTTGTCCCAGCCCGGAGATGAAGCTCTGCATGAGGCCTCCCTGGCCGACAGTGATGGGATTGTCCAGCGCATGGCCATATACCCACCAGTAGCCATGCCGTGCGAACGCGCCATGTTCATTCTACGTCGCGCAGGCCATAGTGTAGCAGAAGGGCGCCCAAACACGCTAGCGTCGACCGCACGATGCGGGTGACGTCAGAATACTATCGAGCGGTCAAGCGGTCTCCGCAGGAGCCGCGCAACGCGACGACGAAGCTGGACGTGGCGCCGCGCAGGGGCAATCAGCGCACCGTTTCTCGCGGCAGTAGGTCGCCCACAGATGATGTAGTCCCTGTTGCGCCAGCGCGCCGCCCGGCAAGCGTGGCAGGCAGAGCTGGCGCCCCATCTCGCGCGTAATCTGATTCGATGGCAGGCCAGAGAGCGCTTCGGCTGTAGCCAACGCCAGCGCAGCCAGAGCGGTAGCGGCAGAGCCAGATTGAGAGCGCCCCCAGGCGGCGATGACGGGCAGCGCGACATTGAATGCCATGATGCGCGCTCGCCCAGGTGAGATCGCGTCATCTTCCTTGACACACAAAGCCTCGATCAGCGCTAGAGCGGCCCCACGGGCGCCGTTGCGCTCGCTGCCTTCGATCAACGCGGACGTCAGCGCGGCGCCTGGACCGGACAGGCGCCAGCGTTCCCGCAGGACGAGCAGCCCGGCCAACCGCCGCCGCTCGACAACGGGCATGCGCAGCGCAGTGGTCAGCAGCGCGTCGGGTAGCTCGCCGTGCGCCAACCGCTCGCCACAGACCCGCAGCGCAGCCCGGTCACGCCCGTAGCCCAGCGCCTCGGCCAGCGCGGTGAAGAGCAGCGCGTCAGCGGGACTCCAGCCGGGCGCCAGCGTAACGCCCATTGGTATGGACTGGCTCAGCGACGCGGCGAACGAGGCCATACGCTTCTCAAAGCGCACTCTGCCAGCGGTCACGAGCAGCTCCTGCAGCGCCAACGCCTTGGTTCGCGCCTCGCCAGCCCCCAGGTACGGACGTTGACACGGCCAGGGCTCCGCCGTGAACCCTTGCGACGGCGTCTGCTCGGCCAGCGCCACGAGCGGAATCCGCCGCCCGCTCGCCACCACGCTCCCCTGAGAGCCGGGGTCGCGCCCAGCCGTCATGGTGATATGCAGAGCCAGGCCGTTGTAGCGTGGATCGGCGCCGTGGCCATGCGCTCGCCAGCCCGCCGGACTAAGGTGCAGCTCAATATCGCCAGTGATCTGCGCGCCACTGGCGTCAACTAGCACGGCGTCACGGAAGTCAGGTCCTGATGGTCCACCCGGCCGCCCCTGATAGACAATCCGGTAGAGCGCGCCATCCCTGGCTCGCAACGCCCAGCCGCGCCACACGCCCGCGCCCCACTGCGCGATCAGGTCACGCTCGCGTGGGCGCGCTTTCTTGTGCGCCGCCTTGTGCGCCGCCTTGTGCGCCGCTGATGGAGGCGCGTTCGCCACGTTTGATGGTATAGCCGCCCGCGCGCTTCGCCCCGTCCGCTGCCCTGTCGCCATCGCCACTCCCGCTTCGCTCAAGTCGATACTCTCTCAGGAGAGAGATTTACCTGTGACGCGAGAGGAAGCGGAAACGTATCGACACTCATCTGGCAATGCGTGGTCGTGTATGCGCTTTTGCGAACGTGTTCTGGCGACAGGCGCCACGGAATGAGCGCTTCATCCAGCAAGCGCGCAGCGGCGTCATCCCAGCGGCCCCGTTCACGCCAGCGCCTCTGGCTCCTCCAGTGCGGCGATCAGCGCGCCCATGAACTGCGCGGCCGAAGCGCCATCGACGACGCGGTGATCGCACGAGACGGAGATCCATGCGCCGGGGCGCACGGCAAGCGCATCGCCAACGACCGTGGGGCGCGGCTTGATCGCGCCGAAGCCAACAATACAGACCTCCGGCGCGTTGATGATTGGCGCGCCCGTTTCGACTGGCCCCATCGCGCCAACATTGGTGATGGTAATGCTGCCGCCCGTCATCGAGCCGGGGTCGAGCCGCCCGTCACGCGCCAGCGCCACTAGCCGCTCGCACTCCGCCGCCACCTGCGCCAGCGAGAGCGTCGCGGCGTCACGCACGACTGGCACGACCAGCCCGCGTGGCGTATCCGTGGCGATACCGACGTGGACGCGCTTGCGGATGACGAGGGCGTTGCCCTCCTCATCCCAGCGCGAGTTCATGATCGGATGCGCGGCGACGGCGCCTGTCAGCGCGCGCACGAAAAACGGCAGAAAGGTCAGATGGACGCTGGCGTAAGCTGGCTCGCCCTTCAGCCGTTGGCGCAGCGCCGTGAGCTTGCTCGCGTCGAAGAGGCCGTACTCTGTGAAGTGTGGAATCGTGGTGGCCGAGCGCGTCATCTTGGCGGCGATGGCCTTGCGCAGGCCAACCGTGCTGATGCGCTGCTCATCCGCCTCCTCACTCGTGGCGCGCGCCGGAGCCGCGCCGGACGCCGCGGTCACGGCCTGGCTGTCGGCCTGGCTGGCTTCGAGATCTTCGACGCGGATGCGTCCGCCAGGGCCTGTGCCGGTGATGCGCGCGAGATCAACGCCACGCTCAGCTGCGATCTTGCGCACTAGCGGGCTGGCCTTCACCGCGCCATCCTCGGCTGGTGTCGCGGCTGGCGGTATTATCGGCGTGGCGGTGGGCGCGGTGGCAGTCGTGGCAGTCGTGGCGAACCCGTTGGCTGCGGGAGTCTCGGCGACCGATGCCCGACGCCGACGGGCGAAGGTCTGGGCGGGTCCATGCGCGCCGTAGCCGACGAGCACAGGCCCTTCGCCGTCCACGACCTCTTCAGGTGTGACGCCCGGGACCGTTCCACCCGCGTGGTCGCCCTGCGCGATGGTGATGAGCGCCGCGCCCACAGCGACGGTATCGCCGGGCTGCGCATGCAGCGCTTGCACGACGCCCGCCCAGGGCGAAGGAATCTCGACGAGCGCCTTGGCCGTCTCGACCTCACAGAGATGCTGATTGAGCGCGACCTCGTCGCCCACATTGACGAGCCAGCGCGTCAGCTGCGCCTCCTCCAGCCCCTCGCCGAGATCCGGCAGCATGAACTGTCCCATGCGACTAATACTCCCGTGTGCGATCAACGGCTTCCAGGATGCGGTCGGCATCCGGCAGGAACAGCTTTTCATGGCGCGACGGCGGATACGGCGTGGTCGGCGCGCCAATACGCTCGACCGGGGCTACCAGCGAGTCGAAGAGATCGTGCATCATGCGTGCGGCGATCTCAGCGCCCAGCCCCAGGAAGACGGGCGCTTCATGCACGACAATCGCGCGTCTGGTCTTGCGCGCCGACGTGTAGAGGGTATCCCAGTCAATGGGCGACAGGCTGCGCAGGTCCACGACCTCTAGCGAGACGCCCTCGCTCGCCGCCGTCTCAGCCGCCGCGAGCGCCACCGCGACTGTCGGCCCATAGGCGATCACCGTCGCATCCTTCCCCTCGCGAATGACGCGCGCCCGGTCGAGCGTGTCCGGCGGCAGCGGCAGCTTGAGGTCCTGGCGCATCCAGTAGCGCGCCTTGGGCTCCAGGAAGATGACCGGATCGGGGTCAGCGATGGCGGCGCGCAGCAGCGCATACGCGTCGGCTGGATTCGAAGGCGTGACGACCTTCAGTCCTGCCGTGTGCGCGTAGTAGGTTTCGGGACTCTCGGAGTGCTGCTCGATCGCGCCGATATTGCCGCCATACGGGATGCGGATGACCAGACTCATCGGGCAGGCGCCACCTGTGCGCGTGTGATACTTGGCGATGTTGCTCGTCACCTGCTGGAACGAGGGATAGGAGAAGGCGTCGAACTGCATCTCCGCGACAGGATGGAAGCCCTTGACGGCGAGACCCAGCGCGATACCCGCGATGGTCGCCTCGGCTAGTGGCGTATTGAAGACGCGCTCGCGCCCGAACTCGTCTTGCAGGCCATCGGTAACGCGGAAGACGCCGCCGAGCTTGCCAACATCCTCTCCGAACATGAGCGCGCGCGGATCATCACGCAGGCTGTCATGCAGGGCCAGGTTGAGCGCCTTGCCCATCGTCACTGTAGTCGTTGCGGTTGCGCTCGTCATCTAGTGGCCCTCCTGTGGCGCGTCAGACTCCCCAGGCGCTAGCTCGGCGATGAAGGCATCGCGCTCGCGCAGCAGTGTTTGCGGCGGGTTGGCGTAGACCAGATCGAAGACGGTCGAGGGATGGTCAGGCGTCGCGGCGATCAGCGTCTGCCGCATGCTCGTCGCGCGCTCTTCCGCCTCGGCCTGGCAGGTGCTGGCGAACGCGTCATCCCAGGCGCCGCGCTGGCGCAGGCGTTCGGCCGCGCGCACGATGGGATCATGCGCGCGCCACGGCGTCAGCTCCTCCTCGGTGCGGTAGCGGGTCGGGTCGTCCGAGGTGGTATGTGGACCGAGGCGATACGAGAACGACTAGATCAGGAAGGGGCCAGCGCCACGCCGCGCGTGATCGGCGGCCATCTGAGTGACGGCGTAGATGGTCAGCGCATCAGCGCCATCCACCCGCACGCCGGGGAAGCCGTAGCCAGCCGCGCGGTCTACGATGCGCCCGGCGACCTGCTCGCTCATCGGCACCGAGATGGCCCACTGATTGTTCTGGCAGAGAAAGACAACCGGAGCCTGAAAGACGCCCGCGAAGTTCATCGCCTCATGCCAGTCACCTGTCGAGGTCGCGCCTTCACCGAACCCAACCAGCACAGCGGTCGGCTCGTGGTCGAGCTTGCAGCCGAGCGCATAGCCAACGGCATGCGGAATCTGCGTGCCGACGGGGATGACGAACGGCCCAAAGCGATACTGATGCGGATCCCACGCGCCATGCCGCAGTCCACGAAAGACCGTCAGCAGCTGCCCAGGGTCGATGCCGCGCACGATCGCCATGCCGAAGTCGCGGTAGTACGGGAAGATCCAGTCGGACTCGCGCATCGCCAGCGCCGCGCCGATCTGCGCCGCTTCATGCCCCAGCGTTGGCCCCCACAGACCCAGCTCGCCCTGTCGCTGGAGATTCAGCCCCTCCTGATCGAGCCGCCGCATGACGACCATCAGGCGATAGAGATCGCGTAGGGTCGCGTCACTCACTCCGGCCACTCGCTCGCCCTCAGCGGTGAGCGTTCCCTCCGGCGTAAGGAGAGGCGCTATCGGATTCTCGATCGCGGGCGTATCGCGCCGGGTAGGCGGCGCTGAGGTCGCATCTGCCATGGATTATCCTCGCAATTGGTGTAGGTGGTCGTTAGATCCCCGGCTTCAGCCACCACTAGCCGCTCACTCGCCCGCGTTGGCCGTTTCACTGGTGAACGCCTCGACGGCAGCGGTGGGATTGATGGCTGTCTCGGCGCAGCGGCGCAGGTCCATCTCCTCCAGCGTCTTCTTCTTGCCGAGCATATTCTTGACCAGCGTGAAGGCGCGGCGCAGCTCGTCGGATGAGAGTTCGTAGCCCAGCTCATGCAGCTGCGCATTGAGCGCCGCGCGGCCAGAGAGCTTGCCTACGTACATGCGTCGGTCGGAGTCGGGCAAACCAATATCCGCTGGACGCATGATTTCATACGTGCGCGCGTCTTTCAGCACGCCATCCTGGTGGATGCCGCCGCCATGCGCGAAGGCGTTCGCGCCCACGATTGATTTGGTCCATTGCGGCTGCATGCCCGAGATACGCGCGATCAAACGGCTGGTCGGGACGATCTTCGTCGTGTCCACGCGCACATCGAGGCCGAGATCCTCATGCCGTGTGCGCAGCGCCATCACGACATCTTCGGTAGCGGCGTTGCCCGCGCGCTCGCCCAGCCCATTGAAGCAGGTGTCCACCCGCTCGGCGCCGTGTTGCAGCGCCGTCAGCGCGTTGGCCACCGCCAGGCCCAGATCGTCATGGCAATGCGCCGAGATACGGACATCTGGATATTCACGACGCACATCGTCCACCAGCGCGCCGAACTCCCACGGCAGCGCGTAGCCGACCGTGTCGCAGAGCGAGACAAAGCGCACGCCCTCGCGCATGACCGCGCCGACCACTTCGAGGATGAAGTCATGCTCGGTGCGCGTGGTGTCTTCCAGCGCAAAATCGACATTTGGTGTGTATTGCCGGCCATGCGCGACCGCGGTGCGCGCCATCTCCAGCACCTCGGCGCGCGTCTTGCCCAGCTTCACCTCACGGTGCAGCGGCGATGTGCTGATGAACGGATGAATCGCGCTGTGAGCGGCGTCTTTGACAGCTTCCCAGGCGCGGTCAATATCGCCGGGATAGCAGCGCGCGATAGAGCAGATCTCGGCGTTATCCACGTTTCGCGCGATCAGCCGAATCGCTTCGAACTCTGGCTCACCTGAGATGGCGAATCCACAGTCAAGAGTGTCGAAGCCCATAGCGGCCAGCGCCCGCGCGATTTCGAGCTTCTCCTCTGCAAAGTAGTTGATGCCAGGGGTCTGTTCGCCATCGCGCAGGGTTGTCTCGAAGAACTTGATGATACGCGCCATTGCTACGCCTCCCGTGGTGAGAGCCGGTATCCGTTCAGCCGCGCCACGCTGCCCGGCTGAGCGTCCCCAAAACGACGCTCGCCCCCAGGCGCAGAGGCCACGGGGGCGAGCAGGCTCCATCAATCGAGCCAGCTAAACGGGTACTTCGGGTCGTCGAGCGCCTCCGCCTCCGCGCCCAGCTTCAGCGGACGGAAGGTGTCGACCATCACGGCAAGCTCGTCTGTGCGCTCGGCGCCGAGCGACTTCTCCACCAGCCCCGGCTGAGGACCATGCGGAATGCCGCGCGGATGCAGCGTGATCGAGCTGACCGCGACGCCTTTGCGGCTGCCAAAGCTGCCGCTGACGTAGTAGATCATCTCGTCGGAGTCGATGTTGCTGTGGTTGTACGGGATCGGCACCGACTCAGGATGGTAGTCGAGCTTGCGCGGGCAGAACGAGCAGACCACGAAGCCCGGCCCCTCAAATGTCTGATGTACGGGCGGAGGCTGATGCACCCGCCCGGTGATCGGCTCGAAGTCGTGGATGCTGAACGCGTAGGGATAAAGGTAGCCGTCCCAGCCGACCAGGTCAAGTGGGTAAAAGTCGTAGAAATACGACATGACCTCGCCATTGACCCGAATCCGCACCTCGTACTCTCCGCGCTCCTCGTGTTGTGGCAGCTCGGTCGGGCCGCGCAGATCGCGCTCGCAGTAGGGCGAGTGCTCCAGCAGCTGGCCGAATTCATTGCGGTAGCGCTTCGGCGGACGAATGTCGCCCCCATAGGCTTCGACTATCAGAAAACGCTGCTCGCCCGCATCCGGCAACACGCGCCAGGTCGTGCCGCGCGGCACGAGCAGGTAGTCGCCCGGCTGATAAGACAGCAGGCCGAAGGTCGTCTCCAGCGCGCCGGACCCCTCGTGCGCGAAGAGCAGTTCATCGCCCTGGGCATTACGATAGAAGTAGCTCATCGGCTCGGTCGGGCGCGCGACCGAGATGACGCAATCGTTGTTATACATGAGCATGCGCCGACCATCAACGATGTCGCTGGCAGGCGCGACGTTCGCCGTCAGCATGTGGTGGTGGCGGTGGGTTTCCTGTGGCCACTCCTGCTGACAGATGGAGCTGTGGCGCTCGATACGCGTCACGCGCGTCGGCGGATATTTGTGGTAGAGCAGCGAATAGACACCGCTAAACCCCTCTTCGCCAAACAGCTCCTCACTGTAGAGGCCGCCGTCAGGCTTGCGGAACTGGGTGTGCCGCTTGTGTGGCACAGCGCCGAGCTTGGAATACGATGGCATAGGATGTCTCCCTGCGCCAGTCTGGCGGCTGCGCCTACAGGTTGCCGCGCAGCGCCTGATCGCGCTCGATCGCCTCGAACAGCGCCTTGAAGTTGCCCTCGCCAAAGCCGCGAGCGCCCTTGCGCTGGATCACTTCGAAGAAGACCGTCGGGCGGTCCTGCACGTTCTTGGTGAAGATCTGCAGCAGGTAGCCATCGTCGTCGCGGTCTACCAGGATGCCCAGCTCCCGCAGGTCGTCCAGGTTCTCGTCGATCTTGCCGACACGCCCTTCGAGCTCCGCATAGTAGCTGTCGAGTCCGGCCTGGAATTGCACGCCCTGCGCCTGCATCTCGCGCACGCTCTGGACGATGTCGCCAGTCAGCATCGCGATGTGCTGCGCGCCAGGGCCACCGTAGTAGTCCAGATACTCCTGAATCTGTGACTTGCGCCGCCCCTGCGCTGGCTCATTGATGGGGAACTTGATCTTGCCGTGGCCGCCCTGCATCACCTTGGACATCAGCGCGGAATACTCAGTGCTGATGGCCTCGTCGTCGAAATGGATGATCTGCGTGAAGCCAAGCACATTCTCATAGAACTTGACCCACTCGTCCATCTTGCCTAGCTCGACATTGCCGACGACGTGATCGATCGCCGCAAGCCCGACGCCGCGATGGCGCGCCTCGGGATCAGCCTCCAGCGCGCGGAAGCCCGGCAGGAAGACCCCCGCATAGTCCATGCGCTCGACGAAGGTATGAATCGTTTCGCCATAGGTATAGATGGCGCTGCGACGCACGCGGCCAAACGAATCCTCGGAGACTATCGGCTCCATCGCGCTGCGAGCGCCTGCTGCAAGCGCCTGCTGATAAGCCTTCTCGGCGTCCGGAACCTCCAACGCGATGTCTTTCACGCCATCGCCGTGCTTGTAGACATGCTCGCCGATGGGTGAATCAGCTGTCAGCGCGCTGGTGAAGACGAGGCGAATCTTGCCCTGGTCCAGCACATAGCTGGCGCGATCGCGTACGCCCGTCTCCAGTCCGGCATAGGCGGTCAGCGTGAAGCCAAAGGTGGTGGTGTAGTAGTGGGCCGCCTGCTTCGCGTTGCCCACATAGAACTCGATATAGTCCCAGTTCCGAATGGGCATGTACTCGTCTTGGGCCATGTGTGCGGAACCTCCCGGCGTCGGCGTCACGCGCGAACGCGCGCCAATGCCACCCCGCGCCTGGATGTTGGCGCGGTCAGGCGGCAGGTAAACGACTCATCAACAGCGAAGGCGCCAGTACGGATGGCAAACCTGTCTTGATGTCTCTGGAGGGTGGCGCTGGTATGTGCCGCGCCCGCAGCAAGCGCTCCCCCGCAAACGCGGCGCGGCTGGGGAGCCAGGCGCCCTGCGCGCAGCGAGGATGGATTGCGCTCAGGCGGAACGAGCATCGTTGCACCCGCAAACTCCTTTGTTTCGGGGCTGAATGGTCAATGCGCGGCCCAGTGCGACCGGAAGGCCCGCCGCGTCGGCTGCATTATAACACCATCGGCGGACCGAAACGCACGACAGCGCGCTCCGCGCTACCGGGGAATCGCCAGATGGAAGTCGCTGGTGGAGCGTGGGCGCGATACGCTTCGCTTGCTCGAAGTCATGTCTGTTTGACGCGCAGTCCGTCACTTCGCTATACTTGCGCCACAGGGCCAGCGCAGAACAGCAGAACAGACGTGAGACGCCCAGCGCCGGGCTTCACACTGGCGATGTCGCCGCAGCCAGCCGTTAGTCGTCCGGGTGTGCAGTTAGAATTGTGGGCGGGTAAGCGCGGATGAGTCAAGACGGCGTGAACATGGCGGAGGGCGCGCAGCCACGTCCGATTGGAGCCATTGTTCGCAATCGCTACCGGATTCTGTCCGTCGTCGGGCGAGGTGGCCTCGGTGTTGTCTATCGTGTCGCTGATGTCCTGTATAGCTCCAACAATGTCTTCGCGCTCAAAGAGCTTTCAGATCCCGCCCCAGGCGCGCGCAAGCAATTCGAGCTGGAGAGCAGCTGGCTGCAAGCCCTCGACCACAACAA
>DASQSS010000049.1:0-10214 GCA_035642255.1 Ktedonobacterales bacterium | reverse complement strand
TGCCTGGGCGGTTGGGCGCGGGGCGCTGGCGCTCGACCATCTCGCTCGGGGGTTTCGGGAATCATGCGCACTCATCAATCTCTTCTGGAATCTCTTCTCGCAGGGCGGGCGTCTGGTTGGGATGACACCATTCCGCCATTCGGTCAGCTAGCCACGTTGGGCGGTGAAGATCGCGAAGTTCTCGCGGGTCAGTGGCAGATCGTGCGCGAGCGCCCAATCCCAGAATGGCGCGTACTGGGTGCGCGCTGTCTGATGCTCCAGCATCATGAGCTCGGATGCGAGGCTGCCGTCGTCGAGATAGCCGCTCGCGCGCCACGCCGCATACAGCGGCTCGTGGTCGTAGGCTACGCTGCGATGCTCAACATGCCACACCCCGTCACCCCAGGTGAATAGGCCATACTGCGCGTTGATGTCGCCGTTGAAGGGGCAGCCCACCGCGCCGATCACAATCGCATGCCGCTGGCCGAGCCAGCGCTCATAGGGATAGTGGATATGCGCGCCGATGATCGTGCGCTCCTCCACGCCCGCCAGCGCATCAGCCAGCCGCTCGTCGCTCACCATCCGTCCCATGCCCTCGCGAGAATAGCGTGGATTGCCGTGCACGATTAGCGCGGGCTCGGCGCCCGGTAGCTCGACCCGCAGACTGAAGGGCAGTCCATCGAGCCAGCGCAGGTCCGCCGGCGTCAGTTCCTGGGTCGCGCGGCGCACGGGCGTCCACCAGGATGTCTCCCAACCTTCTGGCAGCCGCTCACCGCGCGTGAGTGTCACCAGCCATGTGTCGTGATTGCCGCTGATGGCAGGAAAGCCCAGTTGTGATGCCCGCGCGACGACGGCGTGGCTCTGCGGCCCGCGATTCACGAAATCGCCCGCGATGACGACGGCGTCTGGCTGAACCCGTTCGAGATCAGCCAGAACCGCGTCGAGCGCGGGCACATTGCCATGGAGATCAGCGATCACGGCGAAGGTAGGGATATGTCGTTGCGTCAAAGGTCTTCGCTCACTCCCATCCGCCTCTACTGAAGAGACTGAAGAGGCGCCCGCTCGCTGGCTACTGCTCGCTGATATCGATGCTCAAGATCATGTCGCCGGGCTTGCGGTCATAGCCGGGATCGCGCTCGCGCAGGCTATTGACCACATCCATCCCACTGATGACCTTGCCAAAGACGGCGTGCTTGCCGTTCAGATGAGGCGTGGGGCCAAACGTGATGAAGAACTGCGAGCCGTTCGTGTTGCGGCCAGCGTTCGCCATGCTCAGCGTGCCGGCGTTGTCGTGCTTCAGGTTCAGCGCGCTCTGCTCATCATTGAACTGGTAGCCGGGGCCACCTGTGCCCGTGCCCGTTGGGTCGCCGCCCTGCGCCATGAAGCCCTTGATGACGCGGTGGAACGTCACGCCGTCATAGAAGCCGTCACGCGCCAGGAACACAAAGTTGTTCACTGTCTGCGGCGCGTCTTTGGCGAAAAGCTCTACCTGAAAGTCGCCACGCTCCGTGTGGAACGTCGCAACGTAGCGCTTGCTGGGATCTATCACCATCGCCGGAGCTTGCCGATATTGCTTTGCCATGCGCGAAACCTCCTCGGTCGCTTTCGGATCCTTTCGGGTTGTATTCTGGTCGCTCGCGCGACGCATACGCTCTCACTGTACCGCACGCCCCCGCGAACACGCCAGCGCGGGGAGTCGCAGCCAGCGCAGCCAGCGCAGCCCACGCGGGTGTTCACATGAAGATTGTACCTGCGCGTGGTGATATACTATCCTCTGCATACCTTGAAATCGCTACATCACTCTGTCGCGCCCCTCCAACGCCTGATGACGCGCTCGGCCGCTGCCCCGCAGCGGAGCCGATATTCGCGTCTGCGTTGGCATGAGCGATAGTTGGAGGCTGTTCCGTTGAAAGTGACCGTAGAGCGTACGCCCGAGAGCGAGGCGAAGCTCCATCTCGAACTCGATTGGTCAGAGATCGAGAATGCGTCGAACGCCGCATACAAGCGGCTGGCGCAGAAGTACAACGTGCCGGGTTTCCGGCGCGGCCACGCTCCCCGCACCATGCTGGAGCGCATGCTCGGGCGCGAGGCGATCTATCAGGAAGGTCTCGATGACCTGATCGACAATGCCTACCGCAACGCGATCATCGCGAACAATCTGACGCCGCTCACCCAGCCTCATGTGGACACTGAGCAGTCGTTCGAGATTGGCCAGCCCTTCACCGCTACGGTGCATGTGCCGGTGCTGACGCCCGCCACCCTGGGCGACTACAAAGCCGTCCGTGTGCCGCTGCCGAACCTGGAGACGACCGAGGAGCAGGTAGAGGAGACCGTCGAGCGTCTGCGCCAGCAGCAGGCCGCGTGGATTCCCGCGGATCGCCCGGCGAAGATCGGTGACCAGGTGACGGTAGACCTCAAGCTGACCAGCGGCGACCGCGACATCAGCAATCTCCACGATAATGAGTTCGTCCTGAGCGACGAGCGTGCGGGCATCTTCAGCGGGATGGACGAGCACATCGTCGGCATGAAGGAAGGCGAGTCGAAGACCTTCACGACGACTATCCCGGAGGACTATGGCAACCCCGATCTCGCGGGCAAAGAGGCAAGCTACGACGTGACCATGAAAGCGGTCAAGGAGCACGAGCTGCCTGAGTTGAACGACGAGTTCGCCATGTCCGTTGGCGAGTACACCAACATGGACGAGGTGCGCGTCGCCATCCGCGAGCAGCTCCAGACGCAGCGCGAGCGTGACGCGAACCGCGAGCTCAGCGACGCGGTCACGAAGGCGCTGACCGAATCCACCACCTACAACATCCATCCTCTGCTCGTGCAGGATGAGGTGGAGACGATGGTGCGCGAGACACGGCGCATGCTCGAAGACAGCCGCCTCACCCTCGAACAGTTCCTCGAAGCGACAAACAAATCCGAGGAAGCGTATCGCGCGGAGATGGAGCCAGAGGCGACCGAGCGGGTCAAACGCGACCTGGGGCTGGCGGCGCTCGCCGACGAAGAGAACATCACCGTGAGTGACGACGAGGCTGGCCAGTGGTATGAGATGATGACCGCGCTGACGGCTGGCCGCCGCGAGCGCTGGAACGGCCTCACCGCCAGCCAGAAGCGCTCTGTCATCGCGCGTCTGCGCCGCGACAAGGCGCTCGACCGCATGGTCGAGATCGCCACCGAGGGCAAGTGGCCGCCAGCGGCGGCGGAGCCCGCGCAACGCGGCGAGGCCAGCGAGTCCGATCAGGCTGACCAGATTGAGGCTGAGGATGCGGCGCGGGCTGCGGCTGCGGAGGCCAACGCCACCGCGGCCGCCCGTGCGGCGTCCGAGTCGGCCGAAGAAGCCGAAGAAGCCGAAGAAGCCGAAGAGGACGACGCAACCGCGCAATCTGGCGCCGCAGACGCGGCTCCCGCGAAGCGCGCCAGCAAAAAGACGTCCGAGGCAGACGCTGAGGCAGGCGCTGAGAAGGCGCCTTGCAAGGGATCGAGCAAGGCGCAGACGGAGGAGTAGCGCCCCTCCACCTGGGCGACTCGCGGTGGTCTGAGACGGCCAGCGCGGGTACAGGCGTGAGCGAACGCCAGCGAACGCGCCGGGATTTGGAGCTACCCTGTTCCTGCCCGGCGCATTCGACGTATATACTATAGTCAGACTCGACTCAGACCCGCCAGCGCATCCGCTGCTTACGCAGATCGCATGCTTACGGGCGGGAAGTGCGAATCGCGGCGCAGGCGTTGTCGATCTTGTATGTGGTAAGGATTCGTACAGCGTCGCGCAGCGCATAACACGCGCGCCAATCATCGTCGTCAGTGTGACAACCAGGCCACAGCGGCCATCCCGTCAACGGCGGCGCCACAGACCTGAGACAACAGGCCGAACCACGGCGAACAACGAGTGCAGGCGTCGGGGAGAGGCCGGCGACAAGCGAGGGGATGGTAGCAACGTGGCGAATACGAAGGGGACGCGCATGACGTACCGATGCTCCTTCTGCGGCAAGAGCCAGGACCTGGTGCAGCGACTCATCGCTGGGCCTGGGGGCGTCTACATCTGCGATGAGTGTGTTGACCTGTGCCGCGAGATCATCGAGGAAGAGCAGGCCGTCGTCAAGCCGCGTGTATCGAGCGGCAAAGTACCGACGCCAAAGAAGATCTACGACCAGCTCAACCAGTATGTGATTGGCCAGGATCGCGCCAAGAAGACGCTCGCTGTAGCGGTCTACAATCACTACAAGCGCATCAACTCCGGCATGCAGATTGACGATGTGGAGTTGGGCAAGAGCAACATCCTGCTGATCGGCCCGACTGGCAGCGGCAAGACCCTGCTGGCCCAGACACTCGCCAAGGTGCTCGACGTGCCCTTCTGCATCGCGGATGCGACAGCGCTGACCGAGGCGGGCTATGTCGGTGAGGATGTCGAGAACATCCTGCTGCGGCTGATCCAGATCGCGGAGTTCGATGTGGCGCGCGCCGAGCGTGGCATCGTCTACATTGACGAGATCGACAAGATCGCGCGCAAGGCCGACAACCCCTCCATCACACGCGATGTCTCCGGTGAGGGCGTGCAGCAGGCGCTGCTGAAGATCATCGAGGGCACGGTGGCCAATGTGCCGCCGCAGGGTGGCCGCAAGCATCCCCATCAGGATTTCATCCAGATCAACACACAGAATATCCTGTTCATCTGCGGCGGCGCATTTGAGGGACTCGACAAGATCGTCGAGCAGCGCCTGGGCAGCCACAAGTTGATGGGCTTCAAGGCGGTAGACGACACGCCTGAGATGAGCAACACCGCGCTGGCGCAGCTCATCCCCGATGACCTGCTGAAGTTTGGCATGATCCCGGAGTTCATCGGACGTCTGCCAGTCGCGTGCTCGCTCGACAGCCTCGACCGTGAGGCGCTCATCCGCATTCTGACGGAGCCGAAGAATGCGATCGTCAAGCAGTATCAGAAGCTGATGAACCTGGACCGCATCGAGCTTTCCTTCACGCCGGCAGCGCTCGAAGCCACCGCGGACGCTGCTCTCGCCCAGAAAACGGGCGCGCGTGGTCTGCGCACGATTGTGGAGAATGTCCTACTCGATGTGATGTTCGACGCGCCCTCACGTTCAGATGTGAAGAAGGTCGTGATTGACGGCGACACTATTGCGTCGCATCAACCCGCCCAAATCGTCACACGCGCTGTCATCGAGGCGCGCGCCGTCGAACTGGAGAATGAATCGGCCTGAGCGCGCGCCCCGCTCACACACACGCTTGGGACGCGATGAGCGCAGAGAGACGCTCACGACGCTCAGGCGAGTGGGCAGGGCGCCAGAACTATTCCAACGACAATCATATCGCTGTCATACCTGGCGCCACCTTCAACACAGGTGATGCGCGCGCCTCAACAGGGCCGCCATCGCCCAACGAGGGCGGCGCCGGACGCTATCCTGAGATACCAACCTGGCCTAATACATCTGGCATGCGGGAGCGGCGCAATGGAGTGAGCGCGCAGTGGTGGCGGGGTGGATACAACAGCGCCAGAGGCGCTCAGCGCAGGGGTTGGTACGTGAATACGTGCGCGTGTGACAGTGACCGGCGAGCAGCAATGAGGACCCGATTTCATGGATACAACTTCACGGGGAACGCGTGATGAGACAGCGTTGGGGGACGTCAATCAGCCCGACCAGACGCCGATAGAGTCTGCGACTCACCCGTTGGCGCTCCTCAAAGGCGTCGTGATCTTCCCAGGCACAAATGTCACGCTCTCCATCGGCCGCGAGAAGACGCTCGAAGCCGTCAAAGCCGCCAATGGGGGCGATAAGCTCTTTGTGGCGACGGCCCAACGTGACGACACCGTCGAAGATCCCGGCCCGGATGACGCCTATAGCATCGGCACGCTCGTCGAGATCAAACAGTATGAGCAGAACGACCAGACCCTACAGATTGTCGTGGAGGGTGTGCGGCGCGTGCGCCTGAACGAATGGCTGCAGCGCGAACCCTACGCGCGCGTCGTGGCCACGCCCGTCGAAGAGGCGAGCTTCGAGCGGATCGCTGGCCGTGCGCTGATGCGCCACGCCAGTTCCCTCTTCGAGAAGCTCTCGCTGCTCGACCGTCGCTTCAATGCCGAGGATGTCGCCGCCGCGCTGCAGATTGGCGCGCCGGGTCGCCTCGCTGACGATATCGCCTCACGCATGTCTGGCGAAACCGCCCAGCAGCAGGATCTGCTCGAAACGCTCGACCCTCTGGCTCGCCTGGAGAAGGTCTGCGTCTCGCTGGGCAACGAAATCGAGATTCGCGAGCTGGAGAACAAGATCCGCCAGAAGGTGCGCCATCAGGTAGACAAGAACCAGCGCGAATATTACCTGAAAGAGCAGCTGCGCGCCATCCAGGAGGAGCTTGGCGGCGACCAGGCCAGCGAGATTCGCGAGCTGCGCGACCGCGTGACGCAGAAGCATCTGCCAGAGGAGGCGCGCGCCAAAGTCAGCAAGGAGCTTGACCGCCTGGAGCGCATGCCCCCGCACTCAGCCGAGCAAGTGGTGCTGCGCAACTATATAGACTGGATGCTCGCTCTACCGTGGAGTGAGCGGACCGATGACCGCCTCGACATGAACTTCGCGCAGAAGACCCTCGACAACGAGCACTATGGCCTGGAGAAGGTCAAGGAGCGTATCGTCGAGTTCCTCGCGGTGCGTCAACTGCGCATCATGCAGGCGCAGCGTCAGGCCCAGCAGGCCGCGCGCGATGGCACACCTGCCGATGCCGCGGCGCTGGCGCGGGCCGCCAATGCGAACAAGGGGCCAATTCTCTGCCTGATTGGGCCGCCAGGTGTCGGCAAGACATCGCTGGGCCGCAGCATCGCGCATGCGCTGGGGCGCAAGTTCGTGCGCATCTCGCTGGGCGGCGTGCATGACGAGGCCGAGATTCGCGGCCACCGCCGCACCTATGTCGGCGCGCTGCCCGGACGCATCATGCAGGCGATGCGAACGGCTGGCGTTGTCAATCCGGTCTTCCTGCTCGACGAGATTGACAAGCTCGCCTCTGACTATCGCGGAGATCCGGCGGCGGCGCTGCTGGAGGTGCTCGATCCGGAGCAGAACGGAACCTTCAGCGACCATTACCTGGAGACGCCCTACGATCTCTCGCAGGTATTCTTCATCTGCACCGGCAATAACCGCTATCAGATTCCTCGCGCCCTGGCCGACCGCATGGATATCATCGAGCTGCCAGGCTACACCGAAGAAGAGAAGGTCGAGATTGGGCGCAATTTCGTGCTGCCCAAGGTGCTCAATGAGCATGGCCTCACCCGCTCACAGGTCCAGGTGACCGCGGGCATCATGCGCTACATCATCTCGCGCTACACCCGGGAGGCGGGCGTGCGCAGCCTGGAGCGCCAGCTGGCGACGATCTGCCGCAAGGCGGCGCGTCGCATCGTGCTCAATCCCGACACACGCATCCGCGTCACTGAGAAGAATGTCGAGGGGTATCTTGGCGCGCCGCGCTTCCTGCCCGACAAGGCGATGGAGGTCGGCCAGGTGGGCGTAGCCACGGGCCTCGCGTGGACCGCGAACGGTGGCGCGCTGCTGCCGGTTGAGGTCGTGACGATGCCCGGCAAGGGTGGCCTGATGGTAACAGGGCAGCTCGGCGATGTGATGCAGGAGTCGGCGCGCGCCGCGCTCTCCTACATCCGCTCGCGCGCTGACGAGCTGGACCTGCCCGAAGAGTTCCCCAGCGAGATGGATATCCACATCCACCTGCCCGAGGGCGCCATCCCGAAAGATGGTCCATCGGCAGGTATCACGATGGCGCTGGCGATCATCTCCGCCCTGACGCGCCGCCCCGTGCGCAGCGACCTCGCCATGACAGGCGAGATCACGCTGCGTGGGCGCGTGCTGGCGATTGGCGGCCTCAAGGAGAAGGCGCTGGCGGCGCATCGTGTCGGCATTCGCCAGCTGATCGTGCCTGAGGAGAACGAGAAAGACCTGGCTGAGATCCCGCCGAAGATTCGCGCGGAGATGCGCTTCACACTCGCCGAGACGATGGACGACGTGATTCGCACGGCGCTGCTGGAGCGCCGCGACGAGAAGCCCGCCACGAGCGAGCCTTCGGGCGAGCGATTGGTGGCATCTCAGCGACGACACGAGCCTACGCCACCCGCGCCAGAGGTCTATCCATTGACCGAAGAGATGGAGAAGCTGGAGGAGACGCCACCACCACCGGTGACCGAAGCGCCGCAGTATCCTGGCGGTGGCGTCGCCTGATCGAGCTAGTTCAGCACATACGAGCAATAAAAGAGGGGCTATTTCCAGCGTTGGAAATAGCCCCTCTGCTCTGTCACGGGATCATCCCATCAAAGCAGCGGACGAGGCGTCATGGCTTACGGCAGCTGCGCCTCGGACAGAATGATCCGCGTCTGGCCATCGAGGTCGTTGTGCGCGACAGGGATCCCACCGCGCACGACATCTCACACCGAACACCCTTTTTCGACCAGGGCAGCGCCTTCGCCCAGGCGCCCTACTTGAAGCGCGGCGCGGGCGCCTGGGCGACAAGCCCCTCATCAAGCGGCGCGCCGAACACCGCGGCCTCTAGCGCCCTGAACGTCAGGAAGTCGCCCGCGTCACGTCCGTAGTAGGCAAGCTGCACACGTCCATCTGGCCCAATCAGAAAGTCACCGGGGAGGCGCGAGAGATTCCCATCCATGCGCCAGAGATTCTCCCAGAGATTCTGGCCCGCGCCGAGGCGCAGCCGACTGGCTTCGCGATAGACACCGCGACGGGTCAGGAGCGCCCACAGGCCACCAGGGAACGACGCGCCCAAACCATAGGTGTCGTAGACTATGTGACCCTGATCGGTCACGATGGGGTAAGGCGCCTGGAGGCGATCGAGATAGAAGTGGGCGCGCTCTGGCGACGACTCGAAGAACGCGATCACGTTCAGGCCCATCTGTTGATACACTGGATAGCGCCTGATGAGATGATATGTCCGCACATTACAGAGCGGACAGACGGCGGCGCGATTGAATGAGAGGAGCACGCTGCGTCCGCGATATGCCTCCAATGCGACGCGGCGCCCGCTTATATCGGGCATGGTGAACGAGGGGGCCATCTGGCCCGGTCGGAGCTTCATCGCTAATCTCAGCCCATTTCTCGTTTGAGCGTTCACATGTTGAGCGCCGTCTGGCCGTCCCGAGCAATCGCCACGGACCGAGGAGCCTTCACATCTTCTCTAGTTCTATGGCTTCTCTGGTTCTATGGAGATGCGCCGCTGCGCCAGCGCCGCCCATGATCGCGCCGGGAGGCAAGCGCAGGAGCCACTGCGGAGACCATAGCGTATACCGCCCGTAAGATGCCCATCGCGCGCCGCCACTGGGAGGAATGGACGAGCGGCCGTGTCGACTGCATGGGCTATACTGCATGCGGGCCCTGCCAAGCAGATCCGTGTTCCGCATGAGAGGTCCGCCGATGCGCCAGGGGGTCACTACACGCATGGCTGATACAGCAATCGAGATTCAGCGCCTCGACGCGGCGCCCGCTACGGAGCTTGTCCCGCAGCTCGTCACGCTGCTGCAAGACGCCGTCGCCGACGGCGCCTCACTCGGCTTCTGGAATCCCCTCAGCGATGCGCTGGCCCAGGCCTACTGGCGGGACGTCATCGCGGAGGTCGCGCAGGGTCGGCGGCGCCTGCTGGTCGCCCTGCGCGATGGCGCGCTGCTGGGGAGCGCGCAGCTCGACCTGCCAACGAAACAGAACGCCAGGCGACGGGCCGAGGTCCAGAAGCTGATCGTCTATCGGTCGGCGCGACGCCAGGGCATCGGCCAGGCGCTGATGCGCGCGATTGAGCGTGTGGCCGCTGACGAGGGTCGAACGCTGCTGATCCTCGATACCGCTGGCAGCGCCGCTGAGCGCCTCTATCGCGCGCTGGGCTACCAGCAGGTGGGCGTCATCCCACGCTACACCATCGAGGCGGATGGCGCGGAGCTGGCGACGACGGTGTTCTACAAGTCACTCGATACATCACTCGATACATCACTCGACGCCTCTTCCCGCTGAAGCTGCGGAGAAGAGCTTGCATGCGATATGCCGATAAGGAGAAGGCGCTATGAAGGTGGTCTTGCGAGTGATCTGTGTTGTGGCGCTCGCGCTCGTTCTCGTGGGGCTGGCGCTGCACCTGAGCGCGGGAAACCTGAGCGCGCCGAGCGAGGTGTCGCGTGACGCGCTGGGCGCTGGCCTCGTAAATCTTGGCGGCAAGCTGAGCATCATCGTCGC
>DASQSS010000048.1:0-2294 GCA_035642255.1 Ktedonobacterales bacterium | reverse complement strand
GAGAGTTTGGAGCGACTCTTTGGCGAGACGGAGGACCAGACGGAGGACCAGACGGAGGAAGCAGAGGAAGACCAGTAGCGCGCGAAGCCGTCAGCGCGCTGATAGGCCCGCGGTTTCTTGGCGCTATCAGCATGCCTGAGGGCGATTTGTCGGGTTTTGTTGTCGGGTTTTTGGGACTTTGTCGGGTTTTAAATGGCCTACCCGACAAGCGCCAGTCCTGAATTACAGCGCCTTGATGGCATCATTTGTCGGGTTTGTCGGGTTTGTCGGGTTTGTCGCACATAGGAGCATCTTGGCGCGCAGACTTTAGTACAGGCCACACCACTGAACTGTCATCCATGCATACAGAGCGTGAAACGCAGAGAGGTAATTGGGTTGGTGTAGCGGTTGGTGTACGAGGCATAAAATAAACGCCTCCACGAGCAGGGGGGACCGACATCGTGGAGGCGTTTGTGCCCAATAATTCAGGCTTTTTGCACGGAGCCGATGGTCGGATTTGAACCGACGACCTACGGTTTACGAAACCGTTGCTCTGCCACTGAGCTACATCGGCGTGGGACGCTCGTCAGTGTACCGCATGACCCACAGAGCCGTCAACCGCCAACTCGCGGCGGCCCAGCGGCGCTCCGCCCGCTCACACTATCGGGTCCCGAGCCAGAGATGTCGCTCAGGATGAGCTTATGACCAGACGTAATCGTAAGTCCCTCGCTGGAGGAGTGTCCGCGCGCCGGTCGCGACGTTGTAGAGCTCCAAAGCGCCGGTTTGCGTATTGTACATCACCGCGAGTCCGGGCTGCGCTGGCCACGCATTCCAGCTCAGCTCGGTCGGCGCAACCTTTGTCGAGCCATCGGTCAGCCGCTCGAAGACCTCCGAGCCGCGCAACTCTGGCGTCGCGCTCGGAAAGTACGCGACGACGTACTGCCCATCAGGCGAGAACACCGCCTGATTGAAGCCCTGGCCCAAGGGTTGACTGGGGAAGAGCCGTTGGGCGTTGGAGCCATCGAGCGCGGAGACATACAGCGGCTGCCCCGGCTCAATGTAAGTATCGGTGATGTCCTGTGTTGGCCCAGGATTATGGTAGGCGAGCCGGGTCGCGTCTGGGCTGACGTCCCACGGTCCTGTCCAAGAGCACGGCACATCCGCCACCTGGCAGCCACCAGAACCCGCCAGACCCAATCGCACGAGGCGCGTATCCATGCCTGTCATCAGATCGTAGCGATGCAGCCATGCTCCGCCCTCGCTTTTGGACTGATATCCACCATAGTAGAGCGCATTCTGTCGCAACTCGATGCCCGAGGGAGCGGCGGCGCCGTTCTCGACCGCCGCCACCCACGTGAACGTGGTGATACGGGTCTGCGTCAGGCTGGGGACTGCCAGGATGGTCACCCTGACGGAAAGGTCGCCCGCGGTCGTGGCGAGATAGAATTCGTTTGCGTTCTTCCATGCGATGGGGACATACCACTGTGTCCAGCCACTATTGACATAATTCGGATTGCACAGCGCCGTCGTGGTGACTTCGCGTGTCATAGTGTTGACCAGCGCCAGACAATCAAAATCTGCTGCAGCGCTATTGTTATCGGTGATGATATCACTGGCCAACAGCCACGCTCCGCCCGGCGAAAACGCGATGGGCGAGAGATAACGTCCGTTCGCCGCGAGTATGGCCCCTGATTGCGCACAACCGTGAACAAGGTAGAGCCTCTTGTCGGGTCCGACATACGCATAGGTTGCGTTCGAGCCGGGAGGATTCGCGCAGACGAAGGACGTTACAGGCGTTTCCGATCCTGGTATCGTGGCCGCAGCGGAGGCGCCAGTCGACATGGCGGTAGGCGTCGGCCTGGATGGCGCTTTAGCGATTGCGCAGCCAGCCAGACCCATTAACAGCGCCAGGCAGTGCGACCACGTTGCTGCGGTCCGTTGGGGATTGCGCATAGCTGTTCTCCTCTGGGTTCGCAGTTGTTCTTCGACGCTTCATTGCTGTTGAGGATGTCACTACTCTACCAGACGTTTGGCAGTGTGATAAGCGTTTTGCGCCACAGTGACGCCTACCCAGTGTTGGCCCGCATGATACGATGGTGGCGTGCTGACGCTGGTGGCCACGCCGTGACGTGGCGTGGAGAGAAGGCAAGTCAATGATTCCGCGCGAGATGATTTCGCTCATCGCCAGACGACGGCTGGTCGCTGAGGTGCGAACGGACACCGCGATGCAGGCGCTTGCCGTCGTGGATGCGCTTGCCGCTGGCGGTATCGGCGTCTTCGAGGTGGCGCTGACGATTCCGGGCGCGTCGGAGATT
>DASQSS010000047.1:0-2259 GCA_035642255.1 Ktedonobacterales bacterium | reverse complement strand
ATACGCGCGAGTTGGCGGCGCTGTGGCACCTGCCAGCTGGTGACGCGGAGATCCCACTGCTCGAACGCGCTGGCGCGCGCAAGTTGCTGGCTTTGCCGCACCCACTCGCGCAGGGCTATCCACTGGGTGTTTCGACGCAGGGTGGGCGCAGTGTCCCGATTCGGCTGCCTGCCGATGCGCTGCGGCGGCATGCGTTACTGGTCGCGAAGACGGGCAAGGGCAAGAGCTCGTTGTTGCTGCGCCTGGCCTGTGCGCAGCTGACGGACGATGAGGGATCTGGCCAACGGCGTGGAGCAGCACACATGAAGCAGCGGCCTGGCCTCATTGTCGTGGACCCGCATGGCGACCTCGTCGCGCAGTTGCTGGGGGTGATTCCACCTGCGCGGCGGGACGATGTGATCCTGGTCGATCTGGCCGATGTCGCCTACCCCGTCGCGCTCAATCCGCTCGATGCGCTGCTGGGGCGTGATCGCGATAAGGCGGTGGAGTCGCTGCTGCAGATTCTCTCGCAGATCTGGGCGCGCTTCTGGGGGCCGCGCATGCAGAACGCGCTCGAGTACGCGCTCAAGACGCTGTATGAGGCCAATGAGGCGCTGATCGCCGCCGACCCGCAGCGCGGACCCGATCAGCAGTTCACGCTGCTCGAGGTCGCGCCACTGCTCTCCGCGCCCGGCTTCCGCCGTGATGTGCTCGCGCTGGTGCGCGACCAGGCGCTGCATACCTGGTGGACGCACTATTACCAGCCACTGGACTTCCGCCTGCAGCTGGAGATCATTAATCCGGTATTGACCAAGCTGGCGTCCTTCTCGGGCTCGCGCGTGGCGCGGCGGGTAGTCGGCCAGGCACGCTCGACGCTCAACCTGAGCGAGGTCGTGCGCGAGGGACGGGTGCTGCTGGTCAATACCGCCAAGGGAGTCGTGGGCGCGGAGACGGCGACGCTGGTCGGCGCGACGCTGCTGGGGACACTGCATGTGGCCTTGGAAGAGCAGGCGCGGCTAGCGCCTGAGCAACGGCGGCGGACGCTCGTGATCGTAGATGAGTTCCAGAGTCTGCTCGGCGTGGACTATGGCGCGATGCTCTCGGAGCTGCGCAAGTTCGGCGGCGCGTTTGCGCTGGCGACGCAGGCGCTGGCCCATCTCGATACGCTGGAGCAGGGCCATCCGACGGCCTCGCCAAATGCGACGCTGCGCGCGACGGTGCTGGCCAATGTCGACGCGCTCTATGCCTTCGCCGTCAGCGCCGAGGACGCGCGCTTTCTGAGTCGGGAACTGGATGAGCGGGTGAGCGTGACGGATCTCATCAACCTCGACGACTACACCCTCTACGCTAAGCTGACGCTAGCAGGGCGCCGCCTACCCACCTTCTCGCTGACCCTCGACCCGCCACCAGAGGGAGATCTCGTTGAAGCGCAGCGGCTGCGCGCACGCGCTCGTGCGCGGTACGCGCGTCCCGTTGAGGTTGTGGACGAGGCGCTGGCACAGGCTGCGGCGCGTTACCTGCCGCCACATGAACTGGCGCAGAGGTTGGAACAAGACGGGCAGGCAGCGGGGACTTCTCCAGCCACAGCGAGCGGGACGAGCGGGACAAGCGGGACTGGTGGAACAAGCGGAAGCGCGACGGCGGGCAAGCCAGCTGGTGGGCGCGGACGCTTCGGGCGCGCCTCAGGCAAAGCAGCGCAGCGTGCGGTGTCCATGCTGATGGCCGAGAGTCTCTGGCCCGAGGCACCCGCAAGTGACCTGACGCCGCCAGCGCCACAGCAAAGCCAGATGCCTGACACGGCGCTCAGCGACGACAGTGAAGGAGTCCTTGGGACGGAACGAGCAGGGCCCGATGAGCTGGATGACGTGGATGAAGGCGCGGAGGTAGGAAAGCGCGGACGCGGACAAGGAGAAAGCGAGGGACGGGGGGAAGGAGCGCAGGAAGAACCATGACAACGATCGATGCGCAATGCGCCTTTCCGATGAGTCAGCAGCCCGCGGCGCACACGCGATCTCATCTGGACGTCATGAAGCTGCTGGTGCGCTTCCCACTGCTGTCCGTAGCAGATCTGGCCTTCGCGTTGGGGCACAGTGCGACCTGGACCTATGCGCAGATGCGCGCGTTGCGCGCCGCAGGGCTGGTGGAGCCGACCTCAGTGCCTGTCTGTGGCGCCATGTGCGCCACTCATCCTCGTAGCAACATGGAGGGGCAAATGACGACGACGATGGTATACGCCGCGACGCTCAAGGGCCTGGAATGGCTTGAAGCGGCCAGTGGTCC
>DASQSS010000046.1:0-2443 GCA_035642255.1 Ktedonobacterales bacterium | reverse complement strand
GGGAACCGTGATGGTGGGATGCCTGAACCCCGCCTCGACCATCGCCCGATGCGGCGAGAGGTCGCCTGCGAGCACCTGAGCATGGAGGTCAGGACGATCTTTGCGGAGACGGCGGATAGCGGCATCAGTAGAGTTGCCCATAGGTGCAACATCTAAACCTTGTACATTGTTAAAGGTATGAGAAGGTTTACCGTCTGGTCGTTGGAGTGCCTCATCAAGTAAACTGATCGTTTCTAGGTCATCGGCGACGATGCGGCGGATAAGGGCCAGATCAGCCCCCAGCCCGCGCGTCGGGGGCGTGGTCACGAACGCCTCGAAGCGTGTGTAGGTGACGACTTCATGAGTCGGCGTCTCAAACTCGCGCCATGCGCCTGTCGTCAGCACGCGCTTGAGCAGCGCCGGTACATCGCCGAGCGCCGAGCCGCCGTGGAAGACCGCCGAGCCAAGCGCCTCAATCAGCGTGCCACGCTGGCGCGGGTTGAGATGGTCATCAGTTGGCGCGGAAGCGGTGTTCGGATTCATGCTTCGCTCTCCCGTGCGCGGAATTGTCTGACCAACTCATTGATGTGCTCAATCTCGCGGGCCATCTCGTCCATGGACAAGGCACTGCGCGGCTTGCCAAACTTGCGCGCAAGATACTGGTTGAATCCATCGAAGGTGGCGCCAGTTTCATATGCCGCCTGCTTTGCCGCCTTGTCGAGCTTGCGTTGAAGGTGGCGCTTCTGCTCTTCGCGCGTCATGACGCGCGGCGCAGTCGCCTGTGCGGTGGTGGTCGGCGCTGTGGTGACGTCGGCTCCCTCAGATGCCATCTGGCCGCGCTGGCGCGGATTCAGCCGCTCATAGAGCGCGATAGCGATGGGGTCAATCACGATACCCTGCGCCTTGAGACGATCAGCCCACAACTGCGCGGACTGCACCTCAGAGGCGGAATAGCGTTCACCGCTGCGAATCACGCCGCTCAGAGTCGCGTCGTCCGCCTCCCATACCCACAGGTCAGGCTCGCCTGGCTCTGAGGGCTCGTCACTCTCGCGGCGTTCGCGCTCTTGCTCTGCTTCTTGCTCATCAAGCGCCGTTTCAACGGCGTGGCGCAGTTCCTCCTGGATCTCGCTCGCCAGCTGCATCAGGTCAGGAACCGCAGGCATGAACAGCACCGCGTCGCGCGACTCCATCTCGTGCCGCCGTCGCACAAAGCGCCCGACTATCTGACGGAACAGAAGCGGTGAGGTCTTGCGCGTGGCGTAGATGCCCACGTACAGGGCTGCTACGTCCACACCTTCACTGACCTTGTTCACAGCCACCGCCCAGCGCCGCGACCCGCGCTTGAATCGTGCCAGCGCCGCTTCGGCGTCGGGTTCATCGGAAATGATGAGTTCAGGCGCTTCACCTGTCACGCGCTGCAAGAGCGCTGCGATTTCCCGCGCATGATCTTGGTCATCTGCGATCACCAGCCCTTGCGCATCGGACACCGCGCCATCATCCACCGTTCCCGCGCGAACGTTCAGCAACTCCGCATGTCCCTTTTCCAGGACGGAGCGCATCCAGTCGCGCTTGGTATCGAGAATCGCGGTCATGGCCTGTGAGCGGTCTTGCCGATCTGTCAGGTCACTCAGTGACCGACTAGTAGACTGCGCTGTCTGGAGTTCAACACACTGGATTTGCGCATCATAGGCGTGGAACTGCATCACACGACAGACTTTGTCGGTCACTGCCTGACCATACGAGTATTCGTAGTCGGGATGAACGCTGCCTTGGCCGTCGTAGTCCACAAAGGGGATGCGCCCTGACTTAGGACGGCGCCAGGGTGTACCCGTCAATCCGATGACCTTCGCTGCGCCTTCGAACGCATAGAGCAACTTTTCGCCCCAGGACTGCTCATCGCCCGCATGGTGAATCTCATCAAAGATCACGAGCGTCACACGGTCACGACACGCCATGCGCTGAAGGTCGGGATTGATCGCCACCTGCGCATACGTGAGCGCACAGCCTTCGAAGTCGGTGTAGTTTTCGTGGCCGCCATTCTCATTGGCGACTGACTCCAGGTGGACGGTGGTCTGGTCTTTCCACTGGTCGCGCACACTGCGCGATGGCGCAACAACGACGATGCGCTGGACGGTGCCATTGTCGAGCAGTCGTCGGGCAAGCGTCAGAGTCCACCGCGTCTTGCCTGCCCCTGGACAGGCGCAGCACAGAAATGACCGTTTGTTGGCTGCGAAGAAGTGTGCCCAGGCTGAATCTTGCCAAACGCGCGGTGTTGTCGCCGCCGCTTTCGCGCTCACTACCATGGTGTCTCCCTTTGTCAGATTGCATGTCGGGCAGAGCGCCTGCCCATTCACGACATCTGTCTCTCCGCCATGCGCCCATGGAATAACGTGGTCTGCTTGCCAGTCGCGCTGGAGTTCAACGCCGCATGAGGCGCATCGTCCGCCGCTGGCGAGATACAGCG
>DASQSS010000045.1:0-11168 GCA_035642255.1 Ktedonobacterales bacterium | reverse complement strand
GTTGCTGACTGTGGCGCCGCGTGTGGCTCGCGGCGCGCGAACATCACGGAGGCGGTGATACCCGCCAGAATCAGAAACGCCGCCCCCTCGAAGCCGACCATGTAGCGGCCAAGCAGCAGCACACCCACCGGCGCCGAGGCGTCGCCCGTTGGGATACGCGACGAGCTCGTCCAGGGGGTGAGGATAACGATGGCAATCAGCAGCGCAGCGGCCAACGCGCCCAGCGCCAGCGCCAGAGGCGTCTGCGCGGTCGACATCGCCATATCCACCATCATCTGGTAGTTCTGGCGCGGCGCCAGCCCGCTGTGAGCGTTGTGGTCAGTATGTCGCGCGCCAGCATCTGGGCCACCCATCTCCATGTCGCCCACCTCCATGCCCCCCATACCGACATTGGCATGTTCACCATTGTCCGCATGTTCGCTCGGTTTTGCGTGTTCTTCGTGGCCACTCGCTAGCGCATCGTCATGATGCGTCGCGGGCGGCGCTATGTCCGTCGCAGGCACAAGCGTCATGCCACACTTCGGACACTGTCCGGGCGAGGATTGACGCACCTCAGGGTGCATCGGACAGGTATAGATGGTGGTGGGCGCCTGCGCCACAGGCGCTTCGGCGCGCGCCACAGGCGCTGCGGGGTTCATGCGCGCTGCGCTGTCGTACGCCGTAGCTGACTGGTTGTCAGCGGGGACCAGTGTCATGCCGCACTTGGGGCAGGCTCCAGGCGTCGGCTGGCGTACCTCAGCGTGCATTGGGCAGGTGTAGATCGTCGGCGTCTGCGCCTGCGGCTCCCCCTCCTGTGTGGTGTGGCTGTCGTGGCGAATGGGCGTGTCCTCCGGCGGAGGCGGCCCCTTGGGCGGACGCATCGAGAGGGCGCCCAAGCCACGCATGCGCATCGAGCGCTTCATCTCCCACATCATCTCGCCACCGGGGTCCATCATCAGCATGACCATGAAGAGGATCATGATGAGCATGCCGCCGACATTCATCATGATCTGAATCGCGGCGAGCATATCGGCGTTGAGCAGCACGAAGATGCCCGCGAGCGCGACGAAGCTGCTCATGAGCGCAAGCCCCGCGCGGTACATGCTCATCGTCAGAATCATGCTGGCGGCAGTCACCACGGCGATGAGCGCCAGCGCCCCGAAGATGCCCCACTCGATCCATCCGCTGGCTCCGCTCATGCGCCCACTCCGTAGATCAGCTCGATCAACACACTCACCAGCACGATGTTGAACAACACAGCAGGAACCAGCGCCTTCCAGCAGAGTGTGAGCACCTGGTCATGGCGCAGGCGTGGCGCGAAACGGCTCAGCCCCAGCACGAGCGCCGCGAGCAGCAGCGTCTTACCCACCAGCCAGACGGGGCCAGGCGCCCACGGACCTTGCCAGCCACCCAGGAACAGCTCGACGCCCATCGCCAGCAAGACCAAAAAGGTGGCGTTGAGCGCGATCTTGAAGAGCAAGAGCCGCGCGCCGGAGTACTCAGAAAGCGCGCCGCCCTCCAGCTCGCTCCCCGCCAGCGGCCCATCAAAGGGGTGGCGGAAGCAGACGATGAAGGCTGAGACGAGGTAAATGACCAGGCCCAGCGGCTGCCACACCGCGAACCACAGCCCCGACTGCGCGCTCACAATCCGTCCAATCGCCAGCGACTGCGCGGCCATTGGCGCGCCAATCATCGCGAAGCCGAGCGGTACCTCGTAGCTGATGAGGTGCGCGGCGGCGCGAAACGCGGCGAACACCCCCACGTTCGCGTTTTGACTCCAGCCCGCGTTCATCACCGCGATGATGAGGGGGCTGAAGAGCACGATGAAGTAGAACAGGCCTATTGACGGGTCGAAGACGCCAACACCCGGCCCGACTGGTAGAACCAGCGCGGTCAGCCCGGCCACGGCCAGGGCGATCAGCGGCGCCGTGCGGAAGAGCAGACCATCGGCTTTCGCAGGACGGGTCGCGCGCTGGCGCAGGAGCGCGACGCCCTCAGCCAACGGCGCCAGCAGCGCCAGTCGCCATGCGCGTAGGCCCAGCGCGACGAGGCGGTCCAGCGCCGCCAGCATGTAGGCGCCAACCAGCAGCGCCGTCAGGGTGGCAAGCGCAGGAAGCCAGGCTGAGGCCAGGGAGGAGAAGGCGTTACTCATCCGTCTGCCTCCGCCATGCTCAGGTCGAGGCTTGCGACGATGATCTCCGCATCGGCGACGATCTGCCTCTCAAGCAGGCGCGGCAGTAGCGCAAGCGACTGCGCAGAAGGGCGTGACGTCCACGCGACGCGCGTCGGGCCAGCGCCGCCCGCGCTGGTGAGACGCACCGCCAGCCGCCCACGCGGCCCCAGCGCTTCCCCTCCAGCCATGCCAGCGGGGACCTCCCAGCGACCGCCTCGCGCCTCAGCCTGGGCGGCGCGCACAGGTTCGCGTTGGATGATTCCAGATTGTGGCGGCATGGCGTCGCCCACGCTCTGGCGCAGATCGGCAGCGGCCTGGGTCAGCCGAGCCAGCAGCCGCGCATGACAGTCGTTCGCGCCAGCCGCAGACGCCGCGGCGGTGGGGCTGTCTAGCGCGACCTCGGCGAACCACGCTGGCGGCAATGCGCCGATGCCATGCGTACGCAACCCGAGCAGCCGGTCGTGCCTGACCCAGCGCGCCAGGCGCTCCACCTGCCCCGCGAGCGCCTGGCGCGCTTCCGCTGCATGCGGTGGTTGGGCCCAGACACCTCCCTGTGGCGTGGTCGCCGCAAGCGCAGCCGCGCTGGATGCGCCGCCTGCCAGCGCACGCGCACGCCAGGCCAGATCAGCGGCCTGTTCTGCCAGCCTGGGCGCCGCGAGCAGCCGGAAGAAGCGCGTCACCCAATGCAGGTGATTCAGCGCTCGCTCCAGCGCCAGCGCCGCCTCGCGCGCTCGCTCCACCGGCGCCGGCGCGATCCAGCCCTGCAGCGATTCCACTGCGCGCACATACGCCAGGCGGCCAGCGACTGGCGCGAGTGGGTCGAGCCACGCGGCCAGATCAGCGGCTGCCCGCCAGTCGGTCGCGGCCATGCGCCCAGCGAGGTCACGGGCTGCGTAGCCTGCGTCCACGCGGCAGTCCAGCGCCTGCTCGCCATCGCAGATCAGCCAGAGACGCAGCGGTCCAGCAGTGAACGGCTGGAGCGGCCCCAGGCTAAATGCGATCAACTCGGTCGCCATCTCATGCTCGTTGGCTCCTGGCATCGGGATGAGCGGCGGCTCGTAGTCGTGGGCGTCGCCGAGGGTGAGCGCTTTCGTCGGCGCGCCAAGCCCGCGGATCGCCTCGACGACACGCAAGATATCGCCGCCCTCGTCGCCCGACCGCAACGTACTCGTGAGCGCGCCAGGAAAGAGTTGCTGCAGCGCTTCGCTATCGGAGATCTCTGGCAGAAGGAGGAGCGCCTGCGCAGGCTCAGGCAGCGCGCGGGCAAGCTCAGCGATGGAGGGCGCCAGCCGCGCGGAGATGGGACCTGCCACGATGAGTAAATCAGCGTGGCGCGGAGTTGCTACGGCCCTCAGCCCAGGCGCCGCAGTCGGCAGCAGGGCAAACACATGGGCGCCAGCGCCGCCATCCACCGCAAGATACTGACGCAGCGGCAGGCGCGTGCTCGGAGAGGTTGGCATGACAACTCCCTGCTTAGCGTTCCCAGTCAAATGCGCCTGCCTTCCATGCGAACCAGAGCGCCGACACGAGGATCAGCACGAACACCACCATGTCCACCAGACCAACCATCCCCGCGCGCCGAAACGCGACCGCCCAGGGGAACATGTAGACCATCTCCATGTCGAAGGCGACGAAAAGCAACGCAACCATCGCGTAGCGCAGGCGAAACTGTATCCAGGTCTTATGCTGGGAGTGGCCGCCAAACTCTGGGGGTGGAGTGGGCTGAGGAGCGCGCCCGACGCGACGGCTGAGCCAGCGATTGGCGCCCAGCGCCGCCAGACCGAGCGCGAGCGCCAGCAGCAGCATCGCCCCCGCGACACTGTATTCCAGCGCGCTATCCGCCAGCGTCAGTGGCGTCATCGCCCACTCCTTCCGTAGCGACCGCTCTCGCCTGATGTGATACTACCCCCTCCCAGGGGGTATGGGTCTACACGTGGTCTACCACATCTGCGCCCAGACAGCAACCAGGAAGCACATGCCCCAATCGTGATCACGCGCCGCTCACGCGCACCCGCACATGCGTTGCCAGATCACGGCGACTGGTTGATAGCGCAGATAGGCGCGCTCCACGCGAGTGTTCAGCCTCAATATCGCTCTGCCACTAGATCTTGCGTGACAATGGTATCTTACCATGTGTAAGAATTTTGCAGGCGCGACAGGCCCGCGTCACAGCGAGTACGTACCCAGCGAGCGAGCGAGGAGCGCGTGCGCAATGAGCGGCAACGATGAGTTTTCCCGCCGGTTTCACAAGACAGGCTGGAACTGGATTACCCCAGACAAGTACCCCCGACGCAAAGTCAAACTGCCGCGCGCCGGGCGCGCCCGCAAGCGCCATGAGCAGGTCCGCACACGAGCGCGGCGTGTGATCGGTTTCGCCAGCGTAGGCGTGGTTCTGGCTGTCGCGCTCTTCTTTGCGAGCCGCTCGCTCATCAGCAGTCAGTCAGTCGCTGGCCGAGCGGGGGGAGCGGCAGGAGGCGCGACGGGAGGCCTGACCTCATCCACAGACCAAGCGACGAATTTGCGCCTCTCTGGTGGCCAGCCCGCCAATGGCCAGACGGTAGACGGCATGCAGTGCTACCCGCAGGAGGCGACCCAGATGCACATCCATGTCAACCTGGAGATCGTCGTTGATGGGAAGCAGGGCCAGATTCCCCCAGGTCTGGGATTCGTCGCCCCGCGCTCGTCGGGCATTCCCGCCCTCGGGTATTCGGGCTCCACGCGCTGCATCTATCCGGTGCATGTGCATTATCCCGACAACCAGGTCCATGTCGAGTCTCCCTTCGCCAGGCGCTACACACTGGGCGAGGTCTTCGATCTATGGGGTGAGCCGCTGAGCAAAACCCAGGCGCTGGGGTATCAGGCAGACGCCGCGCACGCGCTAGCCTTCGGCTTCAGCTTCTCATCGAGCGCGGGGCCGTTCGACCCCTATCTGGGCGACCCGCGCGCCATGCCGCTGCTGGACAACGAGACGATTAAGATCGTCTATCAAGCCCTCCCAGCACAAGGCTAACCACCCTATGCGCCATTCAGGCATAGGCTCTGCGCGCCGTGACAGAACGCCTCACCATTTCTCACTGCTATTTGCCGAGATAGTTGACACCTCGCGATGATTTTTCTTATGCTTCGTAAGAATCTTATGCCTTGTAAGAAATCAGCCTTACACACCTGGCATAGCTGCGCAACGTGCCTGGCTGCGCGTGTGTTGCGCGCGCGCTCGGCGATCACCGAACGGCTCACATACCAGTCGCTTGAACATGGGGAGGTGTTATGGCCCGGAGATCCCCGTCACGAACGCATCCGCCGCAACGGCTCGCGCGCGCGCCGGCGCAGCCAGGCGCCACCGCGTCTGTTGGCAAGGCAATTGGCAAGGCAACACCCGGCGCGACGGCGAAACCTGGCGCGACGACAGTGACACCCATCATGAAGGCGGTATCCGACGTGACGGCGGCCAGCGCGAAGCCCATCAGCGCGAGGCCCGTCAGCGCGACGACGGCACAAGCGCCCGTGAAGCCGAAGGAACTGCCACCACAAACAACTACGCCGACCCAGACTGAGGGCGCGTTCAAGACCTTGCTGGAACGGGGGATGCAGGAAGTCCTGGCGGTGACCTATTGGTTTGAGCCTCCCGCGCAGACGGAGCCAGGGCCAGTCACTGTCAGGTTCATCGGGCGCCACGTCGACAGCGATGAACAGCTGCAGCCAGGTGATCGGTTCGTTTGGGATGAGACGATCGAGCGCGTCATCCCGGGAAGTGGTCCACTCTCGCTGACGGCGAAGATCGAGGGCGTCACTCCCGGTGACTGGGTGGTGACGGCCTCGATTGTGGAGGCGCCACGCGCCGCAGCGGAGCGACGGGCGAAGCAGCACACGCATTATGAACAGGCCCAGCCCACCCTCGGTATCACCAGCGCCAGTAGCCGCCTGGTCAGGTTCTGGTGCCAGTGGGCGCCCGTTACAGCGCCAACAGCCGAGGCGGCGACGCCGGTGAGCACCTGCCTGTTGCCATTCGCTCGCGTGCCTGGGCTGCTTCCTACCGGCTCCTGGGGCGCGTTGGTGGGTCTCGGCGTCGTGGTCGCGCTTCTGACGCAGGCGCTCGTGCTTGCCCGCAGTCACGTCGCGGCGGGCTCCGCACTGGCCATCTCCCTCGCCGCTATCGCCATCGGCGCCGTGGGCGCGAAACTCTGGTACCGGATTCAGTATCGCCACTTGCATAGCTGGAGTGGCTGGTGCATCCAGGGCTTTATCACCGGCGCCACCGTGACAGTGGCGCTGCTCCTGGCGCTCCTGCGTGTGCCAGCCGACGCCTTCCTCGACGCGACCGCTCCGGGCCTGATGTTCGGCATGGCGATTGGGAGGCTCGGCTGCTTCACCGCTGGCTGCTGTGGTGGCCCGCCAACCGCATCGCGTTGGGGTATCTGGTCATCAGATCAGCGCGTCGGCGCTCGTCGCATTCCGACTCAACTGATGGAATCAACGCTCGCCCTGACGCTGGGTCTTAGCCCGTTAGCCGTAGATCTTACTCACGGATTCGTGGGCGGAGGGCTTTTCGTGGCGGCGCTGGCAGCATATACGCTCGGGCGCCAGGGTATTTTGCGCCTGCGCGCAGAAGCGCGCAAGACGAAGTGGGGCGGGATTGTCACGGCCGCTGGGGCTGCGCTCCTCCTCGTTGTCGCACTCATCTACATCGGCTTCCATCTCTAGCGGCCCCTGCGGATGGGCGCTGAGCGGCGACGCTATTTCCTTAGCACAGGAGCAAGCACAGGAGCGGATAGTGGGACCTCTTACTGGTCTATGGAGCCTGTTGACACAAAGCCCTGGTGACACTCTCCATCCCGGTGACTGGGTGGCGCTTGGCGTCGCGGCCGCGCTGGGCATCTTGGGCCTGGTCGGCGCGTACCTCGGTGAAAAGTCACTGGCCAGCCGTATGGCGCGCACGCACGACTCCGCGACGCCCGGTCTTGACGCGGACTATCTCGGGCGTGTCGAGTATCAGTTGCGCGCGGAACTCTGGATCAAAGTCGGGGTGGGCTTGGTGATCTGGGATGTCGCGTTCATGCTCTCGTTCTTCCTGCGCTACGTCGCCACCCCCGGCCTGGAGAGCTGGACACTGCCCGTCCTGTCTATGGGAGCATTGATCGGGGTTACGGTGTATGCGCTGATCTATCGTTTCGCTCTGTTTCCGCGCTATGCGCGCCAGTGCCGCCAGATTGACGCGCGACTGGCGTACCAGCCCGCGAAGAAGGGTAGGAAAGGTGACGCCACAGCTGATCAGGGCGCGCTCAAGCCGCCAGCGATCGAAGTGATGCCGACGTCCGCTCTGGTCGGTCTACTCGCCGCGCCAGTCGCCTATTACTTCGTGATGTTCGTCCCAACGGGCGAGCTCTATCATGATCTGCATCAGATCGGCATGCTTGTCGCGGCGCCACTTGGCTATGTAATCGGGCTGGCTGTCAGCCTGGGCGCGGGCTACCGCTCCGGCTCATTCTGGGTCAAAGGCGCGGCGACGCGCGCGTAACACACGTCACACCACTGTGAGGACATGTCACATGAGTTCCACCCCGCCATCGCCACCGATGACATCAGCGCCGCGCGGTTCCGCGCGCCTCTGGTTATTCGGCGGAACGACTATCGTTACAGTTGCGCTCTTCGCGCTGCTCTTCGCGCTGATCAGCCGCAGCGGCGCCACCCGCGCGCCCGCGGCAGCAACGTCGACCTTTCAGGCGGGAACGACGCTCACCCATGAGCCCACGCTGCCCGCCATCTCCCTGAGGGACCAGAATGGTCAGCTTGTGACCTCGGCGCAACTGCGCGGCCATGTGGTCGCCGTGACATTTCTAGATGCTGTGTGCACGCAGGCCTGTCCGCTTACCGTCGCCTATCTCAACCAGGTCGCCCAGGAGCTGGGGCCGCAGAAAACCGCGCAAGTGGTCTGGGTGGCTATCAGCGTGAACCCATCCAATACGCCAGCGCAGGCCAGCGCGTTCCTGGCGAAATATCACGCGGTTCCTACGGTGCATTTCCTGCTGGGGACACAGACTCAGCTCCAGCCACTCTGGACCGCCTTCCATCAGTACGTGCAGCTAGCAAGTCAGCTGGGTCAGCAGGATACCGTCCACTCCGTCAATACCTTCCTCGTCGATTCCCAGGGGCGCGAACGCGAAGTACTCGATCAGAGCTATGACCCGCATGCGTTCGCCGGTGACATCGCGCGCCTACTCACCGCGAATGTGCGATGATAGGCACGCTCACGCGTGACGCTCGATGAGGCGCCGTGCTGGACGCTTGGGGGTCATGCGGTGAAGCGACGCGTTCCAGGGAGAAGATGTGTGACAGGTTCGCTCGCGTCCTTGCTCAATCGGCGTTTCTGGCTCGTCGCCGCGCTGTACACGATCGGCGTGGCGCTGTTCATCGGCGTACCCACACGCCTGATCCCGAACAGCTTCTTCACGCGCATGACGCCGACCAGCCCACGCGACTACGTCATCTGGGGGGTGACGGTCGCGCTGTTTGGGCCGATGATGGCGCTCTCCACGCTCTATCCCGCCGCCTCCCTGGGCGAGACATGGCGCCAGATCGGCTCAGGCGACCTGCGCGCGATGGCGGGCGCGCTGCTCGGGTTCTTCTCCGTCGGTTGCCCGGTGTGCAACAAGCTGGTCGTGCTGGCGCTCGGCGTCAGTGACGCGCTGACCATCTTCGACCCGCTGCGCCCCTTCCTCGGCCTCGCCGCGATCCTCACCCTGGGGCTGACCCTCTATCTGCGACTGCGCTCGCTGGCCTATGGCTGCGCGCTCCCCACGCCGAGCGCATCAGTCGCGCCCGAGAACTAGGCTAGCCTAACAAGACCTGTGATATACCGAGCGCACAACGATAGCGCGCTGTCCTCGTGATGGAGAACAAGCCTTGTACGTTGTCCTTGCGCTCACCGCGACGGCGCTGACGTCACTGCTACCGATTCTGAATAAGCGACTGTTGCGTGTCGCTCGACCGGCATGGGTCGCCTGGGCGGTCAACGCCGCATCGCTCCCTATTCTAGGCATCGGCACACTGCTGTTGACGCAGTGTCGCCTTACAATGGGCGCCCTTACATGCGCGTGGCAGGTACCCCGTGTTGACAGCATCTTCGCCCTTGGGCTGCTCGGCGCGGCGCTGCTTAATTGGGCCGCGACGCTCCTCTCTACGTATGCGCTCGCCAATGCCGACGCCTCTCTCGTCAGCCCGCTGTTGACCTTCAATCCCGCCTTCACCCTAGTTGTGGCGTGGCTTGCGCTGGGCGAGACGCCTGGCGTGCGGCAGACAGTAGGGGTAGCGATCATCTTACTGGGCGCGTACGTGCTTGAGGTGAACGAGCTACGGGTAGGGCTGGCCGCGCCGCTGCGGACCTTGCTGAGCCGACCGGGCACGTTGTTTGCCCTGCTGGCCAGCGCGCTCTGGGGCATCACCACCGTGCTGGAGAAACTCGCCATCGAGCATGTGGCGCCGCAGAACGGGGCGCTGGTTGCGTTCGCGAGCACGCTGCTGCTCGTCATGTTCTTGACGCCGGGAGCTCTCATTCCGCGACGCGCGGAACAGGCAGAGACTGGACAACAGTGGCGGAGTAGGAGAGGCAAGCGCCGCAGCCACCGAGGCACGTTTGTCACAGCGGCCTTCCTCGCTGGCATCGCACCGCTCTTCGGCTTTAGCGCCATCGCACTGGGCTTAGTAGGGTATGTGAGCGCCCTATTCAAGCTCGGCGCGGTCCTGACAGTGCTGTGGGGCTGGCTCTTCCTGAAAGAAGGGGATGTCCGTCAGCGGTTCCTTGGCGCGATTGTGATAGTGGTCGGTGGTGTCCTCGTCGCGGGATGAAAACGCGTGCGCTCGAGCAGGTGTTGTTAGGGGCTCTAAGGCGGCGCCGTCTCTCATATCTCTGCACCTGTTCCAGGTCACACTAGAGGTACCTTCCTATGGGCCGAGCGCGACTTGCGATGCCCCTCAGCACACCAGCTTGCCACCTGCTCAACTCTGCGCCGCTCATGCCTTGCGACCACAAACCGGCGCGCGTCTGCTCGCGTATTCCTGATAGTATTGTGGGAGCGAGGACTGGAGCGTTGACCCGCTCTTGCTCGCGTAGCCCAGGGGCGAAGCGCGGTTCAGAACGCGCTGATACGGCGTGCGGGACCATGAGGAGGCTACCATGTCTGCCAGCTCTGCCAGGAACGCCAAGAGTTTCATCGGTGAGATGGAGGACGCGGCGCGGCGTTTCTATGCGACCGCGATGCGCGGCGAGGTCAGTGACGCCAATGTGCAGGGTTATCTGCGCGCGGCGAGCCAGATCGCGGACGTGTGGCAACAGATAGACGCCCGCATCGCCGAGGAGACGCGCCAGGGCGCCACGCCTGCGGCAGTCTACGCGAAGCTGGGCTATACGCTCGCCTTCATCCGGGCGGCGCGCGCGTATCAGGTGTTCGTGCAACAGCTCCTCGCCGCCGACGCGGCGGCGGATCCCGCGACGGCGGGGTATCTGCCGCGCGTGACCTATGACCAGGCCAACGCGCTCGCGCACCAGATCCAGCCCAATTTGCAGCGGGCGGTTGCGGCGCTGACCGATCCAAGCTTTCAGCCCGATGTGGCGCTGCCGCTCGCGCTGGGGCCACGTATCGAAGCGGAAGGCGCTTGCCCGGTGGCGCATCTGGAAGGTATGATCGCCGCCGCGCGGGAGTTGCGCGAGTGGGCGGCGGGTCTGATCGCGCAGTACGCTGAGGCAGTGGGGCATTCGGTGACGGTTAGCGACGCTTCCGTGACGGCGCCCGCCAGCGCGCAGGCGCCGTCAACGCCCACTGCGCAGGTGGCGCCCCCGGATCACATTGCCACACTCAATAGTCAGCTCGCTCAGGCGGACGTGTTGAGCGACAATTAGAACTACCGGCGGCGACAACTAGAATTGCCGGTCACTGGCTGCGTGAGAAAGTTGCAGCCAGTGACCTGGACGTGGCGTGCTTCTCCCAACGAGGAGGTCGCCATGAAGAAAGATGCCGAGGTA
>DASQSS010000044.1:0-8321 GCA_035642255.1 Ktedonobacterales bacterium | reverse complement strand
ACTGTGGCGCACAGGTAGAGCGTGTCTGGAGTGCCGCCGTGGCTGTTGTTCTCCCCCAGCATCCTGCCTTCATCCTCTTCTTCACGCCGTTCGCGTCACCTGGCCAGGCGCCCGCCTATCTCGTGCGCGGGTTGCTGCCGCACGGCGCCATCGCCTTTGCCAAGCGGGCAAGACGCGCCGACATCGCGCGGGAGCTGCGCGCGGTCCATACGGCGCGTCGATTGGGCATAGGCCATCTGGTGACGCCTGTGTGGGGCTGGCGTCACCCCTCCGATGACGACGCGACCTATCTCGTCTCGCACTACCTCGATGACGCGGTGATGCTCGCGCGTCACCCGCACGGCGCGGCGCGGCTGCGCGCGCTCGACGAGTGGGAGAAGCTGGGATTGCTCCGCTGGCAGCAGGCGACGGGCGACAACGACCGGCATGCCGAGAACTACCTCGTGCTGCCCAACGGCCGCGTGCGCGCGATCGATTATGGCGCGGCGTTTCACCCCGAGGTCGCGCCCGAGGGCGGGGTCCTGCACACACGCGCCGATCAGAACGTGGTCTGGCAGCGGGCCTGGCGCGGCGGCGAACGTGCGGCGCTGGCGACGTGGAGCGCGTATTCGCGGCGCGTGCCGCGTGAGGAGAGGCGTCATTGCGATGAGTGGAGAGCCAATCCTGGGCAAAGCGCACGCGGAGCCACACCGCGATTACAAGTTGCTCACCTGGCCGCGCTTCCTCCGGTTGCGCGCGTGGGCGCAGCGCATGGCCGACCATGAGCACGCGTCGGTTTACCTCGTCGGGAGCGCACTCACCAAACGTCGCCCGCGTGACCTGGATGTGAGCATCATTCTGCCGCACGACCGCTTCGTGGCGCAGTTCGGCCCGGTCCCGCGTGAAGACCCCAACGGTGAGCCGCACTGGGAAGACCCGGGCAGCATGGCGAACTACATGCAGCGGCTACACCTCTACCTCTACGAGCGACGCTATCCCTGGTGGGCTGAAGACATGCATGTGCGCTACACGCGCGTCGACTTGAAGATTTGCCCGGACTCATGGTGGCCTGAGAACGACAAGCTGCTGCTGGCAGCGCCGCGTGAGGCGTAAGGCGTGAGGCGTAAGCGATGACGACGACGACGACCGACACCGACGAGAAAACCAAGCCGGTGCGTCGTCGGTCAGGCTCGACGACAACAACACGGGCCAAGAAGAAGCAGGACACACAGCCCGCTGACGATCTGAAGGCCTCAGACGTGCAGTTGGCGGGGCTGCTGGCGGGCTCATCGCGGCAGACGCTGCCGACCAACGCCAATGTCGTCGGGATGCTGCCGTGGGCTTACCTCCCCCGGCGGCAATACGGCGACATCGATCTGGCGTCACTGCCGCAGCTGGCGTTCTCACCCCAGCAGCTCATGGAACTGCTCGCCGACGCGTCGCCTGAGGTGAGTCTGGCGCTCTCGAATGATCTGCGGCTGGCGACCGCTGACTGGACCTACGAGGTCCGCACGCCTGACAATAGCGATGCGCTGCCCGACGCCAAGGCCGCCCTCGATGCGCTGCTGGCGGGCGTCAATCGCTATGCGGGCGGCTTCGAGGCCGTGCTCACCCAGTTCGCGATGACGACGGCGCTCGAAGGCGCCTGTGCGGGTGAGACGATTCCGACGCCGACGCTGGACGGGGTGGCGGACATCACGCCGGTGCAGCCGTGGACGATCTACTACCAGCGCAGCATCACGCAGGACCTGATCCCCTTCCAGTGGCAGCCGATGATCGCCAATGCGGCGGGTCTGGCGTTGCCCAACACGGCGGAGAACATCCCCTCGCCCTCGGCGGCGGCTGCCCTGCTCGCGATGGGCGCCGCGAGCGCGACGGGGTATACCGGCTTCCGGATGCTCAACCGCGAGACCTTTGGCTACGTGCCGTTCGAGCCGTTCGTCGATGATCCCTACGGCCGCATGCCCTACGCGAGCGTCGTGCAGACACTCGCCTTCCTGGCCCAGCTCCTCAAGGACTTGCGGCAGTGGGCGCACGTCAACGCCTTCGGGCGGATGGACGTGAGTGTGCTCCTGGGCAACGTCGATAAGGCCATCCCACCTGCCGTCAAGCAGAACCCTGAGGAGCGGATGAAGTTCCTGCAAGGCTACCTGACGCAGATTCAGACGGCGTACAACGGGATCAACCCAGATGACACCTTCGTCCACTACGATGATGTGGTGGTGAGCGGCGTGGACAGCACGGGGCAGACGCTCAACATCGACAATATCATCCGCGTGGTCGAGCGGCAGATGTTCCGTGCGCTCAAGCAGTTGCCCATCATGATGGGTTCGAACGAGGGGACGACGGAGACGTGGGGCAGCATCCAGATGGAGGTGCATGCCTTGCGTATCCAGGCCCTGCAAAAGACGGTGGCTGCGCTGGCCGCGCACCTCTTGACCGTCGCGCTCCGGCTCTCAGGTATCGCCGGCGTCGTCCACTTCGAGTTCGAGAAGATCCGCTCGACCGACCAGATCAAGGACGCCACCGCCGAACGGTTGCGCATCCAGAACGCCGCCGCCAAGCGCGATGAGGGCTGGACCACGCAGGACGAGGCGAGCATCGAGGTGACGGGCAGCGAAGCGGTGGGTCGTGCGCCGTCCGCCGACGATGTGGCTGCGCCCAACCAGCCGACCGATGGCGGCCAGCCTGGAGATGCGACGCCTGCGCCCGTGAAACCCGCTGCTGAGCCTGCGGCGGCGGCGACCAAGCAGGACGACGCCACGGGCGACGGCAAAGGCAACAACACGAACGGGAGCTACGCCAAGACGAGCGGTGACGAGGGACGGCTGCTGACTGAGGCGCTGGCTCGCACCCTGGCAGCCGTGAGCGCATGCACACTCACGACGCCTACTCGCGCGGCGCTCTCCGCCACGGCCCACCACAGCGCGGCCCGCAAGGCGCATGCGGCGGCGCTCCGCGAGCAGATCGCCGGCCACTTCCGCGCGGCGACGGTGAGCGAGGAGCTGCTGCGCCACATCGTGAGCGTGCATGCGGGCGACCGCGCCGCCGCCGTCGCGAACGCGCGGCAGACCGCGCCGGTGATGGCCGATGCGCTGCATGCCCTAAGAGATGGGGGTGAGCTGAGCGCGGATGAGCGGACGGCGCTACTGGCCAGTATCGCCAAGATGCTCGAAGTGGCGTTCCCGAACGACGGCGCGGCGCTCGCCACGTTGCTGAGCGACGCGCGCACGAGCGCGTGGAACGCGGCTGGGCAAGAAGCGCTGGCCGCGCTGGGCATCAGCGCCGACGACGCCACCTTCGCGCTCACCAACACGGCGCTGCTCGCCCGCATCCGCGACCTGGTGGCGCAGCGGGTCGCGGGCATCCAGCAGACGACGCGACAGCGGCTCGCGACGATCATCGCCGACGACCTGCAAGGCTATGCGGCTGACCAGGCTGAGGCTGGCGTTGAGGCTGGCGTTGAGGCTGGCGTTGAGGCTGGCGCAGCGACGGACGTGAGTTCGTTGTTGGAGACCCTGGCCAGCGACCTCCGTGCGGCGCTCGACCGCATGGCGAACGGCGGGGCAGCGGGTGACACGACGGACGCAGCGGCGGCGGGCGACAGCGCGATCACCGCGCGTGCGGAGAGCATCGCCTCTTACGAGACCAACGACGCCTGGGGTGAGGCGCGCGTGACTACCTGGAGCCGCAACGCGCCGGACGCCGCCAAGACGTGGGAGACGGACGGCGACCCTGACCCTCATGCGGGCGCGAGTGGCGCCACGCCGTGCCGTGACAACGCCTACGCTTCACCCATTCCGATCGACGACACGTTCCCCAGCGGCGACGATCATGAGCCCGCGCACACTGGGTGCTATTGCGTCGTGACCGTGACCTTGCCAGCTGATTTTGTCGCCAGCGCGACGCCGTGGACAGGCGACTGATAGGAGACGACCGCATATGGGCGTTGTGCCATTCAAGAAGACCGGAACCGCGCCCGAGTCCACTGCGTGGAGTTGGGATGCCGACACCCAGAACGCCATCCTCGGCGATGATCCCGACGCGCCCAACTGGACGCGCTACCGCGATGCACACACCTGGTATGACGCCGCCGACGACGAGAAGAAGAGCGCGTACAAGCTGCCTCACCACGCCATGATCGATGGGAAACTCTCGGCGGTCTGGCATGGGGTCGCCGCCGCCGTCGCCCGGCTCGAACAGAGTGACATTCCTGAGGGCGACATGAAGGGCGCGTTCGATCATCTCACGCAGCATTACGCCCAGTGGGACAAAGAGCCGCCCGAGTGGGACCGCTGGATCGCCGGCGTGCGCGAGCGGCGGCAACGAGACCTCCAGCGTCTCGCGCAGGCGGCGTCCCAGCCTCAACAGCCGCAACAGTCGCAACAGTCACAGCGGCGGACGCCATCACTCACTCAGACAGCAGCGGGCCGCGCCGCCGCGCTGCCGATGGTCGCGACCCGTGCGCCCATCAGCGTCACCGCTGCACGGCCCAACGGCGCGCCGACTGACGATGATCTCGCTCGCATCAATGCGCTGGCCCGTTCGCCGCTCGCCGCCGACGCCGTGTATGTGTTCCCAGCGGAGATCTCTAATCAAAGCGTTGACGCCTACTATACCCGCATGACGCCCAAATCGCTGCAACAGTTCGCGCAGGATGCCACACGTGGCGTTGCCGTCTGCGACTCGCATCAACACTACCAGTTGCCGATCGGCAGAAGCTTCTACGGCACGGTCGCAACCGTCGCGACCGACGCAACCGATGCAACCGACGCGGCGACGGGAGGCGAGATGGCCACCCAGAGCCTCGCCTACATGCTGCGCGGGATGCGCACCCCGAGCGGCATGCTGACCGATGACATCATTCGCGGCATCGAGGGCGGCGTCAACGCCGACGTCTCGATCGGCTTCATCCCGGACCACTACTGGTGCTCGATCTGTGGGCTGGACATGCTCAACGACTGGGATTGCATGCACTGGCCAGGCAACACCTACGACGTGCGTGACCCCAAGACCGGCGTTGAGGAGCACGATGTCCTCTGCATCGCTGACGTGGATGCGCGGCTCGCCGAGTATTCGCTGGTCTATGACGGCGCGACACCCAACGCGATGGTGCTCAAGGCTGAGGCAGCGCTCGATAGCGGGCGCGCCCTCACGGCGGAAGTGGCGCGGCAGATTCGCCTCGTCGAGGATCACTGTCGCGTGAAGCTCATTGACCGCTGGCGCGGGTATGGTAGCGCGGGTATGCGCTCGCCGCTGCGCGAACGTCCTGATGACGCCACTCACACACCGGCAGCGATACCAGCAGCGATACCGGCAGAGGCAACACCAGAGGCAACCGTAGACAAGGAGTTTGACGACATGCGCGGTACCGAATTCCTCGCGCGCTACATCGAGACGATGAAGTCCGAGGCCACGCGCGTCGGCAAGCAAGTCTCGCAGAAGAACCTTGACCGCCTGAGCGCGATGCACGACAAGCTCTCGTCAGGCCATGACACGATGGATGAGGCGATGCGCGAGCTGGCCTCCTTCATCGACGACGTCTCGTCGGGCGCGGGCGGCGATACCGACGGGGACGGCGACAACCCGGCGGGTGGCGACGACCCCGATGGCGACGGTCGGGCCGCCGCAGCTGCCGCCGCCGTAGCCGCCGCCGCTGCTGGCGAGCCACAGGCGCGTGCGGTCGAGATTCGCGCCGATGGGTCGCACGATGCTTTCACTGGCACGCACAGCCATCCCCATCCAGCCTACAGCAGCCAGGGCGGTGACGCGATGCACGACGAAGAGCACACCCATGATGGCGACGCCAACCACGATCACCACGGCGGAGCAAACGCTGCGTTTGGGGTAGAGTTGCGTACCGCGCCCGCTACCGGCCTGCCCAACCAGGGAGTTGAGATGCCCGCCGCCGATGGGCAGATGCGCGAGGTCACATTGGCGGCAGCGGCAGCGGCGGGTGCTGACCCGCTCACCCCAGAGCAACGCGCCGTCTTCGAGCTGGGCCAGCGGGTGCTGCGGGAAGCCCAGGATGAGGCGATCCAGTGGGCGGTCCGCGCGGGTGTGGTGACCACGCCCGAGGAGGAGCAGCGCTACCGTCAGATGTTCGTCCGCTGCTCCTTCGACGAGGTGACGACCTTCCGTCAGTCGTGGGAGCAGATCGCCAAAGCCAATCTCTCGCCGCGTGGGACCTGGACGTCGGACCGCAGCGCGCCAGGCGGCGGGCGCTGGTCGGATGCGCCGACGTTGATGGGTGGACGACAGACAGCGGCGGCGGACCCCAATGACCCGCAGCGGCTCGCGGGCCTGGCGACGCGGCGCGCGAGCGCGAGTGCGAACGGAAGGAGTGGCGTCTCCAGTGTCGGCGGCGCCCAGTCCTCGCGGGCGTCAGATGATGCCTCGCTCTATACCGTTGGAGGAGGCAAACGCCGCGCAGGGTCACGCGCCGGCGGCAAGTAGTATAGGAGCCGCCGCACAGAGAGCAGCGGCGCCGAAACACCACAGCGACACCACAGCGACACCACAGCAGCAACTGCAGATCAGTTCAGGTCAGTGTTGTACCTCGCATGAGCCGGGGTAGGGAGGAATCACGGGTATGCCAAGCGTACGCGCAGCGCCCAAGTTCAACGAGCAGAACATTGTCACGGTGACGATGAGCTACGACAGCAGCATCGTCTATGACGCGTCGTATTACGACGGCGCGAACCACTCCGCACAGGTCGGTGACGCGGTCGCGCTCACGGGCAACGGCATCGTCGGGCACGGCGCCGCCGGGGCCGCACTCTTCGGTAAGCTGCTCGAAGTCGAGAGTGACGGCGTGTGCACCGTCGCCATCGCGGGGATGCTCCAGTTCCCTGCGGCGACCACCAATCCGCCCCTGCTGGGTCACGGCGTGACCGTCGATGGGACCGGCAAGGTCTCCTCCGCCGCAACGGCGGTCGATGCCGAGGCGGGCGCGCTGGTCGTGCATCCGTCGTACACCGCCGATGATGGCAGCATCGTTGCCGTCGTCGCCCTCGCGCGCAACTAAGCGCACAACTAAGCGCGCATACCAACGACGCGCCCTTCGCTGGAGATGGTCTGGCTGAGGGCGCGTCGTTTTGGAAACGTCAGATACGTCAGATACGTCACACACGACACATTCACCGTGTTGAACAGGTGGAGGGGACGGACAACGCACATGCCAGAGATCACAGAGGTCCGCACACGCGGACGCGACATCCTGGGCCGCTTCGGCATCGCAGAGCACGTGGGCGACCGGAAGGCCATTGTGGACGACGCCAAGCGCGCCATCATCATCGACGGCCACATGCGTGAGGGCAAGAACCTCTCGCGCTGGCTCGAAGATCAGGACCCGACGCAGGAATATTCGACGAGCGACCCCCTGTCGCAGATGGACGCCTTCGAGCGCCAGCTCTACTGGGCGGGCATCCGCACCCAGAGTGACCCGGTCAAGGGCCTGTTCGCCGACACGGTGGACCGCTTCTACATGAGCGATCAGCCCGCGTCGGTGGTGCTCTTCCCGGAGTTCATCAACCGTGTGCTGCGCGAGACGCTCATCGCCCCCGACATCCTGGGCGATCTCATCGCCCAGGTCACACCAGTCAACTCCTCATCGTACCGGACGATCTACCTCAACGACGCGGTGGGGCAGCGGCGCATGGGCCGGGTGACGCAAGGCGGCGAGATGCCGCGTGTGAAGCTCAGCACAAGCGAGCACGCCATCACGCTGCAGAAGTACGGCGTCATCCTCGAGGGCTCCTACGAGGTCTACCGTCGCATGCAGATCGACCTGTTCGCGCGGCATGTCGCGCGTATCGGCATGCAGGCGATGCTCGACAAATCACAGGATGCGCTGAACGTCGCCATCAATGGCGACGGCAACAGCAACCCCGCCATCAACTACAACGAGACCGCGCTCGACTCCGGCGGCACAGCGGGGACGCTCTCGTACAAGGCGTGGCTGCGCTGGGGCATGAAGAGCTGGCCCTACAAGATCGACACCGTCGTAGCGGGCGAGGCTGAAATGCTGCAGCTGCTCACGCTGCAGTTCCCCAGCATCGACCCGACGATGCTGCTCGCCCTCATCACCAACATCGGTCCGGCGTCGGCGGGCGACCGCATGCGCCTCAACCCGGGCTCGACGCCGTGGGCGAACGTCAACCTGATCTTCTTCCCGCTGGCGCCGTCCAACATCCTGACCGGCTTGCAGCGCGACAGCGCGCTGGAGATGGTGATGGAGGTGGGCGCAAGCATCACCGAGACGGACAAGATCATCTCGCAGCAACTCAACGAGATCGCGATCTCGGAAGTGGTGGGCTTTGGCAAGATGATCACCAACGCCT
>DASQSS010000043.1:0-8178 GCA_035642255.1 Ktedonobacterales bacterium | reverse complement strand
CTGGCCGCAGAGGTGGCGCTGCCTGAACCGGCGACGGTGGGCGTGGTGGCGGAGTAGCGGGCCGGTCACGTCTACCGGCAATTGCCACGTGCATGCGCTCGCTCATCGGTCGCGGCAACCTGGTAGCCACTCGGCATGCTCGCTACACACATACTCCTCAGACAGCGCTCTCCACTAACCATATGTGATGGCGGCGGCGCACAGCGCCTTTACCCCTTTTTGCGTGGGTCTGCGAGTATCCTAACAGACGTCTATGATCCATCCATCTATCTCTGAGGCGCGTGGGATGACGAGCGCCACGCGCCTCACAGCGTCTGCGACCAGAGCACGTGGTCAGCAGTTGGGCACATTGAAGTCCGTGTTATGGGTGTATGGTCCGTTCCATGGATCCCCGTTCATGAAGGTGTTGGCCGCCGCGTAATACACGTTGTTCCAAGGGCTCGATGCGATGCGATACCAGTAGCCGTCCGGATTGGCGCTCGCAATCGCTGGGGCGTACACCTTACACGAGACCTGCACCCATGCCCCTGCGCCGATCTTTACGCCCATACCGGATGCATTGTATGGATTCATAAACGTGTTCGCGCCGTAATGCCCTTCCTGCTCGCTGTACAGCACTGGAGCTGGCGGTGCCGTGGGCGTGGGCGTGGGGGGCTGAGGAACCTTCGTTGGTGTGGGGGAGGGAGGCGCTGGCGGAACACCGCCGCCACCAGCGCCGGCTGCCGAGCCGCCACCCTGGATTTGCGTGCCACTGCCCGCAGGCTGCACGCCGCCAGAACCACTGGTACCCTGGATCTGCGAGCCACTTCCCGCCGGTTGCACAATCGTGACACCGCTCGGTGACGAGGAGCCTCCTGCTGCTGCCGTGGCAACTGCCTGCGCGGCGAGTGGTCCCCAGTTCGCGGGCGGCCAGGCCCATCCCTTATAGAGATTCAGCCAGTAGGCGCTTGATTGGATGTTCGGATTCGGATAGATCTCGACGACATACGGACCTGTGCCGGACGATGGCTCGTTCGCTGAGATCATCTTGCCACCGCCAAGCGAGATGCCCACATGCCCATCCCCTTGGTTGTAGGAGTTGGGGCCAAAGAAGATCAAGGCGCCGACGGGCGCTGCGGCGGGATTGGTTGGATCATGAAGGTGTGACGCCTTTGCAAGGTCCCATGCTGACTCAAAGGGCCATGACGAGCTTGCTCCATAGGCATTCGCTACGAACGCGAGACAATACCCAGTGTAGACCTGGCTGAAGGCGTAGTTGGGCTGACCGTGCTGAAACGATTCAGCCCACGCGATAGCCGCAGCCGCTCCACCCATACTCGTGGTATTCCAATTCGGACCGCCACCGCCACGTCCCAGATTCTGGCCTGTTTCACGATCGCTCGACTTGGACGTCGCGCCCGGCGCTGCGCACGAGACAATCGACAAACTGAGCAGGACCACTATCACAACAGGAAATCGAACTCGCCACCTATCACGAACTGCCACGTTAAGCGCTCCCACATGTCAATGAAACGTCCATTCATATCATTAATCAAACGGGTAAAGGGAGCATCCGTTAGGCTTCGTTCTAGTCTTAGTTGACTTTGGCGGTTTTTCAACCTACCCATATGATGTCAGCTCATCTCCCTCCCGTCATCGCCCGTCACCTCGCACCCACTCCACACGCCCGCTACAGACGGACTGCTCAGACAGCGCCCGCGTCCACCAACCCCGCTCAATGACGACGCAACATGGTGCAGAGGTGAAAATCACCATCCAGAGGTGGAGTTATGGACAGTTCGTTGATAAGTAGTGCAAAAAGTGTTAAAATCTAAACTACAAGACGGCGGACACAAGGTACAGGACACAGGAACGCGCACTCAACGAAGGGAGCCGCAACATGAGCGCCATGATTGCGGAGCGCATCCGGCAGGCACGCCTTGCCGCTGGATTGACGCAGAATGAGGTCGCTCAACGCTTGGCGACACTAGGACACCCCATCACTACCGCTGGACTGTCGAAGTACGAGCATGGCAAGAGCATGCCGCGCGCGCAGCAACTGCTCATGCTGGCGCAGGCGCTGGCGGTAAAGCCATCATACTTTCTGGCTGAGCCACAGGTGCGCGTGGACTGGCTCGCCTTTCGCAAGCATGCCGCATTGGGTGAGCGGAAGCAGCAGCAGGCGCAGGCGGTGGCGCTACGTGTCATTGAGGGGCAAGTGTGGCTGGAAAACGCGCTCTACCCCAGCGCCCGTCCACAGGCACCACTGGCGCGCCCTGCCAGGTCGTATACCGACGTGGAATCGGCGGCGGCAGCGCTGCGCATGGCCTGGGGGTTGGGTGACGCGCCCATTGAGAGCGTGACCCAGGCGGCGGAAGATCATGGCTGCATTGTTGTTGGCTGGCGCGGCGCCGCTGTTGGCTTTGATGGTCTCTCGGGCTGGACGACCATCGGCGATGATCACGCGCCAACTGCACTGGTCAATCTGAACGTACCCGATGATCGCCGCCGCTTCAATCTGGCCCACGAACTTGGACATCTGACGCTGCGCTTTGCGAGTGGCGTGGACGAAAAACAGCAGGAACGGAGCGCACATCGCTTCGCTTCGGCATTCCTCGTTCCCGCCGAGATGGCGCGGCGCGAGTTGGGCGAGCGCCGCAGGCACCTGGCGCTGGAGGAGCTGGGCATGCTCAAAGCCAAGTATGGCCTGAGCATGCAGGCATGGGCACGCCGCGCGCGTGACCTGGGCATCATCGAACAGAGCTACTACACGAACTGGTGTAAGGACTTCTCCGGCCAGGGTTGGCGTAAAGAGGAACCGTACACGTTCGAGGGGCGGGAGGAGCCACAGCGCCTGCGCCAGATGACACTGCGCGCGCTGGCGGAGGGCGTCATCACCGAGGAACGCGCGCGCGAACTCTGCCCTGACGCCGTCACGCCACGACACACACCACAGCCAGAGGGGCGGCGCTACACCGCACGTGAGCTGATGCGCATGCCGCGCGAGGAGCGCAATCGCATCCTGGCGACTGCCGCTGCGGGGGCGGAACAGGAGTACCCAACGAATCCGGAGTTGACCGAGTTCGAGGCATTTGGCGAGGGCGACTTCTATGATGAAACCCCCGAGTAGGGTGATCATCCCTGCACGGGGTGAGGTGTGGTCAGTGAACTTCGATCCCTCGGTCGGCGCGGAGCAGACCAAACTCCGCCCGGCCGTCGTGGTCAATGTGCCTGAGGTAGGGCGTCTGCCGCTGCGCATTGTCGTGCCGCTCACTGACTGGAAGCCGCGTTATGTTGAACATGTCTGGTTTGTGTATGTCCCGCATACAGTAGAGAACGGTTTGATAAAAGATTCTGGCGCGGATGCGTTCCAAGTCAAATCGCTATCAGTCAATCGCTTTGAAGCGAAGATCGGGGCGCTGACCGCAGAGCAGATGGACGATATTGCCGCAGCAATTGCGCTATGTATCGGCTACTGACACTCCAAGCGGTACCAAGCCTGGAGATGCTCGATTGACTGCCATAGCCGACGCCACGACTCCCCTTGCCATCTACTTATCCATCACCCAGCGTTGCCATCGCAGAAAGACAGCACACTCCGGATTCCTCGAGATGCTGTTCGACCTGCGCCAACGTCGCACGCAGGCGCTCGGGAGCGCTCTCCTCTCTCTTTCATATGCAGCAGGCGAAGTCAGTCAACCGTCTTCGCCTGTCCGATACAATCGGACACACTCCTGATGCGCCTGGAGAAATGTTGCGCCAGCTTCATCGACCATGCGCGACATCGCGATTGTCGTGACCAGCGCGTCTTGGTCGGGCTTGGTGAACAGCAGCGCGGTCGTACACTGCAGCAGCGAGATGAGCGTGGCGTGCCCTGGGTCTGCAAGTCCAAAGTCACTCGCGCCCATTGCTATCGGGTCACCGGTGCGCAGTTCTTCCAGGTGGAACAAAATACCTTTCGCATGGGCGTGTATCCCGTAGCCTGCCAGCCTATTATAGGGCCGCATATGCTCAAGCCCTACTTCGGCCTCAAGAGCCTCAAACTTCGTCATGCGCTTGCCGACATGCTCGTTTGCCCAGCGATAGGCATCTGTGGCGAAGTCTGTACCATACTGTCGCTTCAGCTCGTCCTTACGGGTCTGCAATGCCTGGTATACGGCCGGATCCAATGGCTCATATCCCAACTTGACGTGATGGTCTTGGTATTCCCTCGCAGCTGTCGCAGCTTCTATTGCCTCACGGTCCAGGTATCGCTGGGCCAAGTCATTGCCTTTGCTCTTGCTGATAAGCTGCATCGCAGCCGCGACCTCGTGGATGGTTCGCCAGCGGGCCATGGCCGCCGTTGCAAAGCCCGCATTGAGCAGCGCCAGGACTTCGGATGCAGTCTGATAGGCCCGCGCGTGCAGGCGCACGAGGACCCACAACTTGGTGTCTGCATTCCGACACGCTTCTGATACATGCTGTGTGACGAACCCACTCCCGGCCTCTTGAGCAACCACCAGCACGGCCTCATAGAGATCCAAAGCGGCTCCCCATCGCTTGCGGAGCTGCGCATGGAAGGTGGCGAGCATCGCATGGCGTTCGGCCAACATGTCTGGCGCTGTGCGCTTCAACTCTGCCGCCAGAGCTTCTCCGCCTTCCGTGATCGCCTGCTGGAATGCAGCCGATAGAACCTCGGTAAATTCGCTTCCTTTCCCCTGCGCCTGAGCTTGGATATAGTGCTGCTCGATTAACCGAGCCAGTTCAGCGTATCGCTGCTCTTCATCTGACGCCACGTCTGATTCTCTCCTCGTTCGCCCTGCTGCCTCGTCATCCCGGTATCCATTCCACATGCCCGCCGCAGACGTATTCCTCAGACAGCGCACGCCACCATCCCCGCTCAATAGTAGCGCCGCATACCACGCAGGCGACCGCGGACCCTGACCAGGAAGCCCAGTGACGCCTTTGCTCATCTTGCGCATAGCAGCCGATCGTCTTCACGCGTGTGAGACGCAGCGTTAAGGTCGCGTCGTCAACACCAGACGCGACCTTAACGCCACCTGGCGCGGATGGCTTCCCACTCCTCACGGCTCTTGATGGCATGGACTTTCGGGGCATCGGCACGGGCAGGCTCCTGACGCGCAATGACCCACCAATCGTGGTTGTCGCGGTCCAAGAATAGCTGTTCTTCAGCGCGAGCGCGCCATACAGGATGGTGGTTGATCTCGTCAGCCAAGTCGCGCGCTTCCTCTACGGTCATAGTGCGTCTCCATCTGAAACCAGAAGACAGATCCTAGTTGCCGGTGACTGCTGAGGCATCGATCACACCCCATGTGTTTTGAAGCGCTGCGAACACGTGAACAGCGCGATTCGCAAGTCGTCGAGCAGCCTCTGCAATCTCTGGTGACGCTAATGGCGTGCGTCCATGTATGATGTCGTTTCTGTGGCTGCGTAGTGCATCCCAATCCGAAAAGTATGAACCCTCACCGATGTCGTGCAGCGCGGTTTCCAGGGGCAGTCCAGTGACTCGCCGGAAGTAATTGAGATAGCTTCCTCGATCATTGGACTTTGTACCGAACCCTCTCAATTCCCCCACTCGCGTCTCGGCTGCCGCCTCATCTAAGCCGCTACGCATCGTGATCGTGACCAATAAATGAGACAACATGCTTTCAAGCAATGTACTGACAACGACAATCAGGGCCACGTTCTCCTCGATGTCCCACCTGAAAGTAAACAGCAATGCCTCTATCTGTTGGGCAAGGTCGTCATTCACTCCAAGCGCAGCAGTGACAACGTCAATCATCTGTTGGTGCGTTTCATCGGTGTAACTGTTTCTGCCAGCGTCAGCATAGATTTGGATCATACGACTCCGCGCTGTGAGCAGAACAGTCCCGTCGAATCGCTGACCGACACGTGATGCTATGTCGCTCACGAGCGCCTTTAGTCGCAGATCGCGTCGCTTATTGGCCTCAACTGAAAAATGCATCGCTACATGGAGCAACTCGATGGGCGCCCAATCTGGGAAGGTAAACCAAACACTTGGATGCCCACAGTTTGGGCAAGGAGCAGCCGGATTGGCCAGTGATTGATCGCCGGATACGAAATTACAGAGCCGACATTCGTTCAAGAATTGTGGCACAAAGTTCACCCATCGACTATCCTCATCGTCGTCCATAACTGGTGACCTCCTCGGTTTCGCCTTCTCACCATTGTTAGGGAGTTCAACGCGGTTGCCATATGGCTAACCCGTTTGCTAGAATGCGGGCGCCAGCCTGTTTCGTGTTTGGAATCTCGATAGGCGCTGGCGATGAGGTTACTCCCCGTCCTGGTCTATGCGGCTACGGCGGGGAGCCCTTTTCCCCTTGAACTCCGCTTCAGTTCCTCGACTGCGCTCACCGCTATCAATTTGACCCGCTTGTCGAGCGGGTCATCTTTTGTGGGCAATTCGCCAGTCTTAATGAGATCTGCGATCTTCTTACGCGACACGCCGAGTTCACGCGCTGCCTCAGAAGCCGAGATGTATCGCTCCTCGGACTCGCCTGCCATCAGTTACCTCCTCTGAAGCTGCGCCTTACTCGCGCAGCTTCTGTCGGCTATCATACCCGCATCGTGTCGCATGCGTCAACTATCGTGCTTTAAGGTAACATATATTGACACATATTCACTTATATGATACATTAAGTAACAGATGCGGCGCATATCGAGATTCCAAGCATTCAAGACAGAGGAGGCTTTCCAATGGCGACAGCGACGACCACGACGCGAACCCCGACCGTGACTGACGCGAAGGCCCGCAGCCTCGTACTGGCGACCGCGCACGGCCAGACGAGCTGCTCCTGGGCGGCGAAGACACTGGGCTGGACGCTCGACGAGACCACCGGCGAGCTGGTCAGCCTGGCGCTGGCGATCAGCAGCGCGACGAGCGACGAGACGGTATACGCCGTCGGGTACCGCGCCGCCGCCGACGACGCAGAGTGTGAGTGCCCAGCGGCACAGCATGGCCGGGGCTGCTGGCACCGCGGGCTGGCCATGCTGGCGGGCCGTTCGATCGCACGATGCTACTCACCTGCTGGACGGCGCGAAAACGCGCTGGAGGAGTCGCACGACGGGGCGCACCACGGGGCGCACGACGGGCGGTAGATCGGAGCCACGCATAGCGAGCGGGCTGGGTGGAACGCAATTTCAGCTCACTCGCTATGCGCCCGAGCGTGGCTGTGACGCGTCAAGAACCGTAAGGACCGGCGCAGCCACGGGGACAGGCAGATGGACAGGCAGATGGACAGGCAGATGGAAAGGACGAGCGAGCACCCTATGACCACTTCCACCGCTGCGACGCGCATCACCGCGATGACGGCCGCTCTGGCGAGCCCATCTCCCATCACGACGACGACGCCGCCACCGACGACGCCGATCACGCCGCGCCGCAAACGAACCGCCGATGATGCGAACACACAGCTCCGCCGCGCTGGCCAGCGCCTGCTGCGCGCCTTACGTGCGACCAGCGACGATCTGAACGCAGCCATCGTCGCCGCCGCCTATGAGGCGCCACGCGCGCCCGTCCGCATCGCCAGCGTGACCACGCTCGCGGAGACGATGCGTGCGGCCAGTGCGCTGCTGACGCTCCCGCCTGTGCTGGCCGGTGAGGCCAGCGGCATCGTGACCGGGCTCGCGTGCGCCGACTGCTATGGCGACCCGGCGCGCAGCGAGATTGTGGTCGGCGCGGAAGCGTTGGACGCGCTGGATGACGCGGAGGTCGCGCTCGACGATGCGCTCGTCATCGCGGGCCTGGAGCGCACGGGCAAGCGCCGGAGCCGGAACCGGATGTACACCGCCGCCGATGAAGCCAACGCCCTCCAGGCGCTCAGGGCGGCGATGGCGACGGCGGAGCGCGTGCGCGCCCGGGCGCGTCGGCTCGCCGACGATCTCGACCGCCTGCCGCAGCTGCTCCGGATCGCGCAAGGCGTGCGACCACACACCGCCACGGCGTAGAGGCGCCCACCACGCCGCAGCGCCACAGACAGAGATAGCGCCACAGACAGAGATAGCGCCACAGAGACACAGACACAGACACAGCGCGCGGCCCGCGCCTGCCGCTAAACATGACGCGGGCCCGCCCTATCCACGTGAGAGAGGATACGCACATGGTAAACCGACGCGCGCATCAACCACAAGTCCCCGCCTCACCCCCTTGTCCGTCCGCAGGTCCGTCCGCAGGTCCGT
>DASQSS010000042.1:0-4956 GCA_035642255.1 Ktedonobacterales bacterium | reverse complement strand
TCTCCGTCACCGTGGACCATGCCTGGTCAAGCAGGCCCTTGTTCTGAGTACTCACACTGCCTCCTCGTAGCGGGGACACCCGATGGTTGGATCAGAACGTTTCGCACGACCCCGCAGCATCGGCGCCAGGGTCGGTGGAATTGAACGCATGATGACAGCGTTATGATGTAGGTTGGGTATACGTGGACCGCCGGAGCGCCACCGGCATCCTATGATAACAGAAGCGAGTGGCCCATGCAACGCGCACGCGCCCTTTGGGCAGGGGGCGGAGGCGGCTGTACCTCTTGAGACGAACGATGGCGGCGCAGCGTCGCGCTCAACGACCACCAGATGTCTCGGCCACTCTATGATGACCCTGTATAGTCCAACAACATACAGTCTACCCGTAACAGGTCACACGGCTCCATCAGGTATACACCTGATTTTTCCTCGGAGCGCCTGACTGTGGGGATGCCGGGTTCTAGCCCATGAGCTGCGTCGACACCATCGGCGCCACCGTCACCATCGGCGCCACCGTCAGGGCATCGGCGCCGCCGCTTTGAGCATCTGCAAGAGCCAGCGAATGAAGCGCGGGACCTCGGCGATGGACGCGAGCGTGATGTCAGCGCTCGCGAGCAAGGACGCGGGCGCCTCCGCATGGCTCACGGCGACGGCGACTCCCACGCATTCGCCACTGGCGCGCAGTTCATGCAGCGCGCGGAAGGCATCCTCGTCGGTGCGGTCATCGCCCAGGTAGAGGGCGCAGGCGAGCGCATGCTGGCGCACAATCGCGCGGATGGAGGTTCCTTTGTCGCGGTCAACAGGCGGGCGAATCTCGATGACCATGCGCCCCTCCGTCACGCGCAGGTGATGGCGCTCAGCGAACGGATCGAGTGCGCGGTGGATGGCGGCCCGCGCCGCCTCTGGGTCGCTGGCGAGGCGGTAGTGAATGCTTGCGGTAGCGCCTTTGTTCTCAAAGAGCAGTTCACCGACACGGCCATCCAGCCGTTTGCGCGCCTCATGCAACGCATCGGCGATGGCGCTTTGATAGGCGCGCACGTCGGGTGTGATGTGCGGACTGCGCTCTCCGGGCGGCAGCAGCTCCATGCCATGATTGCCCACGTAGGTCATCTGGGGAATGCCAACCAGCCGGCGCGCGTCGAGCGCGGGCCTGCCAGAGATCGCCGCGACCAGGTCGAACTCTACGAGGCATTGCCGTAGCAGGGGGCGAATGCCGCGATAGAGTCGGGCCTGGTCAGGCGTGGGAGCGACGGCGCTGAGTGTGCCGTCGATGTCCGTCAGGAAGCCGCGGGGCCGCTGCGCCAATCCAGCCTCGACCCAGCGCCGTGTCTCTGCCGACATCGCGGGCGCGTAGGCGCTCGATGCTGTACGTGTAGATGGCATGAGCCCTCCTCCAGCTTCCCGCTCTGTGGCGATATCTATCTCAACTCCTGCGTAGAGCGCAGGGGCAGTCTCACAATACGCCAACTCACGGTATCATAGCGACACGGCGTTGTGAGTGATCAGAAGAGTGATCAGAAGTTGGAATGCGTATGATCTCAGATGATCGTTTCGAGCCTGCGGATAGGCCGGTGAGATGGCAGGAATCGCTGCTGTGCCTCGTGACGCAGCTCTTGACGTTCTTGGCGACGTGGACTCACTCCCCGGTCGCCCAAACAGTCGCTTACGTGTCCATTCTCGCGCTGATGGGCTTGTCTCTCTGGCTGCTTCTGGCGCCGCCTCGGTTCTCGGCGACACGCTGCGCATTCATCATGTGCGGACTGTTCTGCCTCGTGCTCCTCCTTGAACCTGCTGTGCGGACTGCTCTGTCTCTCACGCCTCCGCATGCTCTGGCCGCCTGACCTCCTGCGCGTTTTGCGGCCAACTCCATTCACTGCAACGGGCCAGCCAGCGCGTCTTGCGCGGCCCAGTAGCCGCACATGCCATGCACGCCGCCACCGGGAGGCGTGGAAGATGAGCAGATATACAAACCCGTGACGGGCGTGCGGTAGGGGTCGAGCGAGAGCGTCGGGCGCGTGAAGAGCTGAGCGAAGTCCTGCAGCCCGCCGTTGATGTCACCGCCAATGTAATTGGGGTTGTAGCGCTCCAGGTCGGCTGGCCCGCTGACATGCCGCGCCAGCACACGCTCGCGGAATCCCGGCGCGAACCGCTCGATCTGCGCCTCGATGCGCTCGGTCATATCGACAGGTGAGCCGTTGGGGACGTGGCAGTAGGCCCACAGTGTGTGCTTGCCCTCAGGCGCGCGTGTCGAATCGAAGAGGCTCTGCTGCGCGACCAGGACGAGCGGGCGCTCTGGCGTCTCGCCGCGCGCGACGGCCCGTTCGCCTGCCGCGATCTCCGCCAGCGTGCCGCCGACGTGGACCGTGCCAGCGCGCAGGCAGGCGGGGTCGGTCCAGGGAACGGGGCCATCGAGAGCGTAATCTACCTTGAAAGAGCCGGGGCCATAGCGATAGCGGCGCAGCGCCGCGGCATAGCCTGCGGGCAGACGCTTCGCGGCGATGCGCAGCAGTTGACGCGGCGTGACATCGCAAAGGATCGCGCGGGCCGAGGGCAGATCTTCGAGCGACTCGATGGGCGCGCCGGTGAACAGCGCGCCGCCCAGATCGCGCAGGTAGGCCGCGAGCGCGTCAGCGAGACGTTGTGAGCCGCCGCGCACGAACGGCCATCCCGCGACATGCCCACTCACGCCGAGCATCAGGCCAAACGCGGCGCTCGGCGGCTGGTCCAGTGGCAGCATCGCATGCGCGGCCATGCCAGCGAAGAGCGCGCGGGCGGCGGCGCCGCGAAAGAGCGTCCGCGCCAGCATGCTCGCGGGCGGCAGCGCGCGCAGCCCGAAGCGGCCCAGCGCCAGAGGGTGCGCCGCCAGCGCTAGAGGACGCAACGGGCCGAGGAATGCCTCCGCAATGGCGTCCCAGTCGCGCGCCAGCGGCTCCATGAGGCGGCGCCACGCGGAGCCATCGCGACCCAGGCCAACGGCGGTCCGCGCGATGGAGCGCTCCAGCATAACGGCGCCGGTGGGCAGGGGATGCGCCATCGGCGCGGGCGGCTGGACCCATTCCAGCCCGTAGCGCTCCAGGGGCAGCGTGCGGAAGAACGGCGACGCGACGCCGAGAGGATGCGCCGTGGAGCAGATGTCGTGGATGAAGCCGGGCAGTGTCAGCTCACCAGAACGCATGCCGCCGCCCAGCGTGTCGTGCGCCTCGAAGACGGCGACCGAGCGTCCGGCCAGCGCCAGCGTGATCGCGGCGGCGAGCCCATTCGGTCCGGAGCCGACGACAACCGCGTCATACGCGCCGCGTGTTCCCATGCGCTGCTTCACCCTTCGCTGATGCGGTCGGGGATGCTGTCGGGAGGCAGTCACAAGCCTCCCGAGCATATTGTAGCGGAGTCAGGCGGAAACAGCGCCAGCGCCTGGACAGCGAGTCTGCGCAACGAGAGCCGGTGAGCGTGAATCCATTCACACCCACCGGCTCATTCGGCCATCATTCAGCCAGATTTCGGCCAGATTTCGCTCGAAGCCGCGCGATCACCGTATCAGGCGGAGATAGCCTGTGCGCTGAGCGCATCATCCACCTGCGCCAGCAGCTTGGCGGCAGGCGCGAAGCCGTAGTTGACAGCGCGGGCCTTGCCTGTCGCGTCGAGCACGACCGTTGTCGGCACGGTCAGCACCGCATAGCGCTGTGTCAATTCCGGCGAGCTTGGCGCATCGATCTCAGTGACGGTGATCTGTCCCTGTCGCTCGTCGAGCAGACGGGCAAGCGCTGGGCGCTGCAGTGTGTGGCATGGGCTGCAATCCTCACTGCTGAAGGCGAGAATCCGCACGCTCGCGCCGTCTGGCATGCCGCCAAGCTCAGCGGGCAGATCAGCGGGCGCGGCGGCCAGCGTCTGTCGCTTGCGGGTGGCCGCATAGGCGCGCACAGCCAGCACGATCAGCCACGTCGCCAGCGCGACCGCGACCAGCGCGCCCAGCCGTGGAAGGATACCAGTCGTCATCGCCTCACGCTCCCCGCCAGCGGAAGCCGCCCGCATAGCGCACACGCGGCGCGATGCCGAAACGACCCAGATGATAGTAGACAAAGCAGCCCGCGCAGAAGCCGACCGTCAGGTTGACCAGCGCCAGCGCGAAGACGATCAGGTCGAGCGTCCAGCCGACGACCGCCGCGCCGGGAGCCAGCAGCAGCACGAGCGACGAGGCGATCAGGAAAGTCGCGCCCACCGCCTGCGCGAACCGATGCGGCGCAGGGTCGTCCTCGACGATGCGCGGACTCAGCAGCCTCGTCGGCAGCGCCACGAAGCGATAGAGCAGACGGAACGGCCCGACAGCAGGCGCCGCCGCGCTGATGAGCAGACAGAGCGCCGCGACGACGACCAGCCAGCGGAGCTGCAGCGCGAAGGCGAGCGCCGTCAGCGCCACCGTCCACGCTTGCGAAAACTTGAGCAGATGGGTGTCCACTCGCGGCGTATTCGCCGCCGAAGAGAGCGATTGCGCAGCCATACCCGACCGATGATCCCTTCCGGTGAACAATATAGTTGACTTAATTTATCAACTATATCATGTTTACAAAGGGATTGTAGCAAGCGCAGCCAGGCGCGTCAAGGGAAAAGCTGACGACTGGCGCTAGTTAGCGCTGTCGCCCGGCCAGCGAGGCGACCAGGTCGGCGAGATCGTGCGCGGCTGTAGGGCGGCCCAGCTTGGATGCCGCGACGGACATTTGCACGCGGCGGTTGGCGTCACCCAGCAACGGCATGAGCAACTCGACAGCGCGAGCGGGCGTGAGGTCACGGTCGAGGATCATCTCTGCGGCGCCCGCCTGCTTGAACATCGCGGCGTTGACCGCTTGTGGCGAGCCAGTGAAGCCAGGCGGTAGCGGCACGAGCACACTGGGCCGCCCGATAATTGACAGCTCGGCGAGCGTGGCGGCGCCGGAGCGGCACAGCGCGATATCGCATGCGGCC
>DASQSS010000041.1:0-4435 GCA_035642255.1 Ktedonobacterales bacterium | reverse complement strand
ATTATCCCTTCTCTCTGGCATTCCATCGTCAGCGCTGGCGCTCGCGGCCGCATTGCAGCGCAGCGCCAGGGTCAATCAGTCGTAAGCGTGTCGTCACGCGACACAGGGCCACTGACCCGTCATGTCGGCCCAGAAATCAGCAGGCCGAACCGCTCATCCGCCCATAGGAAGTACGTCGGGAGGTCATCGAACGCTCCCACTGAGGCGCCGTCTTCCAACCAGGCGAGCGCCTGCCGGGCATCGTCACACTGCGCGCCCGCGCGCTCCACAACCCGAGATAGCGCGGTCCGCACGGCGTCGAGTCCGGCGCGCGCCATCTGCTCGACATCCACCCCTTCGCGTGTTTCGGGCGTCGCCTGCCGCGCTCGCCAGATCAGTAGCGCGTCGTCAGCCTGAGCGAATCGAGCCACAGCCGCGACCAGTGTATAGAGCGCTTCGCTGGCTCCAGAGCCCCGCGCCTCATGCGCCGCAATCTCCTGCTGGAGCAGCCAGCGCACAATCACACGATCGGTTGGGCGCAAGCTCAGTCCGAGAGCCGCCGCCACCTCGCCGCGCAATCGTTCTCGGTCTGGACGATCCGCCTCAGCCCCAGCGAACACAAGCTGGGCGCGAGCCGATGCATCTGACTCGGCGGATTCAGGTGTCATGTCTGGGTGGCGCAGCGCCTCAAGCAGACGCCCCGCCTTGTCAGTCATCGTAGGACACTCCTTGCCTTCGACATAGCGGTCGCGCGATCAGGCTTCGCCGTCGCTCTGCCGCCCGCCGATGGGACGCACGTCAACTACTTCGGCCTTCAGCATGCGCGCGAACTCCTGTACGACGGGATCCTCCCGCGCCGCTCGCTCGATGTCAGCGGTGGGCTTTGCGGGTGGAGCAGGCTGCTCACGTACTTCAGCTCGCCCGTAGGAAGGCATAGACTCCTCCCGCGGCCCGAGAGGTTTCGCCGCGCGAGCCTCTGGCGCGGGAACAGGGCGGCTGTCATTCGTGTACTGCGCGCCATTCGTCGCGCTGCGCTCGTAGATCTGTGGACCGGGCGCGGCCGCTTGGGCGACTGTCGCGTTGGGTGGCGCGCTCGCGCCATTCGCCGCTTTCTTTGCTGGGGCGTGGCCACGCTGAGGCTCATTCGCGCCGATGAAGTGTGTGCGGAAGCGCACGCCAAGCGCCTGTTCGAGCGCGTACTCCACCGCGCTGCGCATTTCGGCGTCTCGGAATTTTTCCAGATGCGCGGCGAACTTCGTACGAATCACAAGCGTCGGTGGATCGCCCGGTGTGACGCTCACGGGATCCGCCGCGCTCAGAAAACCTCCCGCGACCGCGCCCATCGGCGGCTTCTGGCGGCAAATCTTGCGGATCAGCTGCCAGTTTCGCTGCGCCTCGGCCACCCAGTCGCGTCCGTCATCCTCACCTGCTCCTGAGGCTAGCTCCTCGCCATAGGCGTCAGCGGGCGCATCGCCTTCTGCCGCGGTCGATGACTCAGGTTCGCTGTGCACAGTCGGAGCGGGCCGCGCGGGCGCCGAAGGCTGCGACGCCGGGCGTGTCGGTCCGGACCACGTTCCCGCATCAATCGCGGCCAGATCGAGCTCTTCGACCTGTGGCGGTTGAACAGGTTGCGGAGCAGCTTGGTGAATCTGGCGCATCGGCGTCGCAGATGTGGCAGGAGCCGAGGTCATCGGCGCGGGAGTCGTCGTCTGCGGGGAAGCATGCTGACTGGCATTCTGCGCTGACATGGCCGCATGCATGGCCGGTTGCGTGGGGAGCGCCACTGGAGACTCGTGCCGCTGAATCCCCAGGCACTCCAGCACCGCAAGCTCTAGCGCCAGCTGGGGCACGGGCAGACCCCGCGCGGGCGCCTCATTGCGCGCGAAAACACGGGCGCTTGCCATCAAATCATTGAGCGCGAACCGCTCGGCGAGCGACTTCAGCTCGCTTGCCTCGTCTTCGGTGTAGTCCATCACGCGCGTCAGGTCGGCGCCCGCGCGGGCCAGCATGAGCGCGCGCCACTCTTCGGCGAACTGTCCGTTGAGCTGGCGCAGGTCTGCTCCCTGCGTCACCAGATCGTTGAGCAGGTCCAGCGCCTCCGCCGGGCGACTCTCCGCGATGCAGGCGATGATGCGGCGCAACGCGGCGACATCGGCGAGGCCGAGCATCGTCCGGGTTCCCTCGACTGTCACATGGTTCCCGCAAAGCGCGACCGCCTGATCGAGCAGACTCAGCGCATCGCGCAAGCCCCCTTGCGCAGCGCGGGCCAGCAGGTCAGCCGCCGCCGAGTCCAGCGTCAGCCCCTCACCCTGCGCCACATACTGGAGCCGCGCCACAATATCCGCCATGCGAATACGCCGGAAGTCATAACGCTGGCAGCGTGACACAACCGTCGCGAGCATCTTATGCGCTTCAGTCGTCGCGAAGACGAAGATAATGTGGGGCGGCGGCTCTTCCAGCGTCTTCAGCAGCGCATTGAAGGCCTGCGGAGTGATCATATGCGCTTCGTCAATGATGTAGACTTTGTAGCGACCGCTGCCCATGAGATTGATATTTTCGCGAATCTTGCGGATGTCGTCCACGCCATTGTTCGATGCCGCGTCAATCTCGATCACGTCCGGCGAACGCCCTGCGGCTACCTCCAGGCACGACACACATTCGTTGCATGGCTCGCCATCGCGAGGATTCTGGCAGTTGATCGCCTTCGCCAACAGTCGCGCCACGCTCGTCTTACCCGTGCCACGCGGACCGCAGAAGAGATACGCATGCGCCAGCCGACCGTCACGCACAGCGTTGAGCAGCGTGCGCGTCACCGCCTCCTGACCAATCAGGTCGGAGAATGTCTGCGAGCGCCATTTGCGATAGAGCGATTGTGACGCCATAGCACGCCTCGATACATCTGGACGACAATTGGATGGGATTTGGACGACAAATTTGGACGACAATTGGATGGGATTAGCGCGCAGCGTCAGGCGGACAACCGGACGGCTCAGCCCGCTGACTCACGCACGTTCCTCTGCTATGAGACGATTCGCGGAGGAGTTTGGCGCCGACAACCTGACTCTCTGGCGCACACGGTGGAGGTGGAATGTCGCCCGCATACTGGACCATCTGCTGAGGGAATGATGCGATCGCGCACCCGCCTTCGGTTCGCATCTGCCAGCTCCCGTTACCTTCCGACTCAGACCCAGCGTGCCCGCGGCGCCCACAGTGACCCACTTACCGCTGCTTCGTTCCCGACCTGACGGGGTTCGCAGGTATGTGCCGCGCGGGGACTGAATCCTCATAATCATCTAGCACAGACAAAGCTGGGTCGACACAACTCTCAGGCGGGAATTCAGCCCTGCCTACGGAGCATTTCAGGTGCAGGGAAGCCCCAACTCCCCGCCTAGCGCGACCTAGAACATAGTGTACCCCACACGCATGAGTCAGTCAAACCGAGCGAGCCAGGTCCCACGCCCAGTGGCGCGGCGGCATGGGAATCCGCACACCATAGAAACGCCCCCTCCGCACAGTCGCGCGAGGGGGCATGAACGATAAAGCGCCGTAACCGTATTACGCCATTGGCATCACAGGCAGGTTGATCTTGCCACTGGAGACAGCGGCGAGCACACCGGCCAATGCGGTATACCACGCGACCAGGGCTGTCAGGATGCCAACGTAGCCACCGATTTGCGTCATGCCTTGGCCCGCGCCCTGCCCAGAGAACGCGCCAATGGCAAGCAGCAGGAACGTGAGGAACAGTAGCACGAACACAGCCGCCGTCGCGCCATTCGTGCGGAACGACCCTAGCATCATGATGCCAGTGAAGATCGTCCAACCGAGCAGGTACCAGCCGAGCGCCGATGTGGACGGCCCTGTCTTCGAGCCAAACGCGACTCCGAAGCCAGGAATCAACAGCGCGGCGAACGACAACCAGAATGCGCCGAAGGAGCTGAACGCCGTCGCGCCAAACGTGTTACCCGTACGGAACTCCCACATGCCGGCGGAAAACTGTGCGATGCCGCCGTAGAACACCGCCAGACCAATCACGATGAGTACGTCGGCGCCTTTCAAGATGCCGCCGTTCCAGGCGCTCAATACCAGCGTGGTGAGCGCGAAGCCACTCAGGCCAAGGGGTCCAGGATTAGCGATTTTCACCTCTGACACGATTATGACTCCTCTCCGGGCAAAGAAACGTCATCGTCCCTTTACCACTGTGCTTCTGACCGACTTCATTACGTCGGCTGACAATCGAGGGTCGAGCGCAGGGTCGTTCCTGCGTCAGATCGCATGGTGTCATTAGCGGCGCTGCTGCGCGGATGCGCGGCCGCGCGTGCCTCCTTTCCTACAGGAGAAGAACGCTCTATCCACAAGCGCGACGCGGATGAATGAACCGCCGCGCGACGTGGGCTCTGGCCTGCCGCACACATGTCTACGGGTCTGCGGGTCTAGGGGCGTCGGCCGCCCAATAGGT
>DASQSS010000040.1:0-10783 GCA_035642255.1 Ktedonobacterales bacterium | reverse complement strand
CCTGCACCAGTTCGCGATCGCTCTTCTCTGCCTGGAGCCCGCTTGCCCGCCCGAGTGGGATTGCCAGTGCAATAAGGTCCGCGCCCGCTTCAACGCACCGCCCGCCAGCCATGAGCAGGCGACGGATACGCTGCCGCTCGCCGACCTGTCCCATGAGGCGAGACGCTTCCAGAAGCCCTCGTAGGCGGGTCGTAGGCGTATCGAGGAGGGAGGGAGGAAGAGTCATGTGGCGCGTGCGTCTGGAGCGTGCGTTGGAGCGTGTGCTCGGCATCGTGATAGACCTCAACCTGATCGTGCAGCTCACGGCGGGCGCGGTCCTTGTCGTGCTCGTGGATCTCTTCTTCCTTATCCGCGCCCGCGAGGGATGGACCATGAACCCATTGTGGCTCATGGCTGCCATCCCGCTGGGCGTAACGCTGTTGTGGGCCGCCGCCATCATCGCGCTCACTGTCGTCCCTGCCACACGGCGGTGGCGGCGTGGGGCGCGACATCCACGCTGAGCTGCGCGCCATCTTGCCCTCGTGCCGTCTCCACCAGACCGCCAGCGCACACTCGCCCAGGTTCCAACTGGTTCCAAAAGTCCTTGCGGCTATGTAGGACGACGGTGAACTGTGGTTATGTAGTGGTACTCGGGATGATTCCCGGAGTTGTGCTCAAGGTCAACACAGTCGGCGCATATATAGCATAACAGGTGCAATCATGCTTCGTTGGGGCAGATCAATTCCCGCACGGAGCGCGCGCCTCGCATGAGCGCCTCGCATGAACGCCCATACCGTCATCTATGCGTCCGCTCGCGAACCAGTCGAACCAGTCAAGCCAGTCAAGCCAGTCAAGCCAGGATTCATCATGCCGCCATCGGATCCCTCCGCCAGCAGCGCCATCAGCAGCATCAGCTTCAATCTTGTGGATGAGCCGTGGATCCCCTGTATACAGGCTGTTCGGGCCGCGTCGGATTCGCATGCGTCGCAGCCGCTGCTGCTCAGCTTGCGCGAGGTCTTTCATCAGGGGCCAGCGCTCCTGCCGCTCGCCGACGCCTCACCGATCGTGACGATCTCCCTCTACCGGTTGCTGCTTGCCATCCTGCATCGTAGTCTGGGCGGGCCGCGCACGACGCAGGAGTGGTTGGCCATCTTCACACATGGCGCCTGGGACACCGCGCGGATCGACGCCTATCTGACGCGCTGGCATGATCGCTTCGACCTGTTCGACCCTCACTACCCGTTCTATCAGACGCCCGGGCTGCCCGTGACCGAGCGCACAGGCGCGGCTACGGTGCTGGCGCACGAGCGCGCGTCCAGCCGCAACCAGCCGCTGCTATTTGACCACACGATCCCTGATCGCGCACGACTCTCCCCTGCCGCAGCCGCGCGTGCCTTGCTCGCGCAACAGAACTTCGCAGTGGGCGGGCTCATCAGCTATGACAGCCGTAAGGAGCCGCTGGCGAACAAGTATGTCAGTATGGCGCCGCTGCTGGGCACGGCAATCTGTCTCGTACGCGGCGTCTCGCTCTTCGAAACGTTGCTGCTCAATCTGGTGCGCTACAGCCCAGCGGATGAGGCGCCCTTTCCCGCTGCCTCCGCGCACTCCACACCATCTGCTCCGTTCACTGTCTCTGCCACTGAGCGCGTCGAGGACAGCAAGGAAGTCGAGGACGTCGAGGACGTCGAGGCGATGGATCGGCCAGCATGGGAGCGGACGGAGCCGACCGAGCCAGTGGCGCGGACGCCTGATGGCTATGTGGATTTGTTGACATGGCAGAGTCGGCGCATCCGTCTGGTTCCGGATGTTTTCGTCGGTAGTGGCGAGGTCGTTGTCGAGCGGGCTGTGCTGATGAAGGGCTACCAGCTCGACGCTGACTTCGCACGCCACCAGGCGGAGACGATGCTGGCGTTCCGCGCCAGTGCGCGCGGCTCGACGAAGACCGCCGCTCGCCGCGCCTCAGCCCAACAAGCCCAGCAAGCCGCAGGAGCCGCAGGAGCCGCAGGAGCCGCAGGAGCCGCAGATGACCCGGGTCGAGCAGGGACGGCAGGGACGGCAGAGGGAACAGCCACTCCAGAGGGGGCATCAGAGGGGGCAGCGGCGTGGACGCCCCTGACCTTTCAGCCTGACCGCTTGATCTGGCGTGACAGCCGCCTGCTATTCCAGTCTGAGCGGGGTGCGCGGATGCGTCCGGCGATTTTGGACTGGCTGTGCAGTCTCGCGCTGCAGGGCGCGTTCGATGACCAGCGCACGCTGTCGCTCGACCTCATGGGCATGGTTCCTGACCAGGCGACGATCGAGGAGTGGCGCCGCGAGACGCTGTCGCTGCCTCTCCCCGCCCTCTATGACGATGCCACCGCCGAGACGATCGTCCAGCTCGTCGCGCTCGCAGAATCCGTCGCGCGCCTGCTCGCGCCCGGCGCCGTGACCTTTCCGCTCGCCCCCGCAACAGGCGACGCCCGCAGCGTCACGGCAGGCGACACCCCCGGTGAAGCTGGACGCGGGCGAGTTGGCGATGTGAAGGTGGGGAAGCCGGTGATGTATGGCAGCCCGCTCAGCATGCTTGCCGAGGAACTACTGGCCGGCTCGCCAGCGCGTACGGTCGAGCGGGGCGCGCGTGACCAACTGGTTGCGCGGTTTGGCGCCTCGCTCCGCTACTGGTCGCAGCTGGACGTGCCCTTCCGGCGCACGCTGCAGACGCTCCAGCAGACGCGCACCCGCGCCGTAACCGACTGGACAAATGAGGGCGGCGCCAATAACGAGGCGGCCCGGGTCGAGGTCATGCGCATCTGGGCCATGCAAGTCGAGCGTGTGGCGCGACAGGTATTTCAGCAGGTTGTGGGTCAGCTCGGAACCTCCCCGCGTGCGGTGCGCGCCGTAGCGCTTGCCCAGTCGCGCCTCAACGTCTGCCTGGCTGCCCTCCTGGCTCCCTTTCAGAGCCAACAGGGCCAACAGGGCCATCAACAGATCGCGTGGGCCGGCGAGTCAGGGGTCTCAGGGGTCTCACCGACCACATCCATGAGGCGTCGTGCGGCAGCCGCGCTGGAGACGTTCGGCGATCAGGGCGCATCGGGTGAAGCGAGCCCGAGGAGTTACCAGAAGTAACCAGAAGTAACCGGATGTTGCCAGGAACCACAGGAGATGACCATGACCACCATGCGTTCTCATGCCCCGCGCACGGCCACGGTGGACCGTCCATCCGTGGCGCCAACATCCTCATCGTCTTCATCGTCTTCATCGTCTTCGTCGTCTTCGTCGTGGTCATCCTCGGCGTCACCATCGGAGGAGTGGCGGCGAGCCCAGGGATTTGTCGCGGCGCTGACCCAGCTGGCGCGCGACCATCGGCTTGACCAGCTTGCGCGGCTGCGGCGTGGCCTGAATGACCCGCAGGTGATCTCCCTGATGGTTGCGCAGCTGGCGAATGGGCGCGTGACCGATGTGGCTGATATCGATGAGATCGAGGCGGAGGCGCGGGCAGACTATGCGTTGGTTGCGGCTCTGTTCGGGTTCTCTGCGCTGCGGCATATTGTGCCCAGTCGCGATGTTGCGCGCCGCGCCTCGACAGCGCCGGGCACATCACGCACGCTGGGGGCGTCCCTGCGGTCACTGGATGTCCGGCTGGCGGGCGCGAGCGTCGAGCAGCGCTTCGCCGCGATACTGGTCGCTCCGCGCGATGCGCTGCCTGTGCGTCTCCGTCATGCGGTGGGCCTGCTGAGCGCACATGGCATTTCAGTGGACTGGACGCAGTTCCTACTGGATCTACGCGCGTGGAGCGCCGATGATCGCCGGACGCAGAGCGCCTGGGCGCGCGCCTTCTGGCGACGCGACACCCTTCCCGGCGATCATGCGGGCGTGGCTTACGTCGGTGTGAGCGACGAGCCCGCCAGCGGCGATACGAGTGGCAGCCGTAACCTGTAATTTCCTGTCAACGCCATCCAGAGGATGTATCTGTGCATGTGCGGAAGCGATGATACTGATGCGATGATATTAAGGCGATGATATTCAGGCGATAATATTAAGGCGATGACAGCGGCTGAACGACTGATGCCGACGCCAAACACGAGACGTTTCAAGCTATCGGTTCCAGTGAAGGGGTTCGACCCATCCATGATCATTGAGCTACATCTGCTTCAGAACTTCGCGCCATCGAACCTGAACCGGGATGATACAGGCGCGCCCAAGGAGTGTGAGTTTGGCGGGCATCGGCGCGCGCGACTCTCCAGTCAGAGCGTCAAGCGCGCGGTCCGCGCCGAGTTCCGCACGGCGGGGCTCGTCGACAGCGCCCATCTGGCCGAACGCACTCGTCGCGCAGGGGAGGTCATCACGCAGCGCCTGGTCGCAGCGGGCAAGCCCGAGGAGGTCGCGCGTCAGGTGGTGGAGGCGCTCCTCGCCAGCGTCAAGCTCGACGTGACCGACGCGGGCCGCACTCGCTACCTGCTCTTCCTCGCCGAGCAGGAATTTCAGGCTGCGACGGCCCTATGCCTGCGCCACTGGGACACGCTGACCGCGCCGCTTGGCGCGTCCGCTGCCGATCAGCGTGAGACGGCAGCGACAACTGATAGATCTGACCGCGATCTAGCTGAGCCGCGTGACGATCTGCGGCGCGGCAAAGTGAAAGGGCGGGGGCAGTCGTCAGGGTCGTCCGCCGCCGTGATGATCCCCCCAGAGGTACGCGGCGCCTTCGAGCGTGCGCTGGATGGCGGGCAGGCGGTGGATCTGGCGCTGTTCGGGCGCATGATCGCCGATCTGCCCGAACGCAGCGTGGTGGCGGCCAGCCAGGTCGCCCATGCGCTCTCAACTCACCGCGTCAGTGTGGAGTTCGATTTCTACACGGCGGTCGATGATCTGCGCCCCGACGACAGCACTGGCGCAGACATGCTTGGCACGATCGAGTTCAACTCGGCCTGCTTCTACCGCTATGCGAGCCTCGATACGGCGCAGCTCGCGCGCAATTTGCGCGGGGACGCCGCACTGACCCGTCAGGCCATCGCGGACTTCCTGCGCGCGTTCGTATCAGCCATCCCCACAGGCAAGCAGCACAGCATGGCGGCGCACAATCCGCCCTCGTTCGTGCTGGCGGTCGTCCGGGATCGAGGGCAGTGGAACCTCGCGAACGCCTTCCTCACGCCCGTGACGCCGCGCGCCGATGCCAACCTGATGCAGGCGTCTATCGCGGCGCTCAGCGACTACTGGAGCCGTCTGTCAGTGATGTATGGCGGCATGGACGCCTCGCTACGCGGCGCATGGGTTGCGACGACTGAGTCCACCCAACTGGCGGCGCTGGCTCCCCACCGGGTCACCTCGGTGCGTGAGGTCATTGAGCGTGCGGTCGAGGTGGCGACGTCCTCAGACACGGACAGGGATATGGATACATCCACGGAGGTGGTGGCGGCCAACGGGGACACCTCCTTGACGAGAACGGGGAGACGTGGGTTGTGAGCGTGTTGGAGCATGCGTTGGACGTCCGCGCGCCGCATCACACGTTGTTGCTGCGTCTGGCGGGTCCCATGCAGTCCTGGGGTACCCAGAGCCGCTTTGGACGGCGCGACACGGGGCTGGAGCCATCGAAGAGCGGGGTGATCGGGCTGCTTTGCGCGGCGCTGGGGCGCGCGCGTGAGGAACCGGTCGACGATCTGGCGGCGCTTCAGATGGGCGTGCGGGTCGACCAGGAGGGTGTCCTCCAGATGGACTATCAGACGGCCGGTGGACTGCGGCGCGGTGATACGAGCGGCTACGGCGTAGCGGAGTTCGGCGCAGGCGGCAGCGGGAGTGGCAGCGGGAGTGGCAGCGGGAGTGGTGGCGGGAGTGGTGGCGTGCGTGCGGTGATCTCGCGCCGCGCGTATCTCGCCGACGCGCGCTTCCTGGTCGGGCTGGAGGCCGCGACCGCTGAACAGACCCAACTGCTCCAGCAGCTCGACGCGGCGCTGGCGCGTCCCGTGTGGCCATTGTTCCTGGGCCGCCGCGCGTTTGTCCCCGCCGAATCTGTGCGCCTGCCTGATGCGCCGCCGCTGGGCCCAGGTCTATGCCCGCTTGCGCTGCGTGAAGCGCTGCTCACCTATCCGTGGCCGGAACCTATGCCGTCTCAGTGGTCACCGGAGTCGTTAGAGTCGTTAGAGTCGCCGGAGTCACAGTCACTGCGCTTCGTGCTTGAGGATCCATCTGGAACACGCGGGGAGGACAGGGAGATGCGCCTCGACATGCCGATCTCCTTCGCGCCGCTCGACCGACGCTATGCGCCCCGGTTCGTGCGAGTCGAGTTCCACACCCGGCCCGATCCAGCCTGATGTCTGCCCGATCCAGCCTGATGTCTGCCCGATGTCTCAAGGAGGCTAGTCGTCTATGGAGTCCGCATCGTCGTCATCTGCATCGTCGTCGGTGTCTTCCACGCTGACACTCTCGCGTCTACGGCTCAATTCGCTCAGACCCGAGGCGCAAAGCGATCTCGCCGACTGTCAGCGCATGCACAGCCGCTTGCTCTCCGCCTTTCCCGACGACGCCGAACTGGATCAGGCGCGGGCGTACTACGGTCTGCTCTATCGAGTGGAGTGGGCGCCTGCAGGTCAGTCGGGCGAGGTCATCGTGTTGACGCAGTCGCGAGCAGAGCCGGACTGGTCGCGTCTGCCATCTGGCTATCTCGTGACACCTGCAGAGGTCAAGTCACTCGCCGCGCTCTATGAGCAACTACGTGAGGGGATGGCGTTGCGCTTCCGTTTACATGCGAATCCAACCCGTCGCATTCGTGTGCGCAATCAGCAGGAAACGGAGCAGTGGCGAGGCAAACGCGTGAACCTGCGCAGTGCGGCCGAGCAGCTCGACTGGCTGAGCCGCAAGGGCGAGGCTAGTGGCTTCACGGTGCTGGCCGCGCAGACGCGCCGCTTCCAGCCGCCCGAACTCCGTGTACCCGAGTTCCAGTTATCCGAGCTTCGCCTGCGCAGCGGCGAAAGGCGTCATCCGGCGACACATGCCGTGTCAGTGTCGGGGCTGCGTGCGGGGACGGGAGCGCTGACGTTTGGCTCGGTCGTGTTTGACGGTCAGATGCGTGTCACTGACCTTACACGCTTTCGCGACGCGCTCGAGATGGGTATTGGGACAGGTAAAGCCTATGGCTTTGGCCTGCTCTCGATCGCGCCTGGGCGATGATCGTTGTCCCCAGCACGCATGTGGGGGTGAACCAGCTGTTATCATGTGCTGGAAGGTTGTCTCTGCAGTCCCCACCCATCTGTGGGGGTGAACCGATCAAGGAGATGGGAGGTATCGGCCATTCGCTAACGGCAGTTCGCTGCCATAGCAGTGTCCCCACACGACTGTGTGGGGGTGATCCGAGTGGCTCAGCAAACGATTTTGTGGTCCTCACCGCTGTGTGGGGGTGATCCGCGACGAGGCTCTGAATGCGTGACCAGGGCGGCATGCGACCTGGTGATGTCCCCACTACAGGTGGGGGTGAAGTGGTCTGGGCACGAACTGACACACATCGCGCCACGGATAGGAGAATCTTGGACTATCCGTGGCGCGATGTGCCTTCTGGCGCGTGCAAGACAGCCGTAGGACTGGGGCCTCTTACCACTGCGCGCCGTAGGGGCGTTTGATGCGCCGGAACGTGAGGACGTAGTAGGCCTGCGTAGTGACGGCCACCGAGGATCCATACGCAGATCCATCCAGGTCATGCTTCACGACTGTGTCCTCGATGGCCAGGAACTCCCAGCCATGCGCGACCCGCTCGGCGATAGCCGCCTCAAGGGGTGAGGGTTGCGCCGACTGGCGCTGTGTGGTGGCTTGTTGCGGCCGGGTGGGGCGCTGGAAGTAGTAGGGGGCCACACCATATGGTGGGGTAGAGGCTCTCCCTGCTATCGCCACTTCAGGTGTTGCGGTGAAGGGTACGCGTACCGTCGCATGTTCGTATAATTGGCCCTGCTCGTCGATCATTGCCGTCCCTCCATCTCTGCGTCTTACCCCACATCAGCCATCTCATCTCGTCGCCGCACACCCGCGCCTATGCGCATTCTCCCTGTGTGTGCGGTTCGCTCAATGGTTGTGACGCGCACGGGCGACCTCCAGAAGGGCGTATAGGCCAAATGGCAGGTTGCGCGCGGTCGCTGATGCGCGCCTCAGTAGGTCCAGGACCCTTCTCTTCTCGTCGTACATGGCGAGGTTGTGGGGGAAGCCGTCGATGTCCAGGGATGCTACAGCCTGTTATGAACTTCAGGGTAGGTGGATCAACTGATGCCGCATCATGCAGGTAAGAGCCAGGAAAATCAGCCCGGCCACGGTGTCAGGCAATCGCTCGTAGTCGTGCGCTAGACGGCCCCCATCCCTGTCCTGCCCGCATCTTGATGGGTAGCCTGGCTGACTATGCAGTGGGCTGGAGGGGGATCGCGACGCACGCAGATAGTCGCGGTCCCACAACACCATGCTGTACTGAGACTGTGCTGGGATGAACAGGAAGTATCGCGACCTTCACGCCATCCTACATCGAGCGCGAAGTGACGCCAAATGTGCCCGATCAATCAATGAGGTGTTGGATGACCGGGCACGAACAGGCCGTTGTGTCAGCAACGCTAGCTAGCTAGCACATCGCCACCTTTGTGTCTACCCACGGTGTTCCAATGAGGCTTCCCGAGGTTTGGCCGTTATTGTAGAAGGCATCCGCCGACACGTAGTACGCATTGCTCCACGGACTCTGTGCAATACGGTACCACCACGTATTGCCATCCGCGACCTTGAAGCCAGTCAGCCGACAGGCAATTTGGATGGTGGCTCCTCCCGGCACGGTGGGCCCCTGAACACCACCTGCATTCGTGTAGTTGGTCCACGTATTCGCATTGCCACCGGCGGTCTCGGACCAGGTCGGTGGAGGTGGTAGCGGCGTGGGCGTGGGCGTCGCCGTGGCCGTGGCTGTAGGCGTCGGCGTGGGCGGCACGTGCGTAGGAGTTGGGGTTGGTGGCTGTCCACCACCTCCACCATTGCCGTTGCCACCAGTATTGTTAACTGGATTCTGAATGATTGTTCCAGATCCAGCACACTGTACCAGACAGGTGTTGCTACCACTCTGCACTGTGCCGGACTGAGCTACACTTGATGGCGCCTGCTGTGCAAGTGGCCCCCACGAGGCCGGTGGCCAAGCCCACCCGCGATAATACTTGCCCCAGAAGCTGTCGGTCTTAATGTGCGAATCGATGACGACGGTGGAGCGCGCGGAGATCATTGTGCCATCCCCATACGCAATGCCGCCAGGCGCTTTTTCTCGAGGATTGGGACCGAGCGAGATACCCACGTGTCCCCAAAGGCGATACGAGTAATTCGTCGAGGTGAAATCAAAGAACATTAAAGCTCCGCGGGGTGCTTTGCCGGGATCAGTGGGGTCGTGCAATTGCATCGTTTGGGCAAGTTCCCAGGCGGAGTTCGCGTGCGCATACGCTGAGCCGTACGCATTGGCTACAAAGTACAGGCAGAGCAAATGGTAGCTCGGGCCCTGTGCCGCATTTGCGCCCCCTGTCATAAACGATTCAGCCCAGTCGATGGCCGCCTCGGCACCACCTGTGCCCTGGGTGTTCCAGCTCGGCCCCGATCCACCCATGCCGTCAGCAGGACCAACGCCGTTCTTTCCACCCAGGCCAGCAGGAGGATTGGGAACAGTACCGCCGCAGCCTGCTAATAGTACAACTAGTAATACGAGGAAACCAAGCGCCGCTGCGCTCATGCCCGGTGTGCGCGGCAATCGTAGCGCATGATGTCGTGCCATGCCTCTCCCCTTCCATACACTTCCACTCGCCGTCTCCGACCACTAACCCTACTGGAGAGTGGGGCTAGTATCTCACAAGGAGACGGCAAACACAAGCGTCGGCTGTTTTGTATGGACGCAGTCTCGAGATGACATGCGACACTTTCGGTAGTACATCTGTCACTGGTGCGAGCTATTTCGTACCGGTAACGAAGCAATAGAGCTGTGTGTTGGTGAGAGAGCAGGCTGGCATGGCGACAGAGTTCATGGAGTTCACGAACGAGGATGAGTACTACAGCAGCACTGACGAGAGCAGCGACCGTGGATTCGAGCGCCGTGCCAGCCGACCAAAGAAATCTCCCGAATTCTGCAACTACAGACAGACTCGGGGATGATGTCAACCGAGTTCCGCCTACGTGCTGTGTGAACCCGCCGTATCTTATGGCTGCCTTAACCATCGCGACGATGCTCACCGGAACCGGCTATAACAACATCACCTGACAGAACTGACCACGCACCGTTAGCGCCCGCAGCAACGTGCGCCTCTGACATTTGGCCTCACGATGCACGCGACGTATGGTACAATTGATCACCGCCAGGGCTGTCTCGATCGTTCGGAGGCGTCTCATACTCCAGCAAGTCCAGTAACACGTCCAGGAGTAAGCCCAGGACAGGAGGACCGTCGATGCTGACCCGCCTTCTCAACTTCGTGGTGCGCGCCAACTTCGCCGTGCAGCTCGTCGCGGGCGCGTTCATCGTGCTGGGCATTGGCGCCTACTATGTCCTGCTGGCACGCGAAGGAGCGACAACGCAGCCCTCATGGATGATCGTCGTCGCTCCCGTCGCTGTGACCCTGCTCTGGCTGATCGTCGCTGGCGTCGCTATGCTGCTGACGGTGCGCGAGGATCAGCGGATGAGTCAACGGATGAGTCAGCCTGAACCGGTGCTGCCAACGCCGCCACAAACGCCGCTGCGAACGCCTGTGACGCCGCCTGGGCGATGGCCTCTGGCGTCGGAACGGGTGTCGGAGCGGGCACCGGAGCCTGCTGCTGTGACGCGATCTGCGCCTCCAACGCAGTGATGCGC
>DASQSS010000039.1:0-17765 GCA_035642255.1 Ktedonobacterales bacterium | reverse complement strand
TCAGGAACATGCCGTTCAGGTTGACATCGATCACTTGCCGCCAGCGCTCGAAGGGCATCTCCTCCGTGGCTTGCCCCCAGGTCTGCCCCGCGTTGTTGACAAGAATGTCTACCTGGCCAAACGCGTCGAGTGCGGCAGCGACTGCGCGGCTGACGTCCTCCGGCAGCGTCACATCCGCCACCACTTTGGCGCATGCGACGCCCCGCTCGGCCAGCTCCGCCTCGGCAGACACGAGATACTCCGCGCGCCTCCCTGTGATAACAACTTTCGCGCCCGCGCCGCCCAGAGCCTCCGCGGCGACCTTGCCGATGCCTCTGCCACCACCCGTGACGAGCGCGACCTGCCCCGTCAGATCGAACAACTGCTGCGTTTGCATGAGACTGCCTCCTCGAATTGCCGCATTGACGGGACGGATGCAGAGAGTATCCTAGCCCGCACACCGCTCGCTGTCAAACCGGGGCGGCGGCCCGCAATACTGCCTCTGCACGCGCGCGATTGGTCAGCGCGCAAAAGAGCCCCACGGTGAACGTCACCCATCACCGCTTCGGGTGATGCTCCACCTCGACGCTGACCCTCGGCTGGAGGCCCGCCAACGCAGGCAGCAGATGGTTCAGGACCTGCTCGGCCGTAGCGCGAAACTCGTTCCCGCGCGTGCTGACCTTGACCCAGCGCTGCCGGTCAGTCGCACTGCGCTGGTCACGGTAGTAGCGTTCGGTCGCTTCGGTTCCATCTGCGCGCGTGATGTGAAACACAATGGTGTAGCTGTCGTTGGTCAGATCCACGAGTATCCTCCTGCACAACTACCGACTCATCTCTACAGGTCTACAGGCGCGTCGCTGTGATTGTCGCTCGCGAAGTTCTGTGGCGGAGTATCCACCTTGGCTCCGCGAGCGCATATAGGGTCATAGGGTTATCTTCCGCCGCAACATCGCCCGCTCGTAGCGCACGCGCCGCCCGTGACCATGACCGCGCGCTGGTCAAGTGGTCCCGTCTACATGCGCTGCGAGAACTCTATGGAAATCGCCCAATATGCCGCCCAATATGCTCTATAAATGCGAATGCGACGAAACACGTCCCAGTGTTCTGAGAGAAATGCTTCATTCTTTCTGGCACAGTCTGGCACAATGGAGCATGCGTGTAGCGACGGCTCTCACGTTGCGGGATGGTGACCGGGAGAAGCTAGCAAGGATCGCATCGTCGCGGGCGGGCGAGGCGGCCCAGGGTCGGCGAGTTCATCGATGGCTGGAACGATCGCTGCTAGCCATTCGTCTGGACCAAGGCCGCCAGCGACTTATTGACCAAAGTCAAACGGAAAGAAACCTCTCGCGCAGGGCATTAGAAGCTGCCAGCTGAGCCGCCGCCACCACTGGCGGCGCCACCACCGGAGTAGCCGCCAGTGGCGCTCCCGCTCGATGCCGGAGCCATGCTGGTGTGAAACACCATCCAGTAGGGATAGAAGCCAGTCGCGGGGCGCATCTCGCCCTCACGGCCCTCACCCGCGCGGAACCACGAGGGCGAATAGCCGCGCTCGCTCACCGCTTTCAGGCGCGGGGCCAGCTTCCCCGTGAGTCCCAGCGCCACGATATAGGGCAGGTCGGTATCCAGATTCGGCTCGTAGGCGCGATCCGAGACGCTCGCCGCGTAGCCGCGCCACTGCGCCGCGGCGATCTCGCCTTCCACTGTCGTATCGGGTACCATGTAGCCCCAAATGAACGCGAGCGTGCCCGCCGCCAGGAAGAGCGTCAACGCAATCGCTGCCCAGCCCTCCCGTGAGAGCAGGATCAGCAGGACCGAGAGCGCCACGCCTGCCATGCCGACCCCACCCGCGATATACAGGCGACGTCGCCTGGCGGAGGCGCCCAATGGATCGTACCAGCCGCGCTCGATCAGTTCGCGACGCAGCTCGTATTTCGCTGGACCCCAGCTCTTGCGCACATCTGTCAGAGCATCCCCGAAGACGACGTGATACTGGCTATCCGCATGGCTATCCGCGTGCGCGGAGAGCGCGTTCCAGAGATCCAGCTCGTAGCCCGTGAGATCCTTGCCATCCTTGCCATCCTTGCCATCCTTGCCATTCTCGCTAATGCCCAGCAGCTCCAGACGGACCTTCTTGGCGCCTTCCGGCGCGAACGCCAGCAGACCACGACGAGCGAAGTCCAGGATGGTCGCCTCCATATGCGCATCGGAGACACGCCCCTTGAGCAGCGCGCCCGCCATCGCGGGAGCAAGCTCACCCGGAACCGTCAGGGCGCCCATCCCGATATCGCTGATCTGGCTGCTCACTGGTGGCTGGCGGCGCAGCCGCAGGTAAAGAAAACCAACGAGTCCCGCGAAGAGCGCGGCCAGCAAATTGAACGGAATGCGCGCGATAGTCCCCGCCACCACCTGATATGCGGGCGGCGGTGGAGGTCCATAGCGGAGATCGTGAGCCACCATCGGCAGACCCGCAGCGATGCCCTGTGCTGTCTCGTCGTTCGCGAGCAGTGGCGTCATCACGTCCGTGCGGATGCGCGTCAACTCCGCCGTCGGCAGGTTGCCCTTGTGGTACTTCTCGCCCGCGTAGAGCGCTACCTGGCCGTGGCGCAGGTTCCCTGGCTGGAGATTGAAGAACATGACGAAGCCATCATGCGCGCCAGCGCGTGATTCCACGTTCCAGCGATTCATCAGGTCAATAGCGTCCTGAAGCGTCTGATCCGCGTTCGCGTTGCGCGCCTGGAGATAGACGACGGTCGGCGCGCCCGCCTGAACCACTGCTGCGGCGTCCTTCTCCAGCGTCGCGATTTCCGCCGGTGTGAGCACATGCGCGCAATCATAGATGGACTGCCCAGCGACCGGACCGAGACAATCGCTGGATGGCGTGGCCATCGTCGCCGAAACGCTGGCTCGCGATGGGGTATTCAGGCCGGCGCCAAGAAGCAGGATAAGCGCCGGCAGCATAATCGCCCAGCGCAGACGGCTAAGGTGTCTCTTCACCGGATCGCTCCCTCCGCCGTTCGTCCCGATGATTCGCCCGTGGCGTGCAGACTCGCCCATGTCTCGCTTATGTCTCTGCAATTCATCAAACACGATGGCGCGCCCAACGTCCAGAGCGCGGCGCAAACCGTGATAGAACTGCGACATTCCGCCAGTTCCACGACACAGAGGGCACAAAGTCCAGCAAGGGCACAAAGTCCACGACGGCGAAGTAAGCCACCAACGCCAGGACGCTCCATGAGCAGGTGGATCACTTCCCTGCGCGGGCATCGGCTCGACGGCTGGCGCCTCCCCTCGTGCAGTGATGGGGGTATCGGGAATCGACACCCCAACGACAGCAAGCTTGGGAGGCGCGATCCTTGATCTCGCGGGCGAGGACAAGCTGACGGTCATGCATTCGCTCGCCGCGTGGACCCATGAGCAGAATCGCCTCGCCAATCGCGCTGTGCGTCACCCAGGCGATGTTTCATACGATAGTGGATGCGAGATAATCCGGTGTCAGAGAAGCGCGCCGAGCGCATGCTGGTTGACGAGGAGATGGCTCGGGCGCTATACTGCGTGAGTCTGAGCGCGCTGTCAGGCAAGAGTCTGTGGCAGTTTGGGCAAGCGTATTCACCGTTTTCTCAGTGGGAAAGATGGTTGAATACTTCGTTGTTTGGGCGACGTGGCCAAGTGGCAAGGCAAGGGTCTGCAAAACCCTGATCACCGGTTCGAATCCGGTCGTCGCCTCCAAAACATACCGGAACATCCGCCTCGATCTCGACCGGGGCGGATGGCCTGTTTTCGGCGGGCGGCTCCAGAGGCGAATATGACAGGATGTCAGAACGCGAGCGGACGTATGCTCGCTGGCACACGGGTGTCATCGTTCACCTCAGGAGTGTGAAGGGGCGCGCGGTGGGGCACGGCGGGAATGCGGAGAGACGCCGACGCCCAGGGCCAGACGCGCGAGTCTCATCGCCTGGCCTTGGGCGTCGGTACATATCTGGGCGCGCGACGCCAGCGAACGCGACATTCGCTAGCGTGATGGAAGCTTTCCGCGAAGCGGTGGGCTGGTAATTGATGTACGCCCCCGTGGAGGAACGCCTGAGGCGTTCCTCCCCACTCATCCCACTTGCCCCTCCCGCCGCCGCTTGACGTCCGGCTTCATGGAAGCAATAATGCCATAACCGCGACATGCTCTGCGGCGCAAATCTCTACATTCATCTACGTAATCACCCCCAGTTTTGCCTATGACCTTCGGGTACGCTCCCTTACTCGTGTGATAGACTGCCCACTAATGCGATTGGCGCTAGAACCAGTGGCAGGCAGGGAATTCGCATGGACACCAACGAATACCCACGCTTTGGCGAATTGCTGCGCGCGCACCGACATGCCGCCAACCTGACGCAGGAACAGCTGGCGGTTCGGGCGGGTGTGAGCGTCAACGCAATCGGTGATCTCGAACGCGGCAGAAACCGCTCGGCTCACCAGGCGACCGTGGAGCGTCTGGCGAACGCGCTCGAACTTCAGGGCGCCGTTCGAGATCAGTTGTTCGCCGCGCGACGCTTCTCCACGCCGCTCTTCGGCGCTCCCGGCACGTCGCCTCGCTCTGACACGCTGCAGCTCATCGGCCGCTCAACAGAGCAAGCGCAGATCCAGCGGCTGCTTCAGGGCAGTGGCCCACCCATGCTGGCCTTCTATGGCGAGCCTGGCGTCGGTAAATCGCGCCTGCTTCAGGAAGCTGAAGAACAGGCGCGGCGGATGGGGTGGACTACTCTCCGCGGAGGCTGCCAGCAGTCAGACGCTCAACATCCCTACACGCCGGTGTTCCAGGCGCTCGAGCGACATGTCGCGAAACAGACGCGCGCCGAGCGCAGCGAATCGCTGCGAGACTGCAAGTTGATGACCCTCCTGCTGCATGAGCTGGCTGATGTCGCGCCGCCTCCTCAGCAGCCGTGGAAATTGCCGCCCGAGCAGGAGCGGCGGCTCCTATTCGCCGCAGTCGGGCGCTACCTCGCCAATGTCGCTGGCCCAAGCGGCGTACTGCTCATCCTCGATGACCTACAGTGGGCCGAGCCGGACGGACTGCTCCTGCTCTACACCCTGCTGCATTCCGCTGTCGGAAATCGCCATGGCTTGCTTCGAGTCGTCGCCGCCTCACACGAGACGCATTTAGACGACAACCACCCGCTGCGGCGCCTGCGTCAGGACCTCGCGCATGATCGCCTCCTGTCCTGGACGCGATTGACACCACTCGACGTAAAGAACTCCGAAGCGCTCCTCCGCGCCGCGCTCGAAGGCGCCACAGTGGAACCGACCGATCAGCGCGAGAGTCTCATTCGCCATGTGCTAGCTAGGTGCGCAGGGGTGCCGTTCTACCTGACGAGCTTCGCGCGGGAGATACGCGATGGCATGCTCTCCGGCCCGCGTGCGCTCGGCGATGGCAATATTCCCTGGGATATCGCTGAGCTGATCCGGCGCCGTGTTCAGTCGCTGCCCGAAACGACCCGCGACTTGCTCGCGATCGCGGCGGTCTATGGTCGAGAGACACCGCTCTATGTGCTGGCGCTGACGACCGACCTTCCCGAGCGCCAGGTGATCGAGGCGATCGAGCTAGCCTGTCAGGAGCAGCTCATGATCGAGACTGACACCGGCGCCTGCGCATTCAAGCACGACCTCATCCGCGAGGTCATCCTCGCGGAACAGAGCAACGCGAGGCGCACGATGCTGCATCAGCGCATTGAAGCCATGCTCGACTTACAAGTTCAAGAGGGGACGTTTGAGTCGGGCGCCTTCTACTCCTCCTATAGCGCGAGCGCCGACGTGAGCCGCGCCGTCAGGCACCTGGAGCAAGCGGGTGACCGGGCGCAGTCTGTGCGCGCGGATATTGCGGCTGATGCTCGCTATCAGGATGCGCTGCGCCTTCTCGCGCCATCGGCGGCTGATCTGACCACGGCGCGACTCCACTCGAAGCGTGGCGAGCTATTATTGGCAAGCGGCAAATACGATTTGGCGCTCGACTGTTTCGAGGCGATGGCTACATGCCATGAGCAGGTTGGCAATCTCGACGGTATGGGCCAGGCCGCAGCCCAGATCGGCTGGGCGCATGTGCGACGAGGCTCCGCGAAGCAGGGTCTCGCCCGCATCGAACCCTTACTGGCGCCCGAAACGATGGCGCGGATGACGCTGCGGACCCAGGCGGCGCTCCACTGCGCGCACGCTATTCTGCTCTTCGCCCTGAGCCAATACGCCGCACAGCTCAGCAGCGCCAGAGAGGCCTGCGCGCTCGCCCGCGCGATCGGCGACCAGGCGGCGCTTGCGCGGGGTCTGCGCTTGCAAGGGTTGGCGCTGGTGCTGCTGGGCCGCCTGGTCGAAGCGGCACCCGTGCAGGAGGAGACGCTACGCGTGGCTGAGTCGGCAGGCGATCTTGACAGCTATTCCGCCGCGCTCAATGACGCCGCAGCGGTGTTTCGCGCTCGTGGCGACTTGCGCCTGAGCTGGAGCTACAGCGAGCGCGCACTGGAAGCGATCCAACAGCTTGGCGACCCGATGGGCGCCGCATTCCTCTCGTCGAGTCACGGCGAGAACGCGATGCTGCTCGGCCACTGGACGACGGCTCGCCGCTGCTATGAGCGCGCGGTCGAGATTGTGCGCGAGATGGGCGTTTCGTGGGTCGCGTCGTATCCGCTCGCCAACCTCGGCTACCTGAACCTCCTCGAAGGGCATGAGGAGGCCGCCGGCGCGCTACTGCGTGAAGCTCTCGCGCACGCTGAAAGCCATCAAGACATGCAGGCGCTCCGGCATGTGCACGGCATCCTGGCGGAGCGCGATCTGATGGCGGGCGCCGCTCTCGACGCATGGACGCGCATTGACCCGCTGATTGACCACTCGCCCGTCGCTGAGAAGGAGAGCACTGGACTGTTGCCGCTGTTGGCCTGGGCGCATGTCGCGCTTGGCAGACGTGACCACGCGGCGCAGGCGCTCAGTCTGTGTCAGCAGCAGGTGGACAGGACAGGCGTCAGGCTTGTGGGGGAAGATGCGCTGCTCGTGCAGGCTCGCCTGAGCATGTATAACGGCGACTTCGGGCAGGCGTCGCAAGCGATTCAACAGGCGGTTGCGCGCGCCCGCGACATGGGCTGGCCGCATGCGGAGGCGAAGGCGTTGAGCCTGCAAGGCTCCCTGCTTGCGCTGCGTGATGAGCGGACAGCGGCGCGAGCGGTTCTCAATGGTGCGCTTGCTATCTTCGACAAACTGGGCGAACGGCTCTACTCGCGCGAGGCGATCACGCTGCTCCAACGACTGGATAACGCCGCGAGCTAGCGCTAGCCTATCAGGAGTAGCGCGCAGACGCCTGTGGCGACAGCATGCGCCTCAACCTCCGAGGTGTGTTCGCCGGGCAACGGTGTTCACCCACGATGCGTGTGTGATACGCTGGGATGGACGGCTGATGTCGCCAGATCGCGTCCCGTGCGCCTTCCATCCGCAGGAGATCTATTCGTGACCAGCGCAACCCTTTCGTCCCATGCGCCCAGAGCACGTACCGGGCGCACGCGTCGGGCGCTTGCCATCGCCACAGGCGTCGCGGACGTCCGACGCGAACCCGATGCTAGTTCCGAGCTGGTCACGCAGGCGTTGCTGGGCGCCTCCGCCCTACCAGTCGAGACGGCGTCGAGTGGTGGCTGGACCCGCATCCGGCTGGTTGACTATGAGGGCTGGGTGCGTGACGAGCATCTGGCGACGCCCGCGCGCGGGTCCGAGCGGGTGGCCGTCGTCACGGCGATACGGACGCCGCTCTACAGATCGTGGCGCGGCGACGCATGTGACGACGAGATCTTCGCCACAAGCCTTTTGCCTGTGACCGCTGTGGGTCAACGTCTCCCATCGGGTCGAGTGCGCGTGGCGCTGCCGGGCAGCCATGTCGCATGGCTCGCCGCCGACGCGGTGGAGCAGCGTCTGGCCGATGCTCCTTTCCCTCAGCGCGGCCCTGAGGCGGCGGTCGCGCTGGCGCGACAACTCCTCGGCGTGCCGTACCTCTGGGGAGGCGTCTCGCAACGCGGCATCGACTGTAGTGGGCTGGCGCAACTTGCCTGTCGCTCGGCAGGCGCGATTATCCCGCGCGACGCCGATCAGCAGTACGAAGGCATGCCTTTTATCGTGGACCGCGCGAGCGTGCGCCTGGGTGACCTGGTCTATTTCGCCAGTGACGGCGCCATCACGCATGTGGGCATCGCGCTCGACAACATGACGCTGCTGCATGCCAGCGGCTCAGGCGAGAGCGTCATCATCACTTCGCTCGATCCCGCCGAGGGCGGCTACTCCGCACGGCTCGCGGGGATGTACGCCGGAGCGCGCCGCGCCTTCACCGCGCAGAACACCACCCCATGAGCGACGATCCCGCATCACAGCCCGAGAGCGCATCCGACCTGTCAGCGCGTGTCACAGCGCTGCTGGCGCCGCTCGGTGGGCGCACAGCGGTAGCGGCGCAACGTTTCGGCCCAATGCCGGGACGACGACTGACCATCACACCAGGCCAACACGCATCACCAGCGGCGCCTGATAGACTTCATTCGGGCGATGCGCCAGATGAAACCAGGGTGAGCATCCGTGTGGACGAGGTATTTCCCGCCGCGAGCCTGGCCAAGCTGCCGATCGCCATCGAGCTGATGCGCCGCGCCGATCTGGGCCAGTTCGACTTGAACGAGCGCTTTGACACCGCTGACACGCCGCGAGTGGGTGGCGCTGGCGTGCTAGATATCCTCGATCCCACAACACGTCTGACCCTGGGGGAGTTGTGCGCGCTGATGCTCGTGGTCAGCGACAATACCGCCGCGAACTTCATCCTAGACCTGATTGGAATGGGCGAAGTCAATGAGACGCTGGCGCGGCTGAATCTGAAGCGGACCAAGCTGGCACGCCGCTTTATGGATCAGGCGGCGCGCGCCTCCGGGCGTGACAATGTGACCTCGGCAAACGATTTGCTCACCCTGCTCAGTCTGATTCGCGGGAATGCGCTTCCCGGCGGTCGCAAGCTCCGAGAGACACTGACGGCGCAGCAGTCCTTTAGCGAGCTGACAGAAGGCTGGCTGCCCGCTGGCGCGACGCTGGCGCACAAAGACGGCACACTGGATGGCGTGGTACACGATGCGGGCATCATGTCAGGGCCAGGCGGCGTCGCGATGTACTGCGTCCTGACGGCTGAGCAGCCTGACGTTCCCGCCGCGCGAACAGCGATAGGGCGCATCCTGCGCTTGCTGTGGGAGGTCTGGCGGCTCGGCGCAACGGAGTCACGGTGAACGAGCACGAACGGGCACGAAGGAAGGCTGGAAAACATGCTTGCGCTACCCTATAACGGCGTCTGGCCGCGCATTGCGCCAACGGCATTCGTCGCGCCGACAGCGGTGATCGTCGGCGATGTCGAGATCGGCGATGAGGCGAGTATCTGGTTCGGGGTGGTCATTCGTGGTGACACGGCTCCGGTGCGCATCGGCGCACGCTCGAATGTGCAGGACAATACCGTCATTCACACGGATGAAGGCATGCCGACGCTGATCGGCGCCGATTGCTCGGTGGGTCACGCGGCGATCGTGCATGGCGCAACCATTGGCGATGGCTCGCTGATCGGCATGGGCGCCACCCTGCTCAATCGCGCCAGCGTTGGCGCGGGCTGCATCGTCGCGGCGGATGCGCTCCTGCCCGAGGGCAAAGTCGTGCCGGATGGCCAGCTCGCGATGGGCGCGCCAGCGAAGCCCATGCGGGCCGTCAACGACGCCGAGCGTGAGCGCATGCGCGACGGCATCGCCCACTACCTGACCTATGCGCGCGAGTACCGAGCCAACATCGCTGCCGCCGCGCGCCGGGAGCCAGGGCATACGGGCACGCGCACCTTGTAGCAACTGGTCGGAAGAAGCTGATCGCTGGATTGGCGAGCCCGCGTGGGCGCTCATTCACGGCGCGCCAGGGCATGCTGTGCCTGTCGCGGACGGAGCGCCGTACAATACGAGTACTAGTGAGAACAGGTGGCGTGAGACTGTGCGTGGGACGCGAGAGCGTGACTCTCCACAAGCGTTGCGCGCTGAATGGACTCGCCTGAACGTGTGGAGATGCTTGCGTGAATGATACTCTGACCGACCGCCAGCGACACTTTCTAGCGCTGGCGGAGCCGCTGGCGCGCCGATTTGCCGAGCGTGCGGCGCAACATGACGCCGATGGCTCGTTCCCCTTCGAGAATTTCGCCGATCTGCGCGCGTCTGGCCTGCTCGCCCTGACCGTGCCGGAGGAGTACGGTGGCCTCGGCGCGAATGAGTTGGACTATGCGCTGACGTTGGAGCGGTTGGCCTGGGGCGACGCCTCGACGGCGCTCGCGCTCGGCATGAGCCTGAGCAACATTGGACAGATCGCCGAGGGCAAGCTGTGGCCTGACCACGCGCCCGCGCTGTTCCGCGAGGTAGCGCGGCACGGCGCGCTGATCAATACCGCGCAAGCCGAGCCAGAGATGGGCAGTCCCAGCTACGGTGGCCTCCCCAGAACGAAAGCGCGGCGCGATCCCAACGGCGGCTGGCGGCTGACAGGGCGCAAGGTCTACACGACTGGCGCGCCTGGCCTGCGCTACTTCATCGTTATGGCGACGATCGAGGAGGAGGGCAAGCCGCCGCACATCGGCGACTTCCTGACGCCGAGCGACGCGCCCGGCCTGCGGGTCGAAGAGACGTGGAATGCGTTGGCGCTGCGGGCAAGCGGCAGCCACGACGTCATCTTCGACGATACGCCCGTCGCGGACGAAGCGCTGCTCGACGCGCGAGAGCCTGGCCAGCCTGACCCGCGTGGCGCGTTGGGCCTGCCGTGGGGGCCGCTCACGCTCGCAGCGGTCTACACGGGCGCCGCGCGCGCCGCCCGTGATGAGGTCGTCCACTTCGCCGCGACTCGCAAGCCAAGCGCGCTGGGCAAACCCCTGGGTGAGCTACCGAATGTGCGGATGCGTCTCGGTGAGATTGAGTCATTGCTGCTTACCTCGCGGCGTGTGATGCTCGGACTCGCGTCAGACTGGATATCAGCGCCAGCCGACGCGCGCTCCGCGCTGCGCCAGCAAGCGCCGCTGGTCAAGGTCATCGCCACCACTAACGCCGTGCGCGTCACCGACATCGCGCTGCGTATCGCCGGGGGGCAGGGACTTCAGCGCGGCCGCACGCTGGAGCGTGTCTTCCGTGACGTGCGGGCGGGCCTCATCAACGCGCCGATCGAAGACGTCGTGCTGCAAAATGCGGGCAAAGCGGCGGTGGACGCTGAAATCCACGCGATCGAGAAGCTCGGCGCCGACAAAGAAGCGGTCGAAGAAGCATAGCGCGGAGCCAGCCTCTCCTGCTCCCTTTCCAAGTTCGACGGCTCCATCACACAGGACACCGCGACGTTGCGGGTGGGTGACATCACCTTGAGGATGGCTACCGTGCAAGAGACGGGCCGCGGCAGCAGAGCGCTTTACCCTTTGCGGGCGGCTCTCGCTCCCGTGGGCGACTTGCGGCCCACCGAGACCACACCTTCGATCGCGCGAATGTCGCGGACGACGCTCTCCAGTTGCTCCGGGCGCATAATCTCCAGAATGGCGTTGATGGTCGCCTTGTGGCTGCGCTTGTTCGTGCTGACGTCCACCTTGACCATATTCAGGTTATGGTGTGCGATCACGCCGGTCACGTCCCGCAGCAGTCCCGTGCGATCGTCTCCCTCCACGACAATGGGCGCGCGGAACGCCTGCTGCCCATCCAGCTTAGGCCACGAGACAGCGATACCCCGCTCAGGCGATTGCGCCAACAGACGATGAAGATTCGGGCAGTCCGCGCGGTGGATGACGACGCCGCGACCACGCGAGATGTATCCGCCCAGCTCATCGCCTGGCAGCGGATGACAGCAGCTCGCAATCTGCGTCAGGATGCCCGCCATCCCCTCTACGCTGATGTCAATCTGCGCCTCACGCGACGGCGCGACTGTCGGCAGCGGCGCGACCTCTGGCGCTGGCTCCGCAGGCGCCAGGAGCTTGAATCGTTCGCGCGCCTTGTTGACCACCACCACCGGGCGCAGCTTGTCCGCGCCGACCATCGCCAGCAGCGTATCGGCGTCAGCGACCTTCAGCTCTTCGCTGATCCACCGCAGATCATCTTCGGTCAGATCTTCGAAGCCTCGGCGCAGGCCGATCACCCGTAGCTCGCGGTCGAGCCGCTCACGACCCACCTGGATATCGATGTCGCGCTCATGCGTCTTGAGGTAGTGCAGGATGCGTGTGCGCGCCAGCTTCGTCCGCACGATGCGCAGCCAGTCGCGCGTCGGGTGGGCGTCGTTGCGCTTCATCAGATCAACGATGTCGCCGTTCTTCAACTCATAGTCGAGCGGGACCAGCTTCTTGATGGGCCGCCCGGACTCGCTGTTCTGGGTAATCCGAACGCCGCCGATATGGTTGCCGAGGTCGGTGTGCACCCGATAGGCGAAATCGAGCGGAGTCGAGCCAGCGGGCAGCTCCTTCACGTCGCCGCGCGGCGTGAAGACAAAGATCTGCTCCTGCATCGGTGGCGTTGGAGGGGCAGATGGCTCCGCGCTCGCGCCGGGCTTGGTCGCGTCACGCAGCTCCTGCCGCCACTCCATCACCTGCTGCATCCATAGCTGCAGCGCACGCGCGTCAGCCTGCGCGCTATCGCCAATATCCTTGTAATACCAGTGCATCGCGACGCCATACTCCGCCGTCTCATGCATCTCGCGTGTGCGAATCTGAATCTCGGCAAGACGGTTATCCAGGCAGAAGACGGTCGTATGCAGCGACTGGTAGCCGTTGGCCTTGGGGTTGGCGATGAAGTCCTTGATGCGGCCATCTACCGGTCGCCACAGATCATGCACATGCCCCAGAGCAAGGTAGCAGTCGGCCACGGAGTCGGTGATGATGCGAAACGCGAGTATGTCATAGAGCCGCGAGAGGTCGCGATTTCCCGAGCGCACGACCTTTTTGTAGATGCTGTAGAGGTGCTTGACGCGTCCCGAAACCTCGGCCTGGATGCCGATCTTGCGCATCTCCTCAACCAGCACCGCGCAGACACGCTCCACGTAGCCACTGCGCTCGCTCGTCTCCTCGGCGACCGCTTCCTTCAGCCAGCGATAATCGTCCGGCTCCAGAATGGCAAACGCCAGGTCTTCCAGCTCGCTATCCACACGGCCCATGCCCAGGCGCGCGGCGAGTGGCGCGTACAGCGCGTGCGTCTCCTCGGCGAGGCGCCGAATGTCCTCCATCGAGAGCGCGCTTGCGCCACCTTCAGCCTCAGCGCTAGCCAATGTATCCTGTCGCTCACGGATGCGCGCCGCCTGCGCAGCCGCCTCGCGCATCAGGCGCAGGTGATCAGCTACCTTGACGACGACCACGCGCGGATCTTCGGCTACGCCTAGAAACATCTTGCGCAGGGCGTCTTCATCCTGCGCGCGTCGGCGCTCGCGACCCTTGCGTCGGTCGCGCTCCAACGGCTCTCCCCCATCCGCCGCAGCTTGCGCCTGCCGCCGGAGGGTCACGCCTGGCCGATGCAGCGCATCGAAACGTTCAATAGCGCCGATAGCCCGCGCGACCTGCTCGCCGAGGCCCGCACCCAGTCGGCGCGGAATCTCCCCCTGCGACAGCAACTGCGCGTCCACCAGTGGCTCCAGCAGCACAGACGCCAATGTCACCACATCAATGCGCAGACTCTCCGCTAGAATAGTCGCCGTGCCGAGCGCGTCGCTCAGCCGACGACGTGTCGCTTCTGCGGCGCCAGCAGGCGCAAGCGCAAAGGTATCGCTGGCCAGCGCCAAGGTCTCGCGGATGTGGCGCGCCTCATCGGGTTCCAGATAGGCGTCGACTGCCGCGAGAAACTCCTCACGCGCCCGAGGGTCGAACATCGCAACCGACTGTGTCTGCGACTGTGGACCAGTGGGCGCGACTCCTACCGGCTCGACAGAATGCCCACTCGTCTGTGTCATGCCATGCCTCCATCGCAGCCCCGTCGCCGATCTCGCTCCACCTCCGTCACGCCAGGAGACCTGCGCAGGCGACGCATCACATCGTCCGCGCGACGGGCGCCTGGCACGAGCAGCATCATCGCGATGGCCGCCTTCGCGCGATCCTGATTGGCGGCGGCGCTGCTGCGTAGAATACTGATTCTGTGCTCAGCTAACCAGATTGTCAGTTGATGTATCAATCCCTGATGATCTTGTCCATAGATATTGACGCACAAAACATAGTCTGTCTGCGGAAGCTGCGCCCAGCTCAACGGAACCGGCTCAGCGTATGGCGCGCTTAGCTCGCGGCGGCGTGCGACGGTGGCGCTCAGGGTTCGGCAGCCAGATCGATGGATCGTGACTAGCCTGCCGCGTCCTGGCAAACCGACGATTGCATCACCTGGAATTGGGCAGCAGCAGCGCGCAAGCTGCACATCCGCTGGCCGACCGGTAGGATGCCTGAGCAACTCTGGTTGCTCTGGCTCGGTCTCGGCGGTTGGCTCGTCATTCGGCGCCCCAGATACCGGCTCACGCAGCTCTCCCGATCGCCGCATGCGCCCAAGCGACCGGCGGATGCGGTCGAGCGCGTAGCGCGTATGCGCAATGTCGAGCCATTCTGGGCGCGGACGACTATTGGCGTCACGTAGAATGCGAACTACGTCGCCATTACGCAGAGTATAGGACAGCGGCGCTTCCACACCCACAGGCTCATCGTCGCGGTTTGTCGTCTGCACCCACGCCCCCGTCGCCGTGTCGCCCAGCCCCGTGTGGATGCGATACGCCAGATCGAGCGCCGTCGCGCCCGCTGGTAGCTCGCGAACGTCTCCCTTAGGCGTAAAGACAAATACCTGGTCGGCGAACATCTCGCCGCGCACCGTGTCAACAAACTCCGAGGCTGTCAGGTTCAGCTCATTATTCCAGTTCGCAATGCGCCCTACCCACGAAGCCGTCCGCTTGAGCCACTGAGTTGGGTCAACCGAGCCCGGCTCGCGCTTCAGCGCCGCCTCAAGCCATTGGGTCGCGACACCATGTTGCACAGCGACATGCATGCGGTGGGTGCGAATGTGGAGCTGAGCGAGGCGTCCATCTACTCCAAATACCGAAGTGTGCAGCGATTGATAACCATTGACTTTAGGCATCGCGATGTAATCACGGAAACTGTCATGATAATGGCGCCAGAGCTGATAGATGACGTTGAGACTCAGGTAACATTCCTCGACACTGTTGACGAGCACGCGAAACGCGATCACATCGTCGAGCGCTCCAATGTCGAGCTGACTTTGCTGCGAGTCGAGAAACGCGCTATACGGACGCTTCATGCGCCAGTTGACGGCGGCGCTGATGCCCACGGTGGCGAGCCGCTGCTTGATGGTGTCACACATGCGCTCGGCCCACTCGCCACGGCTGGCCTCAAGTTCGCTCAGCCGATGGGACACACGCTCGAAATCTTGGGGATAGAGATATTTGAATGCGAAGTCTTCCAGCTCAACCTTAAACAGATAGAGGCCAATGCGCCCGGCGAGCGGGGCGTAGATGTCAATGGTCTCGCGCGCTTTGATTTCGCGCTTATGCGGCAGCATGACATCCATCGTGCGTAGATTATGCAGGCGATCAGCCAACTTCAAGAGCACGACGCGTGGATCATCGAGCATGGCGCCAAAGAGCTTGCGCACGGTCTCGACCTGTTGATGCGCTTTGGCTTCGCGCCGGCTTCGCACATCAATCGGCGTGAGCGCGTCGCTCGTCTGGCTGCGTGTCGTAGGGGCATCGAGCGCTTCGACGGCAGTAAACTTGGTGACGCCATCGACGATGTGCGCGATCACCGCGCCAAATTGCGCTTCGACATCCTCGCGCGTGATCGAGGTGTCTTCCACTACGTCATGCAGCAACGCCGCCGCGATGCCCTGCGCATCCACCGCAAGCTCGGCAAGTATCGCCGCGACAGCCAACGGATGCTCGATGTACGCTTCGCCGCTCTGGCGCTTGGCTCCTTCATGCGCCGCAGCCGCGACCTTATACGCGCGATAGATCAGCTTGAGATCGTCCACAGGCATGTATTGGGCGCAGAGCGTCAAGAGGTCATGCAGCGAGATGGGGTCTCCCGGATGGATGACCTCAGAGAGCGGGGTGATAGCGGTCGCGCTGGCGCGCCCCGGCCGCTTGCCCGGTTGGTTGACTCTCGCTGGCGCCCTCATTCTGACCCTCCCGCGAGTGCCTCGCTCTTTTTCGTCGTCTGCGCCCATGTTCCCCGCCCCCCGTGTTGAACGAACCAGCATCAGACAAGCGCAGACGACGAAACGAATGGGTGACCATGGGACATCGTTGGGACATCGTCGGGACATTGCCGCAGGTACGACAAGCGCGCGGACGGCGTAGAGCCATCTGCGCGCCTGAGTGTCTCCGTTGACAACATAGGTATTCTGCATTATCGCGCTCAGCGACAGGGCTCGTCAAGCGACGCTTGCTCGCGCGCGTTCACACCCGACTGAGTGGAGCGACACCGGCGGTCGCGGCGAGGAGCGCCTGCGCGCCCACCGTCACCGGAGCGCCGTGCCCTGGCAAACATGCCTCGATCTCCAGTGCGGCCAGCTTGCCAACGCTACGCACTGCCATTGGTGTGTCGTGGTTGAGCATGGCGGGAGAGATGGGCAAGCGTCCGCTGCTCGACCGCACAGCGTCGCCCGCGAAGAGTAGCCTGCGCGCTGGCACATAGAACGAGATGTGGCCCACCGTGTGCCCTGGCGTCTCGATCACCCGTACGCCGCCTTCGTGGCTCAGGATCGGCAACGTGTCACCCTCGCGCAGGCTGTGTCCGATGGCGGCAGACTGAAGGCGCGAGAAGAAGAGTGCGCGGAAGATCACTCCGAGCGGGCCGTGTGGCGCCTCGCGCTTCGCCTGTCCCTCGATAGCGGGAGTGTCGCCCGCGCTTGCCCATGTGTCGGCGCGAGTCGCCAGCGCAAGCGCGGCGAGGCCGCCGATGTGGTCAACATGCTGGTGCGTCAGCAGAATGTGACGCACATCACGCGGCGCATGCCCTAGCGCGGTGACAGCGGCAAGGATGCGCTTCTCGGCCCCAGGCATCCCCGCGTCAACAATGGTCAGGCCCTCAGGCTCTGTGATGATGTAGACATTGCAGCTGACGCCATCAACTCGATGAATGTCCGGAAAGACTCGCATGAACACCTCCGGTGGGCGCGCGCTTGTTCATCACTGCGTCGTGCGCCCACCGGAGATCATAGCAGCAGATTGTTGGTTGCCGCCGCTGCCAACTACCAGCGCGGCGCCGTTGGATCGTCCGGGCCACTCGGACGGTAATTGACCCAGCCCCGCCCCTGATCATCCTGTGGCGCGTTTGGGTCAGGCGCATCCCAGGGGCGCGGCTGATTCCATGTGCCCTGGCGCGCGTCACGATCGGCGGGAGGAGCCGCGCCCCATCCTGGTTGCGCGGGCGGCTCCCACGACTGTCGCGCGGGCGGCGCCCAGCCTGGGTCCTGCTGGCCGCCAGGCCGGTAAGACGGCGCTGGCGGCTGCGCGGGCTGATAGGGGGGTTGCGCAGGGGCGCCCGGGCGATACGCTGGCGCATCGTCGCGGTGGTCGTTGTAGGCGCCACGCCCGACGTGCGCAGCCACAGGTACACGCACCGGAGACGCGGATTTGCCGACCATATGGAATATTGAGCCAGCGAACTTACTGATCACCCAGACGCCAGCGCCCACCGCCGCTGCGGCGACATAGACAGGCACGAACGCGCCTGCGACCACACCAAACGCCGACGCCACCGACTGCACGCGCGCCGGGTAAAGGCGTCCGATCAG
>DASQSS010000038.1:0-12817 GCA_035642255.1 Ktedonobacterales bacterium | reverse complement strand
CAGCGCAGCGTCAGGCCGCCACCACCATCGGGCGCCGCACGGAGGATGCCACGCATGCGCGCCTGACCGCAGAAGTGACACCAGATGGACGTGTCGCGCCAGCCAGATTCGTCGGCGGGCGCGAGCGTCAGGCCGTAGTCGATCGCGCGCTCGCGCATCGGACCGTTCAGCGCGTCGCGTATCTGCTTGCGCGCCCGGCTCAGCCGTGCCTCCAGCGTATTGATGGTCACGTTGAGGCGCGCAGCGGTCTCGTCAGTTGGCAGGTCAGCCAGATAGCGTAGGCTGATGGCTTCGCGCGCCGCCACGTTGAGATGGGCCAAAGCGCTGTCGAGCAGCGCCACAAGCTCCTGACGAGTCAGCGCGTCCAGTGGATCGACATCAGGCGCGGGAATCGTGTCGAGTGTGGCGCGCGGTGAGTCGCCTTCCAGTTCAGCAGCTACGGTTGGCTCGCGTCGTTCGCGCTCGGTGGAGTTGCGACGCGCGGCGCGGCGGCAGATGTTGCGGCAAATCCCGTCGAGCCAGGCGTCGAAGCGGTCTGGTTCACGCAGGTGACCGAGCGAGCGCCAGGCTTCCAGGAGCGACTCTTGCGCGATGTCTTCCGCCTCGTCATGAGTCGCTCCGTTGAGCCGCGCGAGCCGCGCGAGACGTGGCCGCGCCGTCGCTAGCCGCCCATTCAGGTCTCCGGCGAGGACGACGCGCGGTGTCGCTGGCTCGGCGCTGACTCCCACGGGCGGCGTCAGGCGCATGGGCGCGAAGATGGTGTCTGGCATGGTGTTTACTCCCTTCCTGCAGCATACACTCACCTGTCGCGCCACAGCCGACATACCTGACACAATTTTCCGCGAACATCGACAATATCGCGACGATTCTGAGCGGCGCCGCAACGCCGGCCGTAGCACGCATCTCCGCCTGCCGGGTGTGCGTCAAGCGCCACCGATCAGATCAGCCCGGAGTGTCGACATGCTCAGCGCACGAGCGCAGCCCTTGACACAACGTAAGTTTAGTAGTAAACTATCCACATGAACAGACATCCATTCTCCCTGGTCGGCGACCAGGCTGGACGCGCCGACGACGAGCGCGCTCTGCTCATCTGGCTGCGACTGGCGCGAATCTATCAGAAGGTCGATCATGCGTCGGCGGAACGGCTGCGCGCATGGGAGTTGAGTGTCGCGCAGTTCGATACGCTGACGCAGATTCGCGCGGCGCAGGGATTGATGCAGCAGGAGCTGGCGGATCGCCTGCTCGTGACGAAGGGCAACATCTCGCAGATACTCGACCGGCTGGCGGCGCGCGGCCTGATCCGTCGCCAGCAGGAAGGACGCGCCTCGCGGCTCTATCTGACCGAGGAGGGTCAGCGCCTGATGGACGAGGTGGTTCCGGGGCAGGAAGCCTTTATCGCGGAGCAACTTCGCGAACTGGACGTCACGGAGCGTGGGGCGCTACTTGGCTTGTTGCGCAAAATCGACCGCGCGCTGCTATGAGCGGCGCTCAGTCATGGTATGAGTGTTTATCAGTAAACTTTTGATTGGGCAGGCGTGATGCGGCATGCGGGCGCAGACCTGCTGTCCGGGCCGTTTCTGGCTCGGGAGAGACGGGAGCGATGAAATGACGACGAACGAGACGACTGCGCGCGTGGCTCCTCAGCCAGTGAGCGGTCTGCACCATGTGACGGCCATCGCCAGCGATCCGCAGCGCAACCTCGATTTCTATACGGGGCTGCTGGGGCTGCGGCTGGTCAAGCTGACCGTGAACTTCGATGATCCTGGCGCGTACCACTTCTATTACGGCGATGCGCTGGGACGTCCGGGCACGATCCTGACCTTCTTTAGCTGGCCGGGAGCGCAGCGCGGACGCATCGGCGCCGGGCAGACCTCGGCGACGGCGCTGGCCATTCCGACCAGCGCGCTCGACTTCTGGGCAGCGCGACTGCGTGACGCGGGTGTGGCGATCACCGGACCCGAGGAGCGCGGGGGGCAGCCGACCATCCGCTTCAGCGATCCAGATGGCTTGGCGCTGGAGTTGATCGGCAGCGCGAGCGCCACTGAACGCGCTGGCTGGGACGGCGGGCCGATCAATTCAGAGCGCGCGATTCGTGGGCTGCACAGTGTAACGCTCTATGAGGCGGCGCCCGCGCGCACGACGGCTCTACTGACCCAGACGATGGGATTGCGACAGGTGGAGGAGACACCGGGAGGCCTGCTGCGCTTCGCGGCGGGCGAGGGTGGCGCTGGACAGCTCCTTGATGTCGTTCCCGCAAAGGCTGGCGAGCGCGGGCTGGTGGCCGTTGGCACGGTACACCACGTCGCCTGGCGCACGCCCGATGATCCCAGACAGATTGACTGGCGGCGCGAGCTACTCAATAAGGGCCTCAATGTCAGCCCAGTGATGGATCGCACCTATTTCCACTCGATCTACTATCGCGAGCCGGGCGGCGTGCTCTTCGAGATTGCGACGGACGCTCCGGGCTTCGCGGTGGATGAGCCAGCCGAGACGCTGGGCCAGAGTCTGCGTCTGCCGCCGTGGCTGGAGACCCACCGCGCGCTGATCGAGCAGTCACTCCCGCCCGTGCGCCTGCCTGGAGTCGCCACGCGCGACGCTGGCGCGTTCGTGTCCGCCGGGCAAGAGGAGGCGTCGCGTGAGTAATCCGGCGCCCCATGCCGCGAGCGTCAATGCCCTCGGCTTTGTCCACCGCTACATCGCGCCGACTCCCGGCGCGGTGGATGAGGATGTGACCCTGTTGCTCTTGCATGGCACGGGCGGCGACGAAAACGATTTGCTCGACCTCGGACGTTTGCTCGCGCCGGGCGCGGGATTGCTCAGCCCACGCGGCAAGGTGCGCGAGCACGGCATGCCGCGCTTCTTCCGTCGACTGGCGGAAGGCGTCTTTGATCTGGACGACCTGCGCGCCCGGGCGCACGAGCTGGCCGAATTCGTGGCCCAGGCGGCTATGACATACGGCTTCGATCCGACCAAGGTGGTCGCGGTCGGCTTCTCGAACGGCGCGAACATCGCGACAGGCGTTATGTTGCTGCGGCCTGAAACGCTGGCGGGAGCCGTCCTGTTCCATGCGCAGGTCACCCTGGAGCCTGAGGCGGCGCTCGACCTCAGCGGCAAGCGCATCCTGCTCTCAGCGGGCCGCGCAGATCCGCTAGTGCCGCAGGCCGAGACGGAGCGGCTGGCGACCATGCTGCGCCAGCGTGGCGCAAGTGTCGAGCAGCGTTGGCAGCCCGGCGGTCACGGGCTGACGCAACAAGAGGCGCTCGCGGCCCAGGAATGGCTGGCGCAGCAGCGTTGGTAGGCGCCAACGGTACTGTCTAGCGCTGCGCGTTCCGGTGTGTCCCATGCGGGCCGCATCAATGCACTGCGTCGGTGCGAATCGGCGGGTGATTTCACCCGTCCGCCAGATCTCGCGCCGCCGCATCCAGCAACGTAGCCAGCGTCCGCGCCGTGTCCGCCGTGTCGCCGTCGTACAGCAGGAGCATGCACGCGCGTCCCACGCCCGTCATCGCCTGCCAGGTCGCCACGGCCTGCGCTTCGAGGAAACGCGGTGAGTAGGCGCCCATCATCGAGGTTTCGTGGCGCAGGGCTAGGGCCCGCAGACTGATGAGCGCCGGAGGCCCGTCCATCTCGCTCTGCTCTGTCGAGTGGTACGCCGCTGGCGCGCGGCGCAGCTTGTAGGGGACGCTCAACCGTTCCACCGCAAGCGCTCGCAGGCTGGAGTCCAGAGCAGCCAGCGTATCGGGCGGAGCCTCACCATTGATGGTGAGATCGAGGTAGGGCAGCGGCTCCATCGCTCGTAGGCGCCGCAGCGCGTCCACCAGCGCCGCGCGTGGCGTGCGGTGAGGGGTTGCGGCGATGATCTCCGCTGACGCAAAGAGCGTCAACGGACGCTCGGCGATGCTGTTCGTGGCGCTCGGCGTAGGGAGCGGTTCACCGTCTCCATCGCGCAATGCTCGCGCCCGCGTCTTGTAATCCTCCACTGCGGGCTGACCAGCGAAGGTGATGTCTTGCAGGTAGCCGTAGAGCGCCATCGTCAACTGCAATCCGAGGAAGAGCGAGGCAAGCCCAGCCAGCCGCTCGCGTGGATTCGCTGAGGCGAGCAGCGGCTCACGCAACGTGAATCCGCCTGGCTCCGTTGGAGCACTGGCGTCGCCGACGATGCGCAGCCACACCTCACCAGACGCGCCCATGCTCCCGTCTCGCTCCGGACGATGGGCCGGAGCTGAGGGCATGCGCTCCTCGGCGAAGATCATGACACCTTTGCCGCCCTTGCCCAGGCTCTCCTCGAAGAGTTGCTCCGCCCAGTCGCGGACGAGTCCCCATGCGTCCGGCGCGCTGATGGCCAGCCGCACAGCGCCGCGAACGCTTGCGGCGGACAGCTCGGCGGCCAGCCGCACGTAGCTATTGGCCGCAGGATTGGTCCGTGCGAGGTCGAATCCATACGCCTGCCAGGCCTGGCGCAGGATGTCCGCCAGCGCGCCGCCGTCGCTTGCCTGGCCTTGTCCGAGTGAAGCCGAGCGCAAGGTCAGCTCCTGCGCGGCGAGCCAAAGCGCGGCTGGCAGGAGAAAGACGCGCGTGCCCGGCGCGCTCATGCGTCCACCAGTGCCCGAGCCGCCGTCAAGTTGCAGCGCGAGACGCGGGATGCCGCGCTCGATGGCCCAGGCGTCCAGGTAGGAATCGGGCAGTGACATTGCCCTGAGATGGTCGGCCAGCGGCAGGTCCGCGGCGTCGAGTGCAGTGGCGAACCATGCGAGGTGGGTGATGGGCTCCTCAGAGGTCATGCCCATCGCCACGGCCACCAGCGCGACATCTTCGAGCAGCGCGCGCAGAAGCTCGCGCTGGCCCAACAGATCAACATCGGCGGGCAGCGACACACCCTTGGCCGCCGCCAGCTCGCGGACGATTGCGTTCAGTGCGGCGGGATCAGTGCTGTCCAGAGGATGAAGGGTCAATGGCGCGGCGTCGCCGTAGCCCAGACCTCGCAGAACACGCATGGTCAGCACTGAGCCGCCCATGCCTGCCCAGATGACATGGCGCACCCCACGCGCCAGCAGCGCCCGCGCCTCGTCCTCCACCTCCGCCAGCGCTTCAGGATGCGCCAGCAGCCACGGAACCGCCGCCACCCAGTCGAGCTTGAGCGCGCCTCCCTCGCTGCCAAGCCGCGCCATCTCGCCATCGCGACGCCAGAGCTGTCCGAGCGCGTCGTCGCTGTCCAGACGCGTCAGTTCGGAGAGCGCGCGTGGACTGAGACTGTCACCTCCGACACGGTTGGCGCTCATGCTCATCTTCCCGTTGTGTACCGCTCTCGCGCCGCCTCGATGATCTTCCACGCCTCTTCTACCTCATGCCAGTCGCGCACCTCGGTCTGCAGGCCTTGCAGCTCTTTGTAGGTGCGGAAGAATGCGGCGATCTCCAGCGGCCAGTGGGGAGGCAGGTCTTTCAAGCGGCGTGTCTCCGTGAAGCGTGGGTCGTCGTGCGGCACACCCAGAATCTTCTCATCCTCGCCCTTCTCATCAATCATGATGAGCGTGCCAATGGGGCGCACACGTATATGGCAGCCGGTAAAGGTCGGCTCATCCACCACCACCAGCACATCGAGCGGGTCGCCGTCGAGCGAGCGGGTGCCGGGAATGAAGCCGTAGTCCGTGGGGTAGTGCACCGATGAGTAGAGCACGCGATCAAGGCGGAAGACGCCTCGGTCATGATCATACTCATATTTATTGCGGCTGCCGCGCGGTATCTCGACGATTGCCTCGATCCAGCCCTCGTCGCGCTTGGCGATGAACTGCTCCTCGGCATGCTCGTTCATGGTCTGCTCCTGTCGCCTGCTACATCGGCGCCTGTCGGCGCGATACCGTGCCAACGGTAATAGTCCTATTCCATAGGCTATCACGCATAGATGGCGCCCGTCGCGCGAAGCGGCGCTGACGTGACCACGCTCACCAGCGCGCCAGACCGCGCAGCGCGCGCTCGACCGCCTGCCACGCGGACGTCGAGGGATCTACCGGCTCGAAGTGGCTCGCGCCCTCCAGCGTGACGAGTCGAGCATTGTCGCCCAATGCGCGCGCCTGGTCGACGTAGCGCTGGCTCATCTCGAATGGCACGTTGGTATCAGTGGTCCCGTGAACGAGAATCTGCGTCGCGCCGAGTGGTAGCAGATCATAGGGCGAGCCGCTGGCGTAGCGCTCGGGAACCTGCTCTGGCGTGCCGCCCATGAACGTTTCGGTAATATTGTCGCTCAGACGTAGCTCCCACGCGCGTCGCAGATCGGCCACGCCGGCCAGTGAAACGATGCCGTGGATCGGTAGCGGGTCGGCGCGCCAGAGAGCGGACTCCTTGGGAGTCCGTGGCCGTGCGGCTAGCCATAGCGCAAGCTGGCCGCCCGCGGAGTGACCGAGCGCAAGGATGCGGCTCAGGTCCAGCGGATAGCGGTCGGCAAGTGGGCGCAGCGCGTCGGCGGCGGCGGCGACATCGTTGAACGTGCCGGGCCAGCCCGCATCCAGGTCGCCGATGCGACGGTACTCGATATTCCATGTCGCGAAGCCAGCCTGCGCCAGCGCGCCACAAGCCGCGCCAAAGTACTCAAGATCGTAGCGCGACCGCCAGAAGCCGCCGTGAATCACGATGACGACGGGCAAGAGCCAGGCGGTCTTGCTCGCGGGCAGTCGCAGGTCGCCAAACTGCTGCGGCGCTGGCCCGTAGGCGACGCGCGCGGTCGGAGGCGGCGCTTCCCGAGCGAGGCGATCGAGCAGCTCCATCATGTGCGAGTTCTCCTCTCTGTTCAGATCGTGCGTCATCGCTCCAAGCATACCGCGTGGACTTGCCTTTGTGACGCCCTTCTCTCTATACTCAACACATGAATACTCACTGACTGAGTATCTGGCAGTGTGTTCGATGAGAGCGGAGGGCAGCGATGACGCGAAGCAGGACGTGGGCGTTTTCGGGGATGACCTTATCGGCGGCGCTCGTGGCGCTGGTGGCGCTGGCGGGCTGCGCAACCTCCACCGCTGGCGGGTCGACCGCGAAAGGTCCAGTGAGCGTGGCCTATGCTGGCTCACTGGTCAACCTGATGGAGCACAAGCTGGGGCCAGCCTTCGACAGCGCGACGGGGTACACGTTCCAGGGTCGTGGCGCTGGCTCAACCGCACTGGCGAATCAGATCAAGAGCAAGTTGATCACACCCGATGTCTTCATTAGCGCGTCGGCAGCGGCGTACAAGCCGCTGGAAGGCTCCGCGAATGGCAATCTGGTGCGCTGGCGCATCACATTCGCGACCTCGAGCATGGTCATCGGCTACAATCCGAAGAGCCAGTTCGCCGCACAGCTCAACGCCGCCGCCAGCGGACAAACGCCGTGGTATCAGGCGCTGGAGACGTCGGGACTGCGATTGGGCCGCACTGATCCGAAGCTCGACCCCAAAGGAGTCAACACGCTCTACACGCTTCAGCTTGCTGAGCAGTATTATCATCAGCCGGGGTTGGAGCAAGCGCTGACGGGCGGCGTCCAGAATCCCCACCAGATCTTCCCTGAGGAAGAGCTGGTAGCGCGGCTGACGTCGGGTCAGCTCGACGCGGGCTTCTTCTATCTCAACGAAGTGAAGGACGCTGGTCTGCCCTACATCACCTTGCCCGCGCAGATCAATCTGGGCGATCCCTCTCTGGCCAGCGCGTACGCTCAGGCGAGCTACACTACCGCGGCGGGTGTTACCCAGCACGGCGCGCCGATCGCCTTCAGCGTCACGATTCCAGCGACCGTGCGTCACGAGGCGGGCGCCGAGGCATTCGTCGCCTATCTGCTGGGAAGCAAGGGACAAACTGCGCTCAAGGCCGATGGATTTGCGGTGACATCGCCAACGCTCACTGGGGATGCGTCACAGGTACCCTCCGGCCTGAAGTCCTTTGTGACACCATAGTAGACATGATGACGAGCGGAAGCGGGCCATCCATCCAGATACCGCGCGATAGCCACGCGAGCGCGTGGCGTCGCGCTGAGCCAGGCGCGATTACGCTCTGGCTCTTATCAGCGCTCGCGCTGATCTATCTGGTCGCGCCTCTGATCGAGCTGCTGCTGGCCGAGCCGTGGTCGAGCGTTCCCGCTGCGCTGGCCGATCCACAGGCCCAGGCGGCGGCGCGTGTCTCGGCGGTGGCGGCGACGATCACGACTGCGCTGGTGGCGCTCGGCGGGATTCCACTGGCCTATGCGCTGGCGCGTTGGCGGTTCCCGCTGCGCTCGTTTGTTACGTGGGTCCTGTTTGTGCCGCTCGTGTTTCCCGCCGTCGTCAGCGGCATCGCCCAGTTGCTCGTCTATGGACCCTATGGGCCTGTGGGCCTGTTCTTTGCGGCGCATGGCGTCGAGCTAACTGATTCGCTCGCGGGAGTCGTGCTGGCGCAGTCGTTCGTCGCGGCGCCATTCGCTGTGGTCGCGGCGCGCTCCGCGTTCGAGGCGGTCAATCCACTGACGGAGTCGGTCGCGCAGACACTCGGCGCGTCGCGCTGGCGCATCTTCTGGACGATCAGCCTGCCGCAGGCGTGGGGTGGCGCGCTCGCTGGGCTGGCGCTGACGTGGCTGCGCGCATTCGGTGAGTTCGGCGCGACGACCGTGCTGGCCTACCATCCCTACACGCTGCCAGTCTACGTCTATGTCCAGCTGACCGGACTTGGAACCCCCGCTGCGCTCCCACTGGCGCTGGTCGCGCTGGCCGTCTGCGCCGTCGTCATCACCATCGCGCTGCTCCTGACCAGGCGGCTGCCGCAATCTGGGGGGCAGCCATGAAGCCTCTGGAAACGGTCAGTGGTCCAGGTGGGCTACACGCCGACTTCGAGCTACGACGCGCTGCATTTCACCTGCGCGCCAGCCTCACCGCGCCACCTGGACTCACCGCGCTGCTGGGGCCGTCTGGCGCGGGCAAGAGCCTCACCCTCCAAGCCATCGCCGAGCTGGCTGGCATCGAGCGCGGCGCCATCAACCTGAATGGCCGCGCGCTGGCGGATACGCGGACGGGCGTGATGCTCGCGCCGAGGTTGCGTCGTGTTGGGTATGTGCCACAGAGCTATGCGCTCTTTCCGCATCTCAGCGTCGCGGCCAACATCGCGTATGGGTTGCCCCGGAACCTCGACCGCGTGGCGCGTGAGAAGCGCGTGGCCAACCTGCTCCGGTTGGCGCGCCTGCCAGGCTATGAGACCCGGCGGACACATGACCTCTCGGGCGGTGAGGCGCAGCGGGTGGCGCTTGCCCGCGCGCTGGCGGCCGAACCGGAGGCGCTGCTGTTGGATGAGCCGTTCAGCGCGCTCGACGCTCCGACTCGCGCCAACGTGCGAGATGACTTACGCGCGATGGCGCTGGCCAGCGGGCTGCCGACAGTGCTGGTGACACACGACCTCGGCGAAGCGCTGGCGCTGGCGACTCGCCTTGCCTTGCTGGTGAATGGCCACGTCATCGCGCAGGGTACGGCTGAGGATGTGACGCGGCGGCCCGAGACGGCATTGGCCGCGCGACTGCTCGGCTGGGGCGCGACGCTCGCTATCAGCCAGGTCGAGCGGAGGACTGGAGGACTATGCGTCACGCTGGCGCGCTGCGGTCAGTCATTGCCGCTCGCCCTGGAAGACTGCGCGGACGCCGCCCTGACCTCCGACATCGCGCAGGTGGCGCTGGCGATGCGTCCCGAGCGGCTGCGCGTGGCGCGAGTGGATAGCTCATCCGCGTATGCGCAGCCAGACAGGGCCTGTTTGCGCGGCGTGATTCGCGCCGTTTCGACCGTGGGACCGCTGTGGAGCGCGCAGGTGGCGCTGAGCCTGGATAACGATGCGACTGGCGCGATGCTCGATCTGCCCTTCTCGGCGCGCGAGTGGCAATCGCTCGATTTGGCTACCGGCGACACTGTAGCGCTGGAGCCGATGGTGGGCGCGGCGCGACTTGTCACATCCGATCATGGCAACGCTATGGGCAATGCGGACGGCGCAGGCGAGGAGGCCCAGCAATGAGTGATGTGGGGATTGGCGGCTCCGGGCAGGAGGAGCCAGGCGAAGCGTTCGCGGTGGCGGAGCGGCGCGAGGTTGCGGAGTACGCGCTGCTGGGGCTGCTGCGCGAGGGGCCGCGCCACGGGTATCGGCTGGCGGCGGCATTCGCGCCCGAGGGTCGGTTGGGCGTCACACTGCGGTTGAAGATGAGCCAGATGTACGCATACCTGCGCAAGCTGGAGCGACAAGGTCTGCTGCTCGCCCACGATGAATTGGACGCTGGCTCGCATCGCGCGCGGCGTGTCTTTGCGCTGACACCGCAGGGCGAGCGCGTATTCGACACATGGCTCGCTGAGCCAGTAGAGGCGACTCGCGAGGTGCGGCTGGCCTTCCTGATCAAGCTGGCCTTTACGCTGGATGATTCCGTGGCGGCGATGGCGTTGATCGAACGGCAGCGCGAGGCGACCGATAGATGGCTGGCGCTCCAACGGTCACGCGCCGCGCGGATGACCGAGGACACGCCGCTCGCGATCGCGCGCCTCACGATGCGCCACCGCATCCTGCTCTCCGAGGCGACCCTGACATGGCTTGATGAGACAGCGGCGCAGTTTCGTTCGTTAACGTCACAGGGATGATTCAGGCGCGCTACCTCACGCGCGCCACGGACGACGCACACGAGCACACGAAAGGGCGCGCATGTCACAGCAGGTCCAGCGAGCTGAGCGAGTGGGGATGGGATTCGTCCAGCGAGTAGCGGCCAGCCAGCTTGTCCGGCGCCTGGATACACCGCTGGGGGTCGCGCTGATCACCCTGGTGGCATATGGGCTTTTTATCGTCGTCCGGCTGCATGGCTTTGGCGGCGATGTGTCGCGCTTCGCTATAGCGAGCAGCCACTTCATCCCCGTGCGCTCGGCGCGCGCCGTGGGGCTGAGTGTCCAGACGCGCGGCTATGGCTACGACGGGCAGTTCTATTATCTGCTTGCCCTCGATCCGTTCTCGCCGCATCCAGCGCTGCCCGGCGCTCGCTACGATCTGGCCGCGTACCGAGCGCAGCGCATCCTGTATCCGCTGGTTGTCTGGCTGCTCAGCTTGGGCGGACGCCCCGCGCTCGTGACGTTCATGCTGGTCGCCGTTAACCTCGCCGCTGTCAGCGCGATCGGTGGCATTGGCGCGCTGCTGGCGCGACGCTTGGGCGTGGCGCCGCGCTGGGGATTACTGCTGGCGCTCTATCCTGGGTTGCTGGTCAGCGTCGCGGGCGATCTGGCCGAACCGCTGGCGCTGGCTTGCGCGCTGGGCGCGATCCTGTGTATGGCGAATCGTCCGCAGCCGCGTTGGGGCTGGGCCGCGCTGCTGTTGAGCCTGGCGGTTCTGGCGCGTGAGACGACGGCGCTCGTCGCCCTGGCGCTTTTCCTGTCGGGTCAACTCGTCAATGTGTTTGTCTACAGCTACGGCAAAGCCGGCTCCCGCCAGCCGTTGGCGCCTACGTCAGCCCCCGAAACGCCCCTGGCATGGCTCGTCCCGGCTGGCCAGTGGCGCAGGTCCGTGCTTGCTGGCGCGATTCCCCTGGTGGTGGCGCTGTGCTGGCAAGTGGTTCTGCTGCTGCGCTGGGGCCACGTTGGCCTGTTCGCGGCGGGAGGCAATAATCTGGGGGCGCCGCTCATCGGCATCGTCGAGGGCGCCGTCGCGTGGAGCCTGTTGTGGCCGCCGCTGATTCAGGCGCTGCACTATCTGGATGTCGCGTATCTGCTGGCGCTGGCCGAGGTGACACGGCGACGGCTCTGGGGCCTGTGGCGGCGCCTCGACTACGTGGCGGTGGCGTGGGCTATGTCGCTTGCGCTGACTCTCTGCCTCACTGTCTTCGTCTGGGACTACTATTGGAGCTTCCTGCGCGGCGCGATCGAGCTGGCGATGCTGAGCCTGCTTTTCCTCCTCACCGCATCTCCCCGCGTACGCAGGTTCGCGCTGGCCGCCACATTTACCCTCTGGCTGTTGACCTTCATCGCCAATATTCCGCTGCTCTGACGCCATGCGCCGTTGCGCTCTCCCGCTCGCCTGGAGGCGAACCACAGATGCGGCCTCGCAGGGGCGGCTTCAACCACCATCTTACCAGCGCTCACGCAATATAGATCGCGCCCCTGTCTGGGAATCTCCCGGGCAGGGGCGCGCGAGGTAGTCGTTGTGTCTCGCCAACCGCCCGGCTAGCGGGTGCTGTTGAGCATCGGCAGGTTCGAGACGCTCCACTTGTTGTTGGCGCTCTTCACCTGGAACTGCACCATCGAGATGGCGTCTGTTGGGCAGCGGACGATGCAGAGGCCGCAGCGGATGCACTTCTCTTCGTCAATAATCATGTCCGCCCCGCCCTCCCACTGGGAGCCGGCGAGCTTGTGAAGCGGATCACCCTTGACCATGCGAGTCAGCCCCTGCATGCTGATGCAGTCGTAAGGGCAGATGTCCACACAGCCACTGCACAGGATGCAGATGGATGGGTCGATCATGATGTTGAGCTGGCATTGCAGGCAGCGCCGCGCCTGAGTGACGGCTTCCTCGGGACTGTAACCCGTCTCGGACTCCGTGGTGATGCTGAAGCGCTTCTGCAACGGCAGCGAGGGGATGACCTCGTAGGGGATGGATTCGTAATCATCCACCATGCCGCGCCGGAAATCGGGAAGCTCGATCTCGACTGGCGACTCGGCGACGCTGTCGCTGTAGCCGAGATAGCGGTTGATCGCTCCAGCGGCGTCGCGGCCATCAGCGATAGCCGAGATGAGATTGCGCGAGCCTTCGGTGAAGTCACCGCCAGCGAAAAGTCCCGCCTTCGTCGTCATCCAGGTGTCGCGGTCGACCAGTGGGATGCCCCAGCG
>DASQSS010000037.1:0-11237 GCA_035642255.1 Ktedonobacterales bacterium | reverse complement strand
GACCCCTGTGTGGCCCGCTCACCGAGACCCAAGGCTCAGGTGAGCAGGAGGTACGCGGCGCACACGCCAGCCAGCGCCGCAGCGCCCGCGCTGCCAATGGCGAGGTAGCGGCGATACTGACCACGCAGATGGCTGCGCGCTGCGTCGAACGTGTCGAGCGCTTCGCCGTGAGTTGAATGACTCGCCACAGACGCCTCCGCGAGGCGCGCCCGCCATGCGCTGACTCGCGCGCTCAGCGCGGCGCGCCTGCTCCACGCAAAGCGCAGCGCAACGAGCGCTACTAGCGCCAACAGTAGCCCGATACCAAACTGGCTGACCAGTCGCTCGATCAGTGGCAGTTGCCGACCGAAGAGGTAGCCGAGCGTTCCCATCAGCGTAGCCCAGACCACGCCTCCCGCCGCGTTCCACAGCAGAAAGCGACGATAGCGCATGTGACCTATGCCCGCGAGCACGGCGCTAAAGATGCGCCCGACCGGCACGAAGCGCCCCAGGAAGACCGTCTTCTCGCCATGTCGCGAGAAGAACTCCTCGGCGCGGGCCAGCTTCTGCTCATCGAAGCGCAGCAGGCGACCATGCTTGCGCAGTAGGCGCAGCCCCGAGGTGCGACCCACCCAGTAGCCACCCGTATCGCCGAGGATGGCGCCGAGCGCCGCCGCCGCGATCACCCCTGGCAGCCACAGCCCGCCAGTCGCGGCGAATGCGCCTGCCACCAGCAGCGAGGTCTCGCCCGGCAGCGGAATCCCTGCGCTCTCCGCCATCACGATCAGAAATACCATCAGGTAGCCGTAGGTCGCCACCAGATGCAAGATGAGTGGCACGGGTCGTTCCCTTCCATCTATCGCAAACGCTCGTCACGTAGCACTGGATATCGCCAAGTGTCGCCAGGTATCGCCAGGTATCACGGTCGCTCTCAGGTCACGGGGCGTTGAGTCATGCAACCCTGCAACCTCTGAGCGCGGGCCGACTCTGCCTCGCTCATCAGGAGTGTACGAGTCGACCATGAGATTCGCATGAGAGCGCCCTCGGTAATCAGGATGAGCGCCAGGGATACGTGGCGCAGTCATCGGCTACCGCTCGGCAGACTGGTCGGGAGGCTAGGTGGGGAGCAGATAGAGGATGATAAATACAGCGGCGAGATAGGCCGCCATGCAGCCGCGCAACTGTCGGTCGCGCCAGAGCAGCGTTTCAGGTCGCTCGCCCTCCGCATGGACGTAGACGAGGAAGAGGTACCGCATCACGCCGAAGAGCGCGATGGGGATGGTGAGGATCAGCAGCCGAGCCGCATGAACGCCTTGGAAGGTGTAGAGGCTATAGGTGACGAGCGCGCAGGCGGCCATCATGGTCAGCAGGTGATCGAGCAGCGCGGGCGGATAGTCGCGCAGCGCAGGACGGTGGTCGCCTGCCTGTGCGCCCAGCGCCAGCGCCTCGGCGCGCCGTTTGCCCAGCGCCAGCAGCAGCGCCAGGAAGGTGACGCAGAGGAAGAACCACGCCGAGACGGAAACAGGGATGGCAAACGCCCCTACCAGCGCCCGCAACGTGAACCCGCTGGCAATCGCCAGCACATCGTAGAGCGCCAACCGTTTTAGCCAGAATGAGTAGGCGAAGTTGATGAGCAGATAGGCGACGAAGGTGAGCGCCGTCAGTGGCGCCGCGCCTCCCCAGGCGGCGTAGGGGTCGCTGATCCCGCTGAGAGCGCTGATGCCGATGAGCGCGCGTGGCGCTGACAATGAGCGCGCCAGCGTCACGATCAAGGCGGACGTTCCCAGCGCCAGGAGCGCCGCCAGCGCAATGGCGAAGCGTGGGGTGAGCGCGCCGGAGGCCAGCGGGCGGCGCCGCTTGTGGGGGTGCAGCGCGTCGGCACGGCGGTCCACGAGGTCGTTTATGACGTAGACGACGCTCGACAGCAGACAGAACGCGCCGAACGCCAGTCCAACGCGCAGCAGCGCGCCCGGCCTTGAGCTAGCGCCTGAGTAGAGCAACGCGAGCACGACGAGGCCATTCTTGCTCCACTGCCTGGGGCGCATCAATGTAAGCGTCGCCTGCACTCGCATCGTCCACCCTTGCCAGACGCCTACGTCTGATGTTCCCTGGCCTGCAACAGACTCGCGCTCCTGACGAGCGAACGAGTTCCGTAGCGGCTCATCTGGAGCGTTGGCGTTCACCTACACCTCCCATAGCGGCGTACTGGCGCCGCAGGCAGCGGTCAGATACAGCGCGAGCCTGAAGGCTTCCTGCCTCCAGGCTCGCGCGCCATGCGTCACATGGGTTCACACGATCAGGTTCACACATTCAGGGTTGGCGAACAACGCGCTAGAAGTTGCCGTCGTTCTGCCCCTGCTGCTGCGTGTCTGGCCCGCCGGGTCCATCAGACTCTGCGCTAGGCTGTTCCACGCTCTCACTCTCGAGACCTACAGCTTCTGCCATGTTGTGGTTCCTCCTTTCCGTTAGAATTGCGCCCCCGGCGTCGCGCAAGCATCGCGAATGAAACGCGACGTTCAGGCGCACTCACAGCATAAGCGCGCCAGATGAGCTAGCCATGAAAGGTGTGAAACACGCGGCAAGGGCGAGAAGGTCCGCCAATGCGGGGCGAGCGCGTGGCAGTGATGCGCTCTCGCAGCAGCCAGGTCAGTATCAGTAAATGAAGCTGATGCCGGGACCAGTGTGGACGTAGCGGTAGTTCACCTTTTGCCAGCCGCCACCACGCCAGGTGAAGTTCATCTCGCTGACAAGGAACAACTGGCCACCCGGCGCAATCGCCACCACGCGCGCGTAGTGGCCGCCGGCGCTGGCTCTCTGGACGCCGCCCGCGAAGACGACGGTCGCGCCCGGTCGCGGTGTTGACCCGCGCGGATAGGCGCCCGTGAGCAGATCGGGCCGCGTGGGATTCATCACCTCGACCCACCAGTTGCACCAGCTGAACCCCGACCGCGCCACATAGTTCGCCGGGTTGACGCTGTAGATGCCGGCGTAGCAACTCGGCGGAACCTGCCACTGTGAGGGCGTCCCGTTGAAGTATCGGGCGGACTGGCACGGCTCGCCCTGCTTAGTTGCCACCGTTGGGGCTGGCGCGCGGGCGTCGCTGTGGCGGTCGCGGATGGCGCCCCTGGCGCCGCAGAGGGCGCAGAGGGCACAGCGGGCGCAGTGGGTGCTGCCGTCGCCTTGGCGCCACTGCCATTGTTGTCCTGCTGACCATCAGTGTTACTCGCGCCGTTCTGCTGCTGAGAGCTGAACAGCGTACTTGGCGGCGAGCTTGGCCGCGTACTTGGCGGCGAGCTTGGCCGTGTGGCAGGCGCTGATACGGCGCCGCTCTTCGCTGCGCTCTGCGCGGGGCTGGCGGCGCTGGTCGCAGGGTGGCTCACCTGCACTGTCAGCGGAAGAGCCGTCACGATGATGGGGCCAGATGAGGCGATCACCTGCCGGGCGCTGGTAACCTTTCGTGTCACCACCACGCTCGCGCCTCGACCCGCTCCCTGCATCTGTCCCGTCTGGCCCGTCTGCCCATCAGAGGCGCCTGGCTGGCCCTGCCGAACCATCTTCTTGCTGGCCAAGGTACCCAGCGGCAGCGCGCCGCTCACGCCATCGCGCGTTTTGGGCGCAGCGGAGGCTACCACGACCGACAGGCTGAACGCTACTGTGGCAACAAGCGCCATGGCGACCCCAGCGCTGCTCGCGACGGTGCGCACGGTCTCTCTACCGGTCAGACCGTTGACGCTACGTGTGCGACATCAGGCGCCGAGAAGCTATGCGGGGTCGCTGACCCGCTCCAGCTTGTGGTCGCATCATACTGCTCAGTCTCCCACTCTACTGTACACGACGTTCATCACACGACGTTCATCACACGACGTTCATCGAGTTGCCAGGCGCGGTAGCGAGCCTGAGCAGACGCACTACGGATCGCTCTACATCCTCCCCCGCTCAAGCTGAGCATGGGCGCGAGAATATATGAGAAGTGCGAGGATTCCTGTGTGATGTGGTGAAGTTAGGACTTACGGACCAGTGCGGGAGCGCACGCAACCTCAGCAGGGACGACGGTCAGGAGAAACGATCGGGAGGACGGGGGAATGAGGTGGAGTGGCGAGCGCGAGCCTGACCACAGTCACGAAGCCGCACCGCTGCCAGATGCCTTGGGCGGCGCTTGGGGCGCGGCGCGCTGAGGTGAATGCGCATCACCCACCGCGTGGGCGGCGGAACTCACATCGCTTTCAGCGGCATACTGGGCATGCGCCAGCGCGGCGTACACGCCACCGTACGCCAGCAGCGCCGCATGCATCCCCTGCTCGACGACGCGGCCTTGATCTATCACCACGATCAGGTCAGCGTCGCGCACGGTCGAGAGGCGATGCGCTACCACCAGCACGGTGCGTTGCGGGCGCAACAGGGCGAGCAGCCGGCGCAGTCTCTCCTCCGAGAGCGCGTCAAGCGCCGAGGTCGCCTCGTCGAGAATCAGCACTGGCGCGTTACGCGCCAGCGCCCGCGCGATGGCCACGCGCTGTCGTTGCCCGCCAGAGAGCTTGCCGCCACGCGGCCCCACCTGCGTCTCCAGGCCGTCAGGCAGCCTCAGGTCGAGCAGCCCCGCCTGCGCCGCCGCCGCCTCGACGGCACGCTCGATGGCTGACCCGACGGGCTGGCCATTCGCCGCCAGCTCCCCCGCGACCACGCCCTCCAGCGCGCCATACGCGATGTTCTCGCGGATGCTACCCGCCAGCAGCCCCGTCTCCTGCGGGACCACCGCCAGTTGGCGGCGTAGTTCCGCGACGCTCGCCTCACGCAGATCATGCCCGAACAGGCGCACCGCGCCCGCGTCTGGCTCATAGAGCCGCTGGAGCAACGTGACCACCGTAGACTTGCCCGCGCCGCTGGCCCCGACCAGCGCCACCAGCGCCCCACGCGGCGCGCGAAAGGAGCAGTCGCGCAGCGCAGGCGCGCCGCCCGGCGAATAGGCGAATGAGACGCCCGCAAACTCGATGGCGGGCGCCGCAGTTGTGCGCATCGGCGAGAGCGCCTGCCAGGGCCGCAGCGCCGCCGCTGGCTCGTCCTCGCTGGCGGGCAGCTCCAGCAGCGTCGCCACCCGCTCCGCCGCAACCAGCCCGCCCTGCAGCGTGCTGCCCAACCGGCTGAGGCTCACGAGCGGGTTGTACATCTGGCCGAGGTAGGCGAGGAAGATAACCAGCCCACCGATGGTGAGCGAGCCGCTGCGCAGCGCCTGCGCGCCGAAATAGACGACGAGCACGGTTCCAGCGGTCGAGAGCAGGTCGGTCAGCGGGGTGAAGATGGCTCGCTGGCGCGCTACCTGTAGCCGCGCGAGCCAGTGCGCGTCGCCACGCGCGCGCAGCCGCTCCCAGGCGTCGCGCTGGCGCATGAACGCTTTGACCAGCGCCACCGTCGAGAGCGTCTCCTCCGCGGAGGCAGTCAGCTCCGCCAGGTGCGTACGCACCTCCCCGAAGGCGACCCGGCTGCGGCGCGCGTAAACCATCAGCGAGGCGAAGAGGAACGGCACGATCGCCAGCGAGAGCGCCGCCAGCAGCGGATCGAGGTAGAACAGCAGCGCAGCGTAGACGACCACCGTCAGCGCCTGCGCCAGTCCATCGGTCAGGCCGGAGATCAGCGTCGCCTCCACCGCGCCTACGTCGCTGATGAGGCGGCTGATGCTCTCGCCGACGCGATGCTCGTAGTGGTAGCGCAAGGACAGCCGCAGGAAACGCGCAAAGACTGCCTGACGCAGGTCTACGATCACCCGTCCGCCGACCCAGACGCCCAGGAACTCATCACCGTAGTTGGCCACGCCTTTGGCCAGCGAGATCGCCAGATAGCCGCCGCAGATCAGCAGCGCGAGCTGGCTACTGGGCTGCTGGGCGAGGTTGTCCACGATCAGCTTGAGCAGGTAGATCTTGGCGGCGTTGAGCAGCGGGCGCGCCAGTGTGGCAAAGACGGTGACCGTCAGCCGACCGCGATAGGGACGGAAGAGGTGAGCGAAGCGCAGCCACAGGCGCACGCTCTCGAAGCGATCCCGTGTCAGGTTTGAAGCGCCGCCTTGCACGCTGCGCTGCATCCTACTCACCCTCCTGCGCGTGAGTGTACCCGTCGGTGGTTGCGGTGGTTGCGGTGGTTGCCGCATTCGCCGCGCCTGCTCGCCACTCGCGCGCGAGCAGCCCCATGCGCAGGAAATCCACCCAGTTACCCGCGCTCCAGGCCGCCTCACACTCGCGTCCCTCCACCTGGAAGCCGAGGCGCGTGTAGAGGCGTAGCGCCTGCTCGTGATCGGCGCGCACGACCAGGCTGAGACGGTTCAGCCCCAGTTCCTCGAAGCAGTACCGCGCGACCGTACGCAGCGCATCGCCGCCGTAGCCGCGGCCCTGCTTATCGGGCGCAATGAAGAGCCGCACCTGCGCGTTGCGGTGGATGAAGTCCAGGTCATGCAGGCGCAGCAGCCCGACCAGTTTGCCGTCACTCTGGCCGCCTGGCGCAACGTTTTTCGCATCACGTTCGGCGTCGGCGAGCGTCTCGATGGCCAGCAGCTTGACGCGCGGCGTTCGCAGCAGGCGCTCGTACTCCTGCTCCGGACTCTCGCGCGCATCGAGCGCGCTCGCCATCGTCGTCAGCCAGTGGGATACGGCAGGCGCCTGTTCCCACGCCCGCAGTTGGCGCAGATCACCCGGATTGACAGGCCGCAGGCTGATGGATTGTCCCCTGATCATCTCTCTCTCGCGCCTTCTCGCGCCTCTGCGCGCTGTTATCGGTGCCACGGCTACGAGTATCGCGTCGCTGCATGAGAGCGTTATGAAGCCGAGCCACTTCTCAGCCGCTTCATCCCCATCTCATCGGCGCTGCATAGACTCCGCTGCGAAGCGTGGCTGCCCTCTCCCCAACCCCTCTCCCAGAGGGTGAGGGGAGCCGGAGACGGAACGCCAAGAGGCGCACCGGCTGTGGTAGCGGTATGAGAACCCAAGCAAGGCCGAGCAGAGAGAGGGGCGAGCGTGTCCATGAACCGACGAAGCGTTTGTATGTGGTTCGGCGCGGTCAGACGGCTGGCTGGTGTGAGTTGGATGGCGGCACTCGCCGCCACGTTGGCCGCTGCGATGGCAGGCTGCGGCGCGCTCGTGTCCGCGCCACCGACGATCCATGCCACCTACTCCACGCAGGTGACGACGCCGCGCGCCACACCGGCAGCGACCGCGCCCATCTACCAGAATGCGCTGACGGGCGGCGCTACCCTCACTGGCTGGTCCACCAATCCTGTCTGCGATTTTACATCCGGCAGTCTGGTCGTGAAGCCCGCCAATGGGCAAGCCTATATCTGCCTGGCGCCCACTGCGCCGCTCGGCGATGTCGCCGTGACGGTGACGCTGGCGCAGCAGAGTGGCGCACCCACGCATGCCGCTGGCATCGCGTTCCGCCACAGCGCAGCCAAGAGCTACTACTTCTTCGGCGTGGACGAGGGCGGACGCTACACACTCTCCGTCGTCACTAACGACGTCAGCCACACGGTGATTCCCTTCACCGCCAATGCCGCGATCCACTCCGGCGCAGGCGCGACGAACCGGCTGCAAATCCTGATGCAGGGGCAAAGCGTCACGCTGTTCGTAAATGGCGCAACGGTGGGCGAGGCGACCCTCTCGACCTACGCCAGTGGCACGGTAGGGCTGCGCGGAGTCAACGACGGCCAGACGCAGTTCACCGATCTGACGATTGCCGCTGGGTGAGCGGGGGAGTGGCGGTGGCGCCAGAAGATGCCTCCGCCGCAGGTTCGCGTTGACTACGCCTCTTGGAGGAAGCGCGCGGCGCAGGTGGCTGGTCAGGCATGGGCGCGCTGGCAAGCGGCAGGCGCACTGTCACATTCGTGCCAACGCCGACCGTACTCTCCACTGCGACCACGCCACCATGCGCGCGGGCTACCCACTCGACGATGGCCAGCCCCAGCCCACTGCCGCCAGTTCCGCCAGTTCCGCCAATGCCGAATTCCGCATCCGCGCCGGGGCGCACGGTGGCGGCGGAGTGGGTGCGTGCGGGATCAGTGCGATAGAAGCGCTCGAAGATGTGCGGCAGATGCTCCGGCGCGATGCCCTGCCCGGTGTCGCGCACTCGCAGCACCGCCTGCCCTGCGCCTGCGCTCCCGATGACACCGCTGTTTCGCCCACCGCTCGCCGCAGCCGACTCGGCGCCCACCTCGAGCGTCACCTGACCACCCGCTGGGGTATAGCGCACCGCGTTGTCGAGCAGGTTGAGCGCGAGTTGAATCAGCCGCGCGTCGTCGCCCAGCACTGTGACGGGCATGAGGCGCAGATCGAGTGTGACGTTTCCCTCAGCGGCGAGCGGCTCGACGACTGCGGCCACATCGCCCGCCAACAGATCGAGTCGAACCAGCTCGCGCTCCAGATGCGCATGCCCCTCGTCAGCGCGGGCCAGCGCCAGCAGGTCGCTGATGAGCGCGCCGAGACGCTGCGCCTCACTATTCACCGCGCGCAGGGTCTCGGCGGCCTCCTCGGCGTCGCCTGGCTGCGCCAGCGCCACATCGGTCAGACTCTGGATCGCCGCGACGGGCGTGCGCAACTCGTGCGAGGCGTCGGCGACGAACCGCCGCTGCTGCTCGAAGGCGCGCTCCAGCCCAGCGATCATCCCATTGAGGGTCAACGCCAGGGCATGCACCTCATCCTGCGCCGCTGGCACAGGGACACGCCGGTGCAGATCATGCGCCTCGATCTCGCGTGCGCTGGCCGTCAGCCGCACGACGGGGCGTAGCGCGCGGCGCGCCAGCCAGTAGCTTCCGCCAGCCCCCAGCAGCAACAGTAACGGCGCCACCCCGAAGAGTACGAACGCGACCGAGCCGAGCGTCTCGTGCAAGGAGGTCGCGGGCTCGCCCACCTGCAGCACGCCATAGACCTGCCCATTGTCGCGCAGCGGGATGCTCTCGATGCGAACCTCAGCGCCATCGTGCGCGATCACCGTTCCCAGCCACGAGACGCCGTGTAACGGGTCGCTCACACTGGGCACTGGGACGGTGAGCGCCTTGAAGCCCGGCGAGACGTAGACGGTGGCGCCCTGAACATTGAGGATGCGGACGAGTGCGCCGAACTGGACGTCGGACTGCGCTGACTGTGCGCCATTCTGTCCGGTTCCGGTTCCGGTTCCGGTCGTCCCACTCTGTGGGCCTTGGGTCACCGACGGGAGGGGCGTCTCAGTTGGCGTCGCGGGTGTGTCAGTATTCCCACTCGCGCTCGTCGACACGTTGCCAGGCAACTCGCCCGTTACATCTTGAATCGTGACCACGCCGTTCTCCAGCGAGACGCCAGTGGCGATCTGCGCGGCGCGTGTGGTCAGCGTCGCGTCGAAATTCGCCTGAAGGGTGCGTTCGAGCGCGGCATAGTAAACCCCTGCGACCAGCAGAAACAGCACGGCGAAGATGGCGGTGTAGAGCAGTGTCAGTTGCGCGCGGATGCCCAGCGGACGCCGCCGCGCCCACGCGCCGCCCAATCCGCTGCCCAGCGCCGACTGGCGCGCCTCGCGTACGCGGCGGCGAAGGTGAGATAGTCGCCACATACTGTGCGCTCCTCTGGCAGATACGAATGCGGTCGACGGCGCTCCGTTGTTACAACGGCTCCTTCAACTGGTAGCCGTAGCCGCGCACGGTGTGGATGACATCAGGCTCATCCGCCTCACACAGTTTACGGCGCAGATAGCGAATATAGACATCAATCACATTCGAGAGGTTATCGTTTTCGGCGTCCCACACATGGTCGGCGATCATCCCGCGTGTCAGCACCTGACGCGGATGACGCAACAGGAACTCCAGCAGCGCATATTGCTTGCTCGTCAACTCGATGTCGCGCTCGCCGCGCCGCACTTCATGGGTGCGCGTGTTGAGCGCGATGTCGAGGAAGCGCAGCTCAGCGTCCTTCGTCGCGGCGTCTGGACGTCGCAGCAGCGCCCGCGCGCGCGCCTCCAGTTCGCGGAAGGCGAAGGGCTTGGTCAGATAGTCATCGGCGCCCAGATCGAGTCCGGTCACGCGCTGCTCCACCTCGCCAAGCGCGGTCAGCAACAGGATGGGCATCGTGCGCCCCTGCACGCGTAGCTCGCGGCAGACCTTGAAGCCGTTCAACCCTGGCAGCAGCACGTCGAGGATGATGAGATCATACGGCACGACGAACGCGGCGGAGAGCGCATCGGCGCCGTCGGCGATGAGGTCCACGGCGTAGTGCGCGCCCTCCAGCCCCTTTTTCAGGCTTGGCCCCAGACGCGCATCGTCCTCCACGAGCAAGATACGCATGCCGCCTCCTCAATAACCCCGCGTGAATGACCCGCGTGACCCCGCCGCATAGAAACCTGGCCCAACATCCAGTCCAACTACCTCTTCGCGCTCAGTATGGCACAGTGTCGCGCCGTCACATGAGTCAGGGATGAAATGCGCCGTTCGCGGGGTCAGACGGGATAGCCCAGCTCACAGCCGACACTGACCTCCGTCGGCTTTCATCTGCGCTTCATACTGATCAGGTGTACTGGCGCCGGGAGGAGCCTGCCCGAAACGGTCGACATCGTTTCAGCAGGCGGACATCCTAACACGCTGGTGGCGCCAGGCCGAAAGACTCACCGGACAGGAGATCGCGCTCGTATGAGACATGCCGCAGAGGGAGCGCCTCGTCAGGTCAGAACGCCGGTGAGGGAGCAATGCAACGCCGTGCAGCACCATCCAACTCAGCCGCCCCGTTGGGGCTCGGCGCGCTACTGGGCGCCTCCGCTGCTGGCAGGTGGCAGCGCACTGGTCTGTGGTCAGATCATCCTGCGCTCGCAGTTGGCGCGGATGATAGAGACTGGCCTGGCTTCGCTCAGCTTCGACGCTGGGCGGATCGCCCTGATAGAACATGCGGCCATGACTGCGCCTGCAGCCGGAGTAGCCGCGCTGCTCACACGGCGACGTATCGGCGCGTGGCTGGGCGCCATGCTCTTTTTCACATTGACCTATCTGGCTCCATTCGTCAGTGCAGCGCTGCATCCACTCCAGCCGGTTGCAGGGATACAGGTGCGCCTGCTGCCCGACGCGCTACGTTTGGTGACAGCGCAGTTGTTCTGTCTCGGCGGCGTGATGGCGGCCAGTGGCGCCGCCATTGGCGCGACGCTGGCGGGGAGCGTGACACTACCACTGGCGCAGGTCGCTCAGTGGCTCTTCCAGCGTCTCGTCGGGCAGGAGAAACCAGTGCAGGCGCGACTCGTGCGCGCAGGCGGGGCGCTGCTCACAGGCGCAGCGC
>DASQSS010000036.1:0-9202 GCA_035642255.1 Ktedonobacterales bacterium | reverse complement strand
GGTCCGACCGATACGACGTGGCTGCGACTACGGCTGGATGCGCCGCTCCCGCAGGGCGCCGCGATTCGCTGCTACGCGCAGGACGGCGCGATCCTCTATGTGGATGGCGTCGAGGCGCCACACGCTTGCACAGGCGCGTTGACGCCGCTGCCGCAGTTGAGCGCGCCTGGCCCGCACCTGATCGCCGTGCGCGCGCTGCATAGCCAGCATACCCACCCCTGGATGGATGTCGAAGCGCTTACCGCCCCATGACCTGCTCTCAGCAACGCAGTGGAGCGCATTGGACAGCTACGCGATCTACGCGCTCCGCTGAAATTGGCGGCTTCGACCTGAAGACCGGGAGATGGCTGGCCACTACGCAACCGTTCAGGCAAGCTGGGCTTTGCGGCTGCTGATGTGCTTGCGCACATGCGGGCTGAGCAGCACGATCAAAATCGCGCCAGAGACGACTGTGCTGATGAGCGATGGGATAGTGAATGCGCCTGTGAAGAGACCAATGATCGAGCCGATCAGGGTGAGAATTTCCAGGCCGATGCCCAGGCGCACAGCCCACCCGCGCCACTGCCAGAGGCCCACCCCGAAGATGATCTGGGCCACGCCGATGATAGCGAAGGTGAGGCCAACCACGACCAGCGCCATGCCACTGACACCCTCGGCGCTGAACTGGCCCGCGGGCGCCTGTACATCGAGCAGCGCGCCCGCCAGCACGGCGACTCCGCCCACGAGAATGCCGATCACGCCGCTGACGATGGCCAGCCAGGCGACAAAGATCACGCCAAATCGAATCAACATCGTACGGCCTCCCACTCAGCCGCGCCCGCATGAACGGCCACAATGCCGAATCACCTGGCTGGCCCTCCGCTTACTGCTCGCCAGTGTACAGCGTTCGGGGAGGCATGTCTATTGACGCCGGGTTGATGTCGGTTGGATTCGATCGCGCAGCCACCTGAACCGTTGTCTAAACTATGCTAGAGCCAGGTGGTCGACGAACATTCCATTCGGCGATGCGTCAGCGCCTGGTCCGAGACAGCTGCAAACCAGAGCCAATTCACGGCGTCAATTTGATCGCCAGGCAGCGTTTGGCGGGTGGCCAGGTGACCGTCCACAGGGTTTTGGCGTGTGAACCGACTACCAATGCTCAGCCTTCTCTGGGCCTCAAACGCTCGCTCGCCTTTCGCAAAGTTGTGACACCATCGGCGGATGGTGTGATGCGATTGTGATATCCGCATGCAACACTAGCTACCAACGCTCTTGCGCAACGTGGACTGGATTGCGCCGATTGCCCAGAGCCCTCAGATGGACCTTACTCGAAAGCGATCGGCCTGTCAGCGCATGGGCGCGCAACTCGATCACGTAGTCGCCTGATCAATCAGTCAGGTCGGTTGACCGGGTAGAGCGTGATCTTCGTGGCCGTCCCGCACGCCAGGCTGCGCGCTAGGCTGCCCGCTAGGCTGCGCGCGGCTCGGCGCGGAATCAAACGGGCGGCGCATAATGCGGCGCCGACGACTCTTCGCCCTCCTGGATCGGTAGCCCGCGCTGAGGATGCGATTCGCACTGCCCGCTATGCGTCCTGGCGCGTGCCACATGCGTGAAGTCGGCGTGACGCCGAAGTGACACAACGAAGGAGTGAAGCGGCATGAAGGCATTTGTGATGCGAGCTATCGGGCGTGTGGGCTTCGCCGAGAAGCCTATCCCGACTGCGGGCCCTGACGACGTCATCGTGAAGACAACGCGCGCATTGATCTGCACGTCCGACTCACATACCGTGCGCGGGGCGATCGGTCCGCGCGAGAATCTGACGCTCGGACATGAGGCGGTCGGCGTGGTCCACGCGATCGGCAGCAACGTGAAGCTGTTCAAGCCAGGTGATCGTGTGCTTGTGGGCGCGATTACCCCGGACTGGGGTGACCCAGCCTCCCAGGCGGGGCATTCATCGCAGTCGGGCGCGCCACTGGGTGGGTGGAAGTTCTCCAACACCAAGGATGGCGTTTTCGCGGAGTACTTCCATGTCAACGAGGGCGACGCCAATATGGCGAAGATTCCCGACGGAGTCTCGGATGACGCGGCTGTGTACTGCGCTGACATGCTCTCCACCGGCTTCATGGGCGCCGAGAACGGCAATATCCCCATTGGCGGCACAGTAGCGGTCTTCGCCGAAGGTCCCGTCGGGCTGATGGCGACCGCGGGCGCGAAGCTGCGCGGCGCTGGCCTTATCATTGGGGTGGAGTCTGTGCCGAAACGCCAGGAGCTCGCACGTCACTTCGGCGCTGATGTGATCGTCGACTTCAGCAAAGAAGACGCGGTCGCACGTATTCTCGCGCTAACTGACGGCGTCGGGGTAGACGCCGCGATCGAGGCGCTTGGCTCAGATATCACCTTTCAGAGCTGCGTCAAAGTGACGAAAGCGGGCGGCGTTATCTCGAACTGCGGCTACCACGGTGAGGGTGAATTCGTACATCTGCCACGCGTCGAGTGGGGCGTAGGCATGGCGGAAAAGACCATCACCACAGGACTGTGCCCTGGTGGTCGGCTGCGCATGGAGCGATTACTGCGCATCCTGGAGATGCAGCGAGTTGACCCGACGGTGATGACCAGCCATACCTTCAGCTTCGACGAGATGGAGCGGGCGTTCGAGGTAATGGACAAGAAGCTGGACGGGGTCATCAAACCTCTCGTCGTCTTTGCGTGACACCGACTGCTTTCACTGCTCGGACCGCTCAGGCCGCCCGGGCCGTCCGCATCACATCGAGGCGGCTTCGCACTGCGGACAAACGCTGTGAAGCCGCCGAGCTGTGAAGCCGCCGATGGGATTGGCGCCGCGCGCCGTGCGACTCGACGTAAGCGCGGCGCTTTGTTGCGCCGCCAACGCCTCCCATGCCTTGCTCATGCCCCGTACAGATGCGAGGGATGGACGCTGGCGCCTCCGTGGCTAACCGTCGCTATCCTCTGGACCGGATGTAGCGCCGATGCGCGCTGCGGAACAGAAGGGCCGGGGCGGCGCATCACTTACTCCCCTCCTGCCCTCTGATGCGACTGGCGCGTTTCAAGTTCGCTGGGACACGGTTCAGACGGCGTTCATACACGAACCACAACGGGTGGTCAAACAGGCCGATAGCCTGGTCGCTGAGGTGATGCAGCAGCTCGCTGAAACATTTGCTCAGGAGCGAACTCGCCTCGAGCGCCAGTGGGAGCAGAGCGGCGACGTCTCGACAGAAGACCTTCGTCTGGCCCTGCAACGCTACCGTTCGTTCTTCCAGCGCCTGCAGTCGGCCTAGTCGTCCGCTTGTCTTCCAGGCGACATCAGGCGACCCTGGACTTGCATGAGCGGGCCCGTCACAGGTGAGGCGTGCGGTCAACGCTTGCCTCTTGTGAGCATGGCGCTGTGAGCGATTTTGGGAACTGGCTACCTGATTGTCGCTATTGGTTTCACTGACTCGACGTTCGGATGACACGCGACGTGCACCCGGGACACGGCAGCGGCGCAGGGCCGCACTGTTCAGCATTGCAAGGAAAAGATCAGCATACATTCAACTTCAACCAGAACCAGCCATAAGATCCGGCGACCGCGTACGGCCAGCTTGATCAAGGGCGGAGAAGCCAAGTCGCCCAGACGTTCATTCAGCGATTTGCCCGTGAGCAGGATCCGCAGTCGCAGCAGTACGCGCGCCTCGACTCCAACGCGGTGACGCCGGGACAGTTGGCGGAGATGCATCAGTTTGCCGCGTCCCAACATCCTGGCATCTTGGGCGACGTGATGAAGCACCTCGTCGTGACCGGCCACCTGGGCAGGTTCGCCACCTACGAAGCCGACAAGCATCTCGGTGGGCAGCATTAGTGTTGGCGCCGGCCGGACGCTCCCGGGCGCCGTGGTGTTTCCACGTTGTCTCCAGGCATGCCACAAACAGGCTTTTGAGAGAGAGGAGGAAGAAAGAGATGGCGAATCAGGTATCGCCTCCTGGGCAATCGCCGCAGGATCGTGGATTGGTTAGCCACATCGGTCCAGTGAGGGTCGATTGGCCGCGCTCGCTCGGATACTACGGAGGCATCGGTATCGCCCTCGCTGCGGGCATCATTGATCCGCCCCTTGCCATCTTCATCGGAGCGATCCCGTTCCTAAAAATGCTCAATCGGCCTAGGGCGCCTCTGCCAGTGCGCTTCGTCGGCCAGGTGCTGGATGGCGCCGCGAAACCGGTCGGTGGCAGCAGCGAAGCCACCATCGAGCTCGATTCTGCGCGCGATCGGGCGCAGCCGACAGCTCGTCCCACGATGTGGCAAGAAGCGCGACAGATCGCCAATCGCGTTCACCCTGGCGCATCACCATCATGACACTGACTGCACGACAACACATGTTCCTGCATAGACCTGCGCCGGGACCAGTGCACCAACCCGGCATGGTCATTAGGCGTGGCCAGATTCCACTGTTTTAGCACTCTGGCGTGCCCTACATTCGCTTCCATGGTCTATGTCATATCGCCGCCACGCTACTGTTTGGGCGGATCGTCAACCTCAAGATCGTGCGCGAGATGCTCCGCCCCGCCTGCTCGTCCCCATGAGCGTAGGGGTGAACCGCAGATTGTGGAGAACTTCACCCACCGTGACGTCGTCGTCCCCAGGGACGTGGGAGTGAACGGAGGTATACTCCTGAGCATGTGCTCCTCACACTGCGCGGCTCTCACGAAAGTGACATCAACAGGTCAATGCGCAGCCAGCAGGGCAGCAAAGGGGGTAGTGTCGATGACGTCGATGAACAACGGCGGAACGCCAGCGCCGCAGCCAGACTGGCGCGAGCAGGGTGTGCGGATCGTCCGTGGTGACCAGCTCGATCATGCGACAGCGCAGACACCTGGGATGGACCGCGCGGCGGCCATCACCCACGCGAGCGCTGGCGCCACCAGGTTGTGGGCCGGAACCGTCACGATCCATCCCAACGCGCAGACGGGCGCGCATCATCATGGAGCGCTGGAAAGTGTGATCTACGTGATCAGCGGTCGCGCCCGCATGCGCTGGGGCGAGCGGCTCGAGTTCATGGCGGAAGCTGGCCCAGGCGACTTCATCTTCGTGCCGCCCTTTGTGCCGCATCAGGAGATCAACGCACGCGCGAATGAGCCGCTGGTCTGCGTGCTCGTGCGCAGTGACCAGGAACCGGTCGTCGTCAATCTCGAGATCGCGGCGGTGGAGACGCCCGATGAGGTCACCGCGTGGGTGGACCCCAGTCATCCAAACCATCCAAACCATCCATGACCCACTGACGTGAACCTGAGTACACCTGCCATGCGCTACGCCTTCCATCCCGGCCTTCCCTGCCTTTGTGCAGTCAACAAGTCGCTCGTTCACGAGCGTCCGCGCCAGCAGGTCGCATCCCGCTCCCGAAGGTGGGTGTCGCATGCGAGTGGGAACCGCACTATGAAAATGACCACCCCAGCCGCGCGCGTGGCGGCCATCAGAGGGGTGTCGCTCGCAAACGCCCCAAAACCGTCGGCTACAACACCGCCGCAAGCAAGCGCCTGCTCACATGTTCGGGACATGACCGTATGGACATGCAAGTCAGCTGAACAACGAGCTAGTCGCTGTAGTCGACCATGCCTAGCGCTCTCTAGCCACCAGCGCCATGGCGCTGGCCCCATGTCTGCATGACCTGCCGCATGATGGCAAACTCGCCGATGTGGTACGCGTTGTGGTCGGAGACGACCATGATCTCGCGCGCAATCGTCTGCCCGGTTCCCTGTGGAATCGGTGCCCAGAGATCGGTGTGCGGATCCTTGATCAGATCGAGCAGCGCCTGTTGGTCCGCATCGAAGGCCCCGATGGTGCGCCGCCAGTCGTCAGGGGTCGCGTGTCGGTCGAGCGCGGGCCAGTAGTCTTGTGGCCACGCCCGCTCCAGATACTGAGAATTGCGGATGAAGTCCAGGATGTCCCACTGGGTCAGCCGCAGATGCTCGAGCAGACCCCAGGCGCTATAGCTGCCGTTGGGGAACAGATCATTGATGCGAGGCATCGGATAGTCCGCCACAACCTCTGCAATGGACATGTGCGCGTGGCTGTGGACAAGCAATGCAGCAAGTTGTTCACGAAGCAAGCGGTCTGACTCCATGTCTGACTCCATGCGGTCCTCCCTCCAGAGAAGCGTCCGCCAACCGGTCGCCCCCTCGTGCAGGTATCATTGCATGCATGTGAACGCGCCGCAAGCGGGCTCTCGGCGCGATGCCTACCCGAGCCTACCCGAGCCTACGCGATGCCGGAGGAGCCATGCAGGAGTCCTGTCATAGACGAAGCAAGAAGGCTCTCGATATAGGACAACTCCTGACACGAGGTGACGTCCCCACTTCGGCTGGCCGCACATGCCTGTGCAAGCTGTGGTGCGGCGTTGGGTAGCAGTCCAAGCATACCGCAGTTGTGACGAACAACCTCCTGCGCGTGACTGCCCAGCGCCTTCTCCATGGCAGCATTGACCCTGGGAGATTGAGCCTTCCGCCAGGCGGGAAAGCGACGAAGCGCGGTCGGGATAGATGGCCTTGATGACGCGTGACCGGTGAATCGGCGCGCCATCCCAGATCACGGTCAGGTGGCCCGCCACGTGGTCGAGCAGCGCCTGCAAGAAGGTCACTACCCCCTCCGCAGTGTAGGCGTTCGCTTGCATCTGGAGAAAGAGGCGCCCGTCGAGCGTGATCCCACTCATGACCGAAAGATGTCATGGGTCAGGGGAACGTTCACGGTCGGCGTCTGGCCCTTCGGCGCCCAGGTGCGCACCGCCAGCGGCAAAGCGGCAACAGGGAGAACGCCGATTCGTCTACCCAGAGGATGGTGGCGCGCTGCTCGTCTGCCCCTTTGTGAGCGCGGGCCAGCGCTCCTCCTGCCACTGCCGGAGCGCGTCGTCGTTGCGTTGGGTCGCCCCTGTGATGGGCCGTTGACGGCTCCAGCCCAGCTTCCAGCCCAGCTTCCAGCCCAGCTTCCAGCCCAGCTGGCGCAAGAGCGCGCTGACATGATCACAGGAGTAGCACACCCCAAAGGTCTGCCAGATCACCTCAGCCACCCGGTTGGCCGTCCAGACGTCGCCGCGCAAGCCGTAGGCTTGCGCTCCACGTTCCAGGAGGCCGGGAATCTGCGCGCGTTGCTCGCCGCGCAGCCGCGCCACCCCTCTCGGTCCGGGATGGCTTGCCAGCGCCTCCACGCCGCCACCCTCCCGGGCGCGTTTGAGCCATTGGCTCACCGCGCCTTCACTCACGCCGAGCGCGACGGCGATGTCTGTTTGCCGCCAACCCTGTGCTTTGAGGGCCCAGGCGCGTTTGCGTCGCTCTTCGCGCCAGTCGGCTTTGTGTGGTGCTCCCATATGCCACTGGCTACTACATCTTTACTTCCCGGTCACGAGATCAGTAAGCTGCGCGACCTTCGCAGTAATGATCGCGTCATGTTGAGCCTCATGAGGGCATTTGAAGCCAGATACCCATCCGGGTTCTTCATCACGCAGCGAGGAACGCAACGCCCAGCGGACCGAGATGAAGGTCAGACGGTTGATTGCGCTGAACTTGCCAAGGGACTCATGGCATGGAAATGCCAACGACCAAATGCCGCGTACAATGAAAAGAGACTCGTCGACGAACATTTCAGGACGCTCTTCAAACCGGAGTATGATCCTGTCTCGATCTTCGCTTTGCACACGTGAATAAGCCAGATCAACAAGGCGTGGCTAAATCTCGCGCTCAAGGCAGGCAAGAGTTACATACAGTTTCATGTGCTGTATGCAATCTCTAGTCTCATTGCCCATGCGAATGGCCAGGGAGACAAGGCGCGATAGTGTCCAATAGTGTGTGGGAAATAGCTGGCAGTTGACGAGATCGGCCAGCAGGTGGTTCTCATCGGGTAATGAACACAGCCCGATAGAGGAGGATCACCGGATGGCCGATGAGACCAGCATGGCACTCGACGAGCTCTTGCGCAAGGCACAACTGAGCGACGATGTGGATTTCCTGCGGGAAGGCGTGCGGGCGTTGGCGCAGGCGCTCATGGAGGTGGAAGTGACCCAGCAATTGGGCGCAGGACGCTATGAGCGGACACCAGGGCGGACGGGCGAGCGCAATGGCTCCCGCGAGCGGCGCTGGGATACACGGGTGGGCAGCCTCAGCTTACGCGTTCCACGGGTCCGCGATGGGAGCTACTTTCCCAGCCTGCTGGAGCCGCGCCGCCGCGCGGAGCGGGCGTTGGTCGCCGTGGTGCAGGAAGCCTACGTGCAAGGCGTCTCCACCCGGCGGGTGGACGAGCTGGCGCAGACGCTGGGGCTGAACGGGATCAGCAAGAGCCAGGTCTCGCTGCTCTGCCAGGAGCTGGACACCGAGGTGGAGCGCTTCCGCACCCGCCCGCTGGGTGAGGCGAGCTATCCCTACATTTGACTGGATGCAACCTATGTGAAAGCGCGCGCCAACGGGCGGGTGGCGGGCCAGGCGGTCGTGATCGCGATTGGGCTCAACGCGACGACGGGGCAGCGGGAGGTGCTCGGCCTCGATGTGGGTCCCAGCGAGGATGGCGCGTTCTGGCTGGCGTTCCTGCGCGGCTTGGTCGCACGGGGTTTGAACGGCGTGCAGTTGGTCGTCAGTGACGCCCACGAAGGGCTCAAAGGGGCGATTGGCGCGGTGCTGGTGGGGGCGAGTTGGCAGCGCTGCCGTGTGCATTTCGTCCGCAACGTCCTGGCGCTCGTGCCCAAGTCAGCGGCGCAACTGGTGGCGGCGACGATCCGCACGGTCTTCGCGCAGCCCGAACCCGAGATGGCGCGGCAAACGTGGCGACAGGTCGCCGACGGCTTCCGCTCACGCTATCCCAAGCTCGCGACGCTCCTGGACGCGGCGGAGGCCGACGTGCTGGCGTATCTGGCGTTCCCGCCGGAACACTGGCGGCAGATCTGGAGTAATAACCCGCTGGAGCGGCTGAACCGCGAGGTGAAGCGGCGCACGGATGTGGTCGGGATCTTTCCCAATGACGCGGCGATTGTCCGTCTGGTGGGGATGATCCTGGCCGAGCAGCATGACGAATGGCAAGTGGGACGGCGCTATTTCAGCGCTGAATCGTTGGCCAAGCTGACGACGCCAGGCGCCGTCGGGGAGGTCGTGGAGGCGCGCGCCGTGGCGTTGACAGCTAGCTAGCTAGCTGTCAACGCCACGGCCACAGAACAACCGAGGGGATTCACCAAAGCCCACACATCACTGGACACATA
>DASQSS010000035.1:0-7595 GCA_035642255.1 Ktedonobacterales bacterium | reverse complement strand
GCCTTCTGAAACTCCTGCATCTGCTGCGATATCTGTTCGATGGGTCCCTGCAACAGGAAGGTGTACTGCACGAACAGGTAGACGACGCCGATGGTGATGGTGTGGGCGACGAGGTACAGATAGGCGCTCATGCCCATCGTCAGCCCCAGCCCCAGCCCGAAGATCAGCAGCGTCACGATGAAGACCGAGACGCGCCGCGTCCACGCGACGACGCTCTTGCGGAACCAGATCTGCGCGGCGCTATAGAAGCGGCGCATGACGTAGGCGCCCGCGCCATTCGCGCGCAGGTCTTCGACACCGGTCAGCCGCTCTTCGAGGAAGCCGAGGAACTGTGCGCTCGACTCGCGCTCATTGACGCCCGCTGGCACCGCGACCGAGCGCATGACCAGCAGCGCCGTCAATGCCACCAGCGCGAAGGCGGTCAACACCAGTCCCATGCGCCAGTCGGCCAGAAAGAGGGCGATCAGCGTGCCGAACATGAGCAGCGCGCCGCCGACGACCTGAATCAGCAGAATCGAGAAGGAGTTCGAGAGCGCCGTGAGGTCGCCGTCGATCCGCTCGATCAGCTCACCAGGCGTACGTAGGTTGTGAAAGCTCATATCCTGGCGCAACAGCCATCCGGCGAGGTCTTCGCGGATGCGGTTGGTGGCCGCCCAGCCGATGTCTTGTCCGAGGAACGCCGCGATGACGCCGAACACGGCATTCAGGACCGCTGCCGCCAGCGCGCCGAACGCGAGCGCCAGCAGCGCCGTCTCCAGCGCGTGAGCGCGCTGCGCGTCGATGAAGCGCTGGGCCAGCTGCGGACCGAGCGTCTGGAGCAACGTGCTGATGACCAGCAGCGCGCCCAGCAGCGTGAAGCGCCGCCAGAAGGGGCCGAGGTAGGCGCGCCCGAACGCTCGCCAGCTGCGCGACGCCGGATGCGGGCCGTGCTGTGGGTCGAGACTCGCATGTGGGCTATCGCGCGCCAGGTCATCGGACCTGGTGATGGGGTCATGCGTGCGCAGGGACATACGGGATCCTTTCGTGGGCAAGTCGTGGGCAAGCGCGCAGAGTGGCGCGGAAACGCGGAAATGAGCGCAGGGCGTGCGAGCGCGCAAAGGGCCTGTGACAGGCGAGAGGATCGTTTTGTGTCAGGCGTTCCAGCGTAAACGGGGAACGAACGACCACGGACCCAGACGGAACCAGCGCGCGCACTTGCGCCAGGCTCGCGCCGGAACGTATCCGTGGCTGTCGCGAAGGTATTGCATGGAGTCACATGACTCGCTGGAACACGCGCTGCCTGACCGGAAAGGCCGGAGGAGGTCAGAGCGGATGCGCTGGGCGATCACTGCCCGCGCGGCGCTAATGGCGACAGAGGAGGGAGACGTCCCGGCTTAACGAGCGACGGGTGGCATCCACATGTTGATAACACTTGCCATTGGACCAGACCTCCATCCAAAACAGAGCGGCCCGCCAAGGGACCGCTCATCGGACGAGTCACCCGCATCGTGCAGGGCGCTCTCTTCTCACCATATCACCAGTCGCGCGGAGAGCGCAAGTCCGACGTGTCGTGACGGCTACAAGACACCCTGTTTGCGCCTGTCCGCTAGCCGCCCGCCCGCATGGCTGCCGATGAGACAACTCTGCGCTGGCATGTCCTATGCGCTTTTGCGTAGGGAGGGGCTCCCGCCACGCGCCATGGATGGTCGCGCAGCCGCTCCTGATGCGCCCGCTGCGTGATCGCGCACATGACGAAAGGATTGCGTAGACAATGGTTCCTCTGCCCCCGCTCGCTGACCTTGGTTTTCCCGCTTGGCTCCGCGCCGCCCACTGGGTCAACGTCTTTTTCATCGGACTGCTGCTGCGCAGTGGCATCCAGATACTCAGCTCGTATCCGCGGCTCTACTGGGGCAACGACAGCACGCCGGGGCGTGAGTGGATCAAGTTCACTCATAAGGCTATCCCCACTAATCGCCACTGGATCACGCTGGAGCAGGAGACGAACGCGCCCGCGTGGCTCGCGCAGCCGGGCGGCAAGCATCTTGGACTCGGGCGCCACTGGCACTTCGCCTCGGTCATGTTCTGGGTGCTCAACGGCGTCATCTACGTCGCGCTGCTGTTTGTCACCGGGGAGTGGCAACGCCTCATTCCGACCTCGTGGAGCATCTTTCCGGGGGCGTGGCATTCGTTCCTGACCTACGCGACCTTCCATCTGCCGCCCGCGAGCGCCTTTCATCCCTATGACCCCCTGCAACAGTTGACCTATGCGGCGGTCGTCTTCCTGCTGGGGCCGTTCCTGATCGCGACGGGCGCCGCGCAGTCACCCGCTGTCGCCGCGCGCTTCCCGTGGTACGAGCGGCTCTTCGGCGGCCGCCAGACCGCGCGCAGCTTGCACTTCCTCGGTTTGCTCGCCGTCCTCGCGTTTACGCTCGTGCACACGGCGCTGGTCATCATCACGGGCTTCAGCAAGAACATGGGCAAGATTGTCCTGGGCGAGGAGAATCATAACCTTGGCGTGGCTGTCGGTGTTGGCCTGACAATCATCGCCTTCTGCCTGCTCTTCTATGCCGTGTCGACGTGGCTCTCGACGCGGGCGCCTGGCCGTGTGTACGGTCTGCTCGGCGCGCTCATCCATCCGCCGCTGAAATCGCTGGCGCACCGAACGGCGTCACACCAGCGCTATGCCCGCGCCGACATCTCACCGGTATTCCTCGTCAATGGCGAGCCGCCGGAGACTGAGCGCTATGCGCTCATGAAGGTGATGGGGTATGCCGGCTATCACCTGGAGATCTGCGGACTGGTAGAGCATCCCTTGCGGCTCTCGCTTGGCCAGCTGCGCGCGCTTCCTTGCCACAAACAGATCACCCTGCACCATTGCATCCAGGGATGGAGCAGTGTCGGCGCGTGGGCTGGCGTCTCCTTCGCCGATATCCTGAAACTATGCGAGCCAAGACCAACAGCGCATCATGTCGTCTTCTGGTCGCTCTCCAACGATACCTCAGGCCAACAATACTACGAAGTCATTGATCTCGCGACACTGCGTCACCCCCAGACGCTGCTGGCCTATCAGCTCAACGATGAAGACCTGACGGTGGAGCACGGCGCGCCGCTGCGCTTGCGTGTGGAGACGCTGCTCGGCTTCAAGATGGTCAAGTGGATCGAGCGTATCGAGTTTGTCGAGGACTACGCCGACATCCGCGGTGGACAGGGTGGCTCGCGGGAAGACAACAAGCACTATGAGATTGAGGCGAGCGTATAGATAGTATGAGCGTAGAACATAAGCGTAGAACATACGCGTACAGATAAGCGTAGAGATGTGTGTAGAGATGGGCGGAGCGTCTCCGTCGGACGGTCATTAGACGCTGGCATGCGCTCTGCTTCTATAGCTGGGAGAACAACGATAGAATGCTCGCCCCCGTGCGTGGACAGGCATTGGCGCCGGCGTCTGGGGCGAAAACCTGAAAAGACTGGTAGGTAGGGGTATGGGGCAGTTGGGCGCGCGGAATGTCAAGGACGCGGTGAAAGACGCGGTAAAGCGCGTGACGTGGGCGAAGCGCCCACGCTTCGACGGCACGGGTGTTGGAGCGCGTGAGGTAGAGCGCCAGCCTGCTATACGTGTCGAAACGATTTCTAGCCCCGCGCCCGCTGCTCTGTTGTCGCCGGATGACGCCATCCGCTTTCCGGCAGGCTTCACCTGGGGTGTAGCGACCGCCGCCTATCAATATGAGGGCGGCCTGACGAATACCACCTGGGACCGTTGGGAGCGCCAGGGCCACATCAAGAGTGGCGACATCTGTGGCGACGCCTGTGACTGGTGGCGCGCCGCCGAGCCGGACCTCGACCGCGCGGCGAATCTGGGCGTGAATGCGCTGCGTCTCTCGATCGAGTGGAGTCGGCTGGAGCCGCGCCCCGGCGTCTGGGACGCCTCCGCCATCAAGCGCTACCGCGAGATTCTGATGGAGATGCGCCAGCGCGGCATCGAGCCGCTCGTCACGCTGCACCACTTCACTGATCCGCTCTGGTTCGCCGACCAGGGTGGCTTTCTCGCGCCCGATGCGGTGGCGCGGTTCGCCCGCTACGCCGAGCGCGCAGTCATCGAGTTCGGCGACCTGTGCGATTTCTGGTGCACCATCAACGAGCCCAATATCTATAGCTCGTTCGGCTACCATCTGGGCGAGTTCCCACCGGGACGCAATGGCGATGCCGCCGCGGCTATCCGCGTGCAGGCGGCAATGGCTCGCGCGCATGCCGCCGCGTATCGCGCCATCCATCGCGCTCAGCCAACGGCGCGCGTCGGTTGGGCGCACCACTACAACCTCTTCGATCCATTCAATCCCCACTCACCGCTCGACCGGATGTCGGCGGCGGCGCTCGACCGCGCCTTCAACGACTTTTTCCCGAGCGCGCTCCAGACGGGCACGCCATGCTTCCCTTTTGGTCTGCTCGCTGGCGACATGAGCGAGGTCGCGGGCGCGTATGACTACGTGGGCATCAATGTCTATGCCCGCGACTACGTCATCTTCTCCTGGGATCACTGGGCGCAGCTCTTCGGGCGGCGCTATGTGGCGCCAGGCGCGCCGCGTGGTGACCTGGGCATCTCAGCCGCCTACGGCGAGGCGTATCCCAACGGTGTGCTGCGCGTCGCGCGGCGCGCCAGCGCTCTGGGCAAGCCGATCTATGTCACGGAGAACGGCGTGGCCGACGCGACGGATCGGCTGCGCCCGTGGCTCCTCGTCGAAGCGGCGCGCGCGATGGGTAAGGCGCTCTCCGAGGGGATTGACCTACGCGGCTACTTCCACTGGTCGCTCGTGGACAACTTCGAGTGGTCCGAAGGGTGGAGTCAGCATTTCGGCCTCTACGCGCTCGACCCAGCCACGCAGCGCCGCACGCCACGTCGTAGCGCCGCGCTCTACCGCGACATCATCCGCGACAATGCTGTCACTCCCGAAATGGTCGCGCGGTTCGCGCCTGAGTCGCAGCGCGCGCTCGCGGCGGTCGAACATGTCATCGAGGAGCCGCAGCCATCTCGCCCCTTGCCCATAGCGACACCCATAGCGACACCCATAGCGACACCCATAGCGGCGCCTGTAGCGGCGTCGGCGACACAGCGGGTGAACACCGCACAGACAGCAGGGAACGTGGAGGAAGAAGAGGACTGGGCGGACGAGGAATCGCTGCCAGCGTAGACGTGTCCCGCGCTCGTCGTCTGCTCGGAGAATGTCGCGCTACTGACAGGTAATACCGTGTGGCGCCATACCGTTGTAGTTTGTTGCTCCGCCAAGTCGCAAGTAGGCCACGGAAGCCGAGAGCCATTCTCCAACGGCATGGCGTGATCGCGTATTGACCGCGTATCAGGAGTGTTTACTAAGCAAGTAAGAGGTCGGAGTTGCACACGTTTATGGCCGCCACCGTATCGTGCCATCTTTATCAAAAAGTACTTTGATGATGTGTGCTGATTTTGAAAAAACAAACTGTCGGCTATGTTCTTGTAAGTCAAGCTCGACGACTTGCTCTTCGGGCAGGCCTTTTGGATGGAAGGTTTGCTTCATGAGCATTGGCTCCCGGGAATAAATACCGCGAGTGTCCTCCCAATCTATCTCACCAACAGTATTGAGGCGCCTACGGAACGCTGAGATGCACTGCTCAAACGTGCCATCATCCACATCAAGCCAAACATCAATATCCGAATGCTCATTATTCTTGCCCGTTGCCCATGAACCTTCTAGCCACATCGCGTGGATGTGGCTATTCTTTTCCAGCTCTGGGGCAATGCGTTCAATTACTTCGAGCAGTGTCATGCCACAATAATAGCAGAAAGCATCCTTACAAGGTGTACATTGCTCATTTGGTCTAACAGATATGGTGCGCCTGATGGAACACAAGTTGAACCCGGAACTCGCCAAATGGCTCAAGAAACATCCTCGCGCCGTTTAGCTCGTCTTGTATTACCGTGTGGCGCCATACCGTTGTAGTTTGTTGCTCCGCCAAGTCGCAAGTAGGCCACGGAAGCCGAGAGCCATTCTCCAACGGCACGGTGCGACCGCGTATCAGGAAGGTTGGACTGTACAGTTGGGCGCCTGTCCGCTCATCCTGTCGTCTGGTCGGGCGCGATGCGATAGTAGAGGAAGAGCCGCTGGGCGAGCGCGCGCCAGAGCGGGCCAGCCGCGTCGCCACCGAAGATGACCCGGCGCGGATGGTCGAGCTTGACGAGCAGCACGAAGCGCGGATGTGTAGCGGGCGCGTAACCCACGACTGAGGCATACGTCCAGGCGGGGTCGTTGGGATAGGGTGTTGAGGTGCCCGTCTTCGCCGCAATGCTGTAGCCTGGCAGCAGAGCCATGTGCGCGTCGCTGTTGAGCGCCGACTGGGTGAGCATTTGCGTCACTGTCGCCGCCGTCTGTGCGCTAACCACCTGCCGCACTTCCTGCGGCGCATACGTCGTCGTCGCGCCGAGGCCGCCGTCGGCTGTGACGCTGGCGATGATGTGTGGGCGCATCATCACGCCGCCATTCGCCAGCGCCGCATAGGCTGACGCCACCTGCAACGGGGTCACGCCGATGCTCTCACCGAAGGCGTTCTCAGCGAGCGTCAGGTTTGAGCTCTCGCCCTTTCCGCCGCCGCGCAGGCCCGCGACCTCACCTGGCAAGCCGCTGCCGGTTGATTGCCCATAGCCAAAGGCGTTGAGCGTCTGATAGAACGATTTGGCCCCCACACGCCGCACGACGAAGATCGCGCCGACATTCGCGGAGTATTGCAGCACCTGAACCATGTTCTCATTGCCGTGGCCGGTGCGGTCGAAGTTGTAGATGCGCACGCCATCCACATCGGTGTAGCCAGGGTCAAAGAACGTGGTCTGCGGCGTGATGACGCCTTGCTGGATGCCCGCTGCCATCGTCATCGCCTTCATCACGGAGCCAGGATCATAGGTCGAGCTGACAGCGGGATTGCTGAAGCTGCTCAGCGGCGCGTTGAAGTACTGATTCGGGTCGAATCCGGTCGAGCTTGCCATCGCTATGACGCCGCCCGTCTGCGGATCGAGTACGACGACTTGCCCGCCATCCGCGTTGGCGGACTGCACAGCGTTGGCAAGCCCCGTCTGGGCCCAGGCCTGCACCGTCGCGTCGAGCGTCAATGTCACATTCGCGCCAGGGATGGGGTTGGTCTGGCGCAGCGGCGGCAAGGCCAGCGGCTGACCATCCTGGCTGACGCGGGTGTAGAGCAGGCCGGGCGACCCCGCGAGCGCGCTGTTTTCCATCTGCTCGACGCCGTACTGCCCAGAGCCGTCACTCAATCGCACGAACCCCAGCGCCTGCGCCGCCAGCGTGCCGTCGGGATATTCGCGGGTCGCCTGAGGTATCAGCGCGACACCGCTCTGGAGCTGGTTGGTGGTGATGGCGGCATTGACCGCCGCGCTCTGTTGCGGAGTTAGCAAAAGAGGCAGGCCATCAGAACCGACCAGCCGCGCATATTCGCCAGGGATGTCGATCTGCGCCATCACGGCGCTCTGGGGGAGGCCGACCGCTGTGCTGAGCGCATGCGCAGCGGTAGTCAGCGCGCCAGCCGAGCGCAGCAGCGCCGGGTCCACGATGACGGTGTCGCGTGTGACACTGATCGCC
>DASQSS010000034.1:0-6559 GCA_035642255.1 Ktedonobacterales bacterium | reverse complement strand
CCCGCGCAGTCATCCAACGGCCATGCGGCCGATGGGCACGCCAAGAAGGCGCAATCGTCGAAGGCGCGGTAGCGGCGCCGCTAGGGAAGACGTAATTCGATGGCTACAAAGGTGTTCATGCCCGCCCTGGGAATGGCCCAGGAGACGGGCACGCTGGTGCGCTGGCTCAAAGGCGAGGGCGACGCCGTGCGTGAGGGCGATGTCCTCGCGGAGATTCAGACCGACAAGGCGACCGAGGAGCTGGAGGCCCGCGCGAGCGGCACGCTCGCGAGCATTGCGGCGCGCGAGGGCGAGGATGTGCCGGTGGGGCAGGTCATCGCTATGATCCTCGCGCCCGGCGAGCAGCCAGCCAACGCTCCCGCTGCGCCGTCCGCCGCCGCCGCTGCGGTCACAGCCCCGGCAACGAATGGCGCTGCGACGAGCGGGGGCGCGGCTGGCGGGGTCAGCCCGCTCGCGCGGCGCATCGCGGCGGAGCGTGGCATCGATCTGGAGAGCATCCCGACGAATGGCCGCCGTGTGCAGAAGGCCGATGTCATCGCCTATCTCGATCAGCGCGATGTCGCGGCTCCAGACGCGCCGTCGCCGACTGCGCCGTCGGACGCGCCGCTCGCTGTGGGTGAGCGAGCGGCGCGTCTGCTGCCCGCTTCACCGAAGGCGCGGCGGCTGGCGCGGGAGCGCGGCGTTGATCTCGCCCAGGCGTCGGGTAGTGGCCCCAACGCGGCGGTCATCACGCGCGACGTGCTGGCGTTCGCTCCGCGCGCCGCATCAGCTCAGCCAACGGCCACGGCGTCGTCCGCGCTGCATCCGGTCTGGCGCATCATGGCCGAGCGCACGACCCAGAGCTGGCAGCAGATCCCACACTTCTTCCTGCTGCGCGAGATCAACGCCAGCCGCATGATCGCCTGGCGCGAGCAGGCGCGTCGGCAGCGCGCGGTCAACATCACCTACACGGACCTGCTGGTGATGGCGGTCGCGCATACGCTGCGGGCGCATCCGCGCGTCAATGCGTCGTGGCGCGATGGCGGCATCATCCAGCATCCCGACATAAATGTCGCGCTGGCGGTCGCCGCTGACTACGGCCTCGTCACGCCTGTGATTCACCGCGCGGACACGCTCGACCTCGGCTCCATCGCCGAGCGGCGCACAGAGCTGGTGCAGCGGGCGCAGAGTGGCAGGCAGCGCACGGATGATCTGGCGGGTGGCACGTTCACTATCAGCAATCTCGGCATGTACGGCGTGGACGCCTTCAACGCCATCGTGCCGGCGCCCCAGGCGGCGATTCTGGCCGTCGGGCGAATTGTCGAGCGGGTCGTGCCGCTGCATGGCGTTCCCGCTGTGCAGCCGATGATGGCGCTCAGCCTCTCCTGCGACCACCGCGTCATCGATGGCGCGCGTGGCGCGGAGTTCCTGGGCGCGCTCGCCGACCTGCTGGAGGAGCCACTCGCTCTGCTGAGCTAGCGTAGAGCGGGCGTAGAGCGAGCGGTCTATAGCATGCTCCCAGTCATTACAGGCTGGGAGCATGCTGTCATGTCATCCAGCTAGCCTTCCGCGAGGGGCTTCATTCCCGCGCTCGCCGTACGCGGCAATTTATGGATACTCGTATCTTTGTAGGCATGGACGCACTACTTCGTACTCAAAATCATGAACCGAGTAGCCGCTCCCATGCGCCGCGCTCCTCGTGCCTCTAAAGGCTTAGCTGAACACTTAGCTAAAGGCTTAGCAGAGATAAGGGTCGAGAGATTCGTCGTGCGTTGTTCTAGCCTGGACGGAAGCAGACTTCGTAACGCCCCTGGTAACGGTTGGGGGATGGTGTACGAGTATGCTTGTGATGGCAGTAGCGAGGCAGGTCCAGGCGGCTCCCGGCGCCAGGTGGGTGCGTTGAGGAGAAGGGAGAGGGTCACTATGATCCAAACTGCAGCTACGATCGTCATCCACCGGCCGATTGGCGAGGTGTTTCGCTTCGGGGCCAACCTCTCCAACATTCCGCTGTGGATCGGGGGAGCGCAGGTCAGACTACTGTCCACTGGCCCCTTCGGAGATGGGACGCGGTTTGAAGAAACCCTGATGCGCTTTGGCCACGCCGTCACCTCTCTCGTCGAGGTCCAGAACTACCAGGCGAATGCAGGGTTTGACTTCCAGGTCATCAAAGCGCCGTTTCCTATGCTCGCTTCGCTTGGCGCCCTGCGTTTTGCCGCCACAGCGGACGGCACGCAGGTGACGCTCGCGCATCGCGTACAACTCGTGCCGTGGCTTCGCCCGCTGGAACCACTGCTACAGCGGCTCTCTCAAGCGCAAAGCCAACGCGCGGTTCAGATGATGAAGAGGGCTGTCGAAGGAGGGTGACGATGAACGAGCGCGACAGGCTGACCCCCATCAGTCGCCGGCGAGAGCGTGGGCTGCGGTGGACCAACGAGAGCGCATGGGGCGAGCGGGTCGCCCGCTGGATGGGCAGCGCGCTGGGAGGCTTGCAGTTCCGCCTGGAGCACATCCGCCCCTCGAGCGACATCCCCTGGACACCCTTGAGGCGCCCGCTGGCGCAGGCGACGGTTGCCCTCGTGAGTACGGCAGGCGTCCACCTCTGCGCCGACACGCCCTTCGAGCTGAAGTCGGACGCGTCATTTCGCATCATCCCGCGCACCGCCCGCACGACGGACCTCTGCATCACCCACGAGCACTACGACCGGCGCGACGCTGCGCGCGATCCCAACCTCGTCTTCCCCCTGGAGCGCCTGCTCGAATTGGAGGCGGAAGGCGTCGTCGGCCATGTGGCCGACGCGCACTACGGCTTCGGCTTCACTGACGATCCGCTGGACCTGCTGGCGCCCGGTCGCGAAGTCGGCGCGCTTCTCGCGCACGCGGGCGTGGACCTCGCCCTGCTGGTACCCGCCTGACCGGTGTGCACGCGGTCCGTGGGGCTGCTGGCACGCGAGATCGAGGCGCGCGGCGTGAGCACGGTCGCGCTGGCGCTGGTCAAGGAGCTGGCCGTGCTGGTGAAGGCGCCGCGCATGCTTTATCTGCACTGGCCGTTCGGCCATGCTCTGGGAGAACCAGACAACCGGGAGCAGCAGCGAACCATCCTGCATAACGCATTTTCTCTGGCGCGCGCCGCGCCCAGGCCAGGCCTCCTCGTCGAGCTACCCTACCGATGGAAGCGCGAGGTCTATCCCCCAATCGCCGACTGGACAGCCGATAGTCAGGTGTTTGCCGCCGCGCTGCGAGCGAGCGCGTCGGCTGCGCGAACAGGGACAGGCGCAGGTCAATCGGGTTTGAGAAGGACGCATCTGTGCAGACGGGAACGTGACCTGAACTGATTCGTTCAACCACGTTGTTCCATTTGTGGCCGCGACAGAGCAAGAAACGACATGGCTCGAGGCGAAAGTAGTAGAACTCGCCACCTGCAAGCGGCTTCAGTCCCGCTCTCGCCGCGCCGACCGTTCCTGGCTGCCCCATCCTCACCCGCAGCGTGTGAATCGCATGGGGTAGGAGTGCAGCCGCTCGATGCCTGTCTGCGTCACCCGCACCAGTTCGCCCACCTGCACGCCGCTCTGTTCGTCGGGCGTGATGACATTGGGCTGAATCACGACCGTCATATTCTCAGCGAAGGTGAAGGGCGCGGGCGTCGTCGCGCTCGTCTGCCGTGTGCGCAGAATCGGCGGCAGGTAGCCGCCACCCAATCCATGCAACAGGTCGTCGTAGATCGTGTAGCCCGCCGCGTGGATGCGCTCGGCGGCGTCGAGGACCTCTTCGCTGCTGGCTCCATCCCGCACGACTGCCGCGATGGCCTCGAAGACCTCGACCGCCACGTCATACATCCGCTGGTACGCGGGCGTCGGCTCGGCGGCGATGGCGAAGGGACGCAGCAACTGCCCGGGATAGCCATGATATTGCGCGCTGATCTCGAAGACCAAAACGTCACCCGCTTCGATGCGTCGATTGGTGGGGCGCTGCGCTGGCACGCACCGCGACGGATGCTCCATCGGCGTGGTCGCGAGATAGTGAATGCCCGTCCAGCCGCCCTCCGGCGTATAGGCGCCCTCGATCAATGCGATGAGCTCATGCTCGGTCATGCCGGGGCGCGCATGCCTTTCGAGCGCGATTGCCGCAAGGTCGGTCAGCTCTGCGCCGCGCCGCAGATATGCCAGCTCCTCTTCGCTCTTGACGAGGCGCAATTGACGCAGAGCGGCGGAGCAGTCCACCAGCGTCGCCTGCGGCAGCGCACGTCGCAGCGCGAGGTAGTGGCGCGCCGTCAGTGGCCCCGCGTAGCCGAGCCGCGCGCTGGTCAGCCCTCGCTTGCGGGCAGCCTCAGCCGCTGTCAGCGCGATGTCCTCGCCGCCCCAGCGCACGGCGCACTGATGGGCCATGCGCCGCGCTGTGGGGACGTGGTTGTAATACTGCACGAACAGCAGCGGCTCGCCCATCTCTGGCGCTGTCGGGAAGAGCAGCAGCGCCTCGCGCGACACGAGGAAGTTGGAGAGATAGCTCACCTCGTTGTCGAGGCCGAGCGCTCCATAGAGCAGCAGAGCCTCAATGCCCTGCTCTGCCATGATCTCGCGCACGACTTGCCGCCGCCGCGCGAACTCGGCGTCGGAGAAGCGTGGAAAGTCTGCCCCATTGGTCGCTTCTGTCGTCATCGGTCAGCGGCGCTCCTTCTGTGCTGGATGTATCGCAAAGCCCCTGCGCCCCGTGGGAGAGAGATTGGGGGTGAGGGGCGCCGCGCGCTCACTCCAGTGGGAGCGCCTCGCCATTGAGCTTAGCGTCGAGTGTCACCGGCACGCCATGCCGCAGAGTCTGGGCCGCGTGACAGGCGCGCTCGGCGTGGGTGACGAGCTGACTCACCTGCTCGGCGGTCGCGGGACTGGCCACCGTCAGCGCGATTGTGACCTGCTCGAAGTAAGGTGGCGCGTCATCCACATCGTACTTCTCTGTGTTCTGGAAGGTCGCCCGTACATCAGCAGAGGCGTCATCGATCGGCACATGGTAAAGAGGCGCGAACCGCGCCAACTGGGTGAGCAGTCAGAAGGCGACGCCAGCCATAAAGTACTGCAGTGGCGAGGCGCCTTGCTCCGTGCCCCCACGCGAGAGTGGCTCGTCGGCTTCCACGTAGAACTTGCCCATGCGCCCTTCGAGATGCACATCGTCTAGGATGCGCGCGACGGCGCGTGTCGTGATCTTGCGCCCTTCGCGTGGCGCTGCGCTCATCTCCTCGCGCAGCCGATCGATCTCATGTTGCTGCTTGTCGAGGCTGACTCGTCCGCGCTGCTCGTTCTTCGGGGTGTCCTTCGGGGTGTCCTTCGGGGTGTCCATCGGCTCGGCCCTCCGCGCTACAGGCGCATAGCAGGTGTCTGGCATTCACTGTCGATTTGGAGTGAGCAAACGTTCGCCTGGTGGCTGAGGAGGAGTCTATCTGTTGCGCGCGTCACTGTCAACTGACGTAGAGGGGCTGATTCGCCTGCGCCGGACCTGCGGCAGCGGCGTAAAGATCCGCTTCGCTGCGCGCTCGATTCCGCGCTTGCAGGCCGCTTGACGAACCACTAGCGTCCATGGTGCATAATGGCGCAGGTGGAACGATGCGCAAGCGAAAGGAGGAATCAGTGAGCGCTGTGCGATCGAGACATGGGTCAGGCGCCGCCAGACGCATGCCAGACGCGCAGTCGGCTTTCGGTATTGACACCTAGTTCGCCTCGGTGTTATTGTTGCGTCAATCGATTGTTCTGTGCTAGGCAAACGATTGCGCAAAAACGAACTGGCGGCCGTGGGCACTCCGGCTGCGACGTTACGATGAGGTGACGCGCTTCGATTCAGACCCCTCAACGCACGTACGAAGGAGTACATGTCAATGGCAGTTGACGAGCGAGTACAAACGGCGATTACCAATTGGGCGCCCCGTTTTCTCGCCAATGGCATTGATCCCAACGACTTCCAGCGAGTGACCGCGCGTATTCAGGACTGGGCTGGCTGGCTCCGTGAATGGTCTGAGTGCGGCGCCATGCATCAGCGAATGGGAGAGGAGGCAGAGCGTCGCGGCCAGCATGAATCCATGGCCTATCACTATTTCCATGCCGCCATGGCGTATCACTTTGGCAAGTTTCTGGCCGTCGATTTCCCTGACCAGCTTCGCGCAGCCCACGATCTGGCTGTCGATTGCTACGCGCGCGCGCTTCCCTGGTTCGATGTGCCTGGCGAGCGCATCGCCATCCCATTTGAGGATGGTGTGACGATGTGGGGCGTGTTGCGCAAGCCCATCAAGTCATCTGGCGCGAGCCAGCCCCCTGTCGTGCTACTTATTCCCGGCCTTGATTCCGTCAAAGAAGAGCTGCACAGTTACGGCGATGAATTTCTGCGCCGGGGCATGGCGACGCTCGCGCTTGACGGACCGGGACAAGGCGAGATGGAGTTCGAGCGACCCATGCGCAGCGATTATGAAGTCGTCGCGCGGGCCGCGATTGATGCGCTCGAGCGCCGCGCTGATCTCGACGCGAGCCGCATTGGCATGCTGGGCGTGAGCCTGGGCGGATACTACGCCCCACGCGCAGCCGCCTTCGAGTCTCGTATTCGCGCG
>DASQSS010000033.1:0-9326 GCA_035642255.1 Ktedonobacterales bacterium | reverse complement strand
AACGAAGTGTTGAGATCTTATCACCGTGCGCGGCCCGACTTCGCCGATGCGCCGCTGGCTGGGTATCAGTGTCGCCAGAGCGGCCGTTGGCTCGTTTTGACATGGAGACACACAGAGCGAAGCAGTCGAGCGAGTCTGGCGTGACACAACGCCTCTGGCCTGAGGCATGCGGTTTTCTGGATGAGGCGCCGAGCCGACAGGGTGACTCGCTTTCGGGTCCGCGCATGAGACGCCTCCGCGCGAGAGGTGACGTCCCACTGAACGCCGAGCAGGCGCAGGATGGGGAAGGATGGTGAACGATGCGACCAAGACGGATGGCTCGTCAACTCTGGCGTAGCGCGGCGCTGGCGAGCATTGGGCTGGCTGGAGGCGCGGCGTTGGTGACAGCGCGCCACCTGCTCACGACGCCGCAGCCGCTCACCAGTGGGCTGTCGGGCGAGGGCCGCGTTGATCGGCGTCATGGCGGCCATATCTACTACACCGTCGCTGGACCGGAGGATGGCCGTCCAGTAGTGCTGCTCCACGGTTTCTATGTGGGCGCGTCGAGCTACGAGTTTCGCGCGGTCTTCACCCGGCTCGCGCACACGTATCGTGTCTATGCGCCCGACTGGCTGGGCTTTGGCATGTCTGAGCGTCCTCCGCTGACACACACCGGTGAGTTCTACGCGACCATGCTTGGTGGCTTTCTTCGGGATGTGGTCGGCGCGCCCGCCGCTGTCATAGCGCACGGTCTCGCGGCCAACATCGCCGTTCGCGCCGCATCCGACGCGCCGCAGCTCTTCGATCGGCTGACGCTGGTAGCGCCGGAGGCTGACGCTGGCATGCGGCTCGATCCGACGCTGGGTCAGACGACCGCGCGCCTGATGCAGAAAGTGGCGCTAGGGCTGACACCCTACGCCATCCTCAGCTTGCGTCCTATGCTGCGGCTCGCGGCAGGGCGTCGCAGCGCCGTCGGGCCGATGAATGTGGACGACGCGACCCTCGCCAACCTTTCCGCCAGCGCGCATCAACTGGGGGGCGAGCATGCGACCCTGTCACTCTTGACGGGTGAGCTCGATCTGCCGATCCGGCAGGTCTTTCCGCTGCTGCAAACGCCAACACTCATCATCGTCGGCGCCCGCGACACACGCCATTCGCTGACGGAGATGGAACGGCTGGTGACCCTGAATCCACACGCGGATCTGGAGGTCGTCTCGAACGCTGGTGAGACAGTCTATCTCGATCAGCCAACCCTTTTCGTCCATGCGCTGCATCGGTGGCTCGGTAGGCGTCTCACGGCGCCGGAGCGGCCAGCGCGACCTGCCACGCCCGCGCCTGAGCCAATCCGCGCCGTCCCCGCCACATCCACGACATCCAGTGTGTCAGGTGTGAGCTCGGTAGCCGCGCCGGAAGCCACTCTCGGCGCCATCCCATCCACACCTCCTGCGCTGTCCAACGCCACACCTCCTGCGGCGCCCACTCCTCTCGCAGACGTTGCGGAGCCGCAGACGCGCGATGTGAAGATCATTCCGGTCGTAGAGCCTTTGTCGATGCGCCGCGATTCATCATCGGATGAGCCACTGGAAGCGCATGTGGTGACGGCGCAAGAGGATGACGTGACCCGGGGACCGACTGAGCCAACTGACGCCGTGCAGACCTTGTGGCTGGAGCCCATGACTGACGTGAGCGTTCCCGAGGCGCGCGGCCCATCCTCGCCGCCCGGACATCGTGACAACGCCAGCGGGCGCCAGGCGTTCGGCATACGTCCCGGCCAGGTCTCCACGGTGCGTGGCGGAGCATACCTCTATGTGCCTGAGATAGGCGCCCATCTGCTGCGATCCGACTCTGGCTCGGGCGGCGCTCATGGCGTTGGCAGGAGCTCACCACGCCCCTCCAGACGGGGAGGCCCAATGCGGTGAGTAAGCTCGGCTCGGCGGGCGCCGCGCACAGAAGCGCGGATACAGAAGCGCGGATGAGGTGGATGATGCGAATTAGGCGTGCGGATTGCGAAGAAGCGCTTCACAATGCCGTAAGGATCTGGGGCTTCAGCCACGCTGGTGAATGTCCCAGCGGATGTTACTGAAACGGGGGGCGTGGCGTTGCCAACTGGTAAGAGAGCTATGCGCGCACCTGAACGAGAGACGCCGCGCAAGGATGACAGCCTCTCGTTTCACATGACCAATTCAAGGGGTATCGCCAGATGATGGGCGTCATTGTCCTGAGTATGTTGCTTGGCTGGTTTGGAGTTGTGACGGCGCTAATGGTTCTGTCGGGAAACGGTGAGGAGCGAGTAGCGGAAGAAACGGCCAGAATGACAGGCGCTTCACGAATGGCAGTTGACGAATCACAGACAGGAGTCGGGGCGTAGGCGCAGTCCTGAGCCCACACACATAGAAGCCGCCACGCATGGGCATGCATGGCGGCTTCTATGTGTGTGGCATGTCTGGCGTGACATTTCGTCGGCGCGCGACACTATGCTACACTGGTCGGGTTGGCAGGTCGCGTTTGTGGTCCCGCACTGGCGCCGATGGAGGGTCGAGCAATGGATGATGCGCCGCTGGTGGGTGTGCCTTGTTACAGCGCTGAGCGAGCAGACTCGCATCGTCCGCTCTATGGCAATAACCAGTCCTATATCCGCGCGCTCATCGGCGCTGGCGCCACACCTCTGATGATCCCGCCGGGACTCGACATGTCGGCGCTCACGGCGCTCTGCGGGCGGCTCGACGGGCTGCTGCTGACGGGCGGCGCTGACATTGATCCCGCGCTCTATGGCGAGCAGCGGCTGCCAGAGTGCGGCGAGATCGAGCCAGAGCGCGACATCATGGAGCTGGCGCTCACAGGGGTGGCGCTTCAGCGGGATTTGCCCATTTTTGGCATCTGTCGTGGGATGCAGACCCTCAATGTGGCCTGTGGTGGCGCGCTCTATCAGGATATTACCGCTCAGCGGCCCGAGTCTCTCGCTCACGCGTGGACGGATCAGCCGCGCAACCATCTGGCGCACACCGTCCTGGTCGAGCGGGACTCCCGGCTCTTCACGGCGCTAGGCGCTGAAGAGTTACGTGTGAACAGCCTGCACCATCAGGCGGTCAGCCGTCCAGGCGCTGGCGCACGAGTTGTCGCGTGGGCTCCCGATGGCGTCGCCGAGGCGCTCGAGCTGCCCGCGCAGCGATTCGCCATCGCTGTGCAATACCATCCTGAGGAACTGATCGAGACGGACCTGCTTAGTCGGCGCCTGTTCGCGGCCTTCGTCGAGGCCTGCCGCCAGCGATGACACGCGGAGTCGGGCAGGCATTAGGTAGGAATGAGCGGCATGGCGCCGCGTATGTCCATGCGCAAGAGAAGGGGACGGCTTGGATGTTGCGAGGTCAGCGATGACGCAAGGAGCGCGGATAGCGCCGACTGTCGAACCGACCGAGAATCCATCACAGCGCGGCGTCTGGCGTCACCCGCGGGCATGGGTGCGCTGGCTTCGTCCACTAGGTAGCGGACCACAGGAGATCGCCGCGCTCGATGGCTTGCGCGCGCTCGCCGCGCTCAGTGTGCTCGTCTACCATGCCATGTCAATCGCCGGAGCCAGGACCATCATCGCGGGCCATGATCTGACCTGGACCTACTTCTATACTGAGTCAGGTGTTGACCTGTTCTTCACGCTCTCGGGATTTCTACTCTTCCTGCCCTATGCGCGCGCCATCCTGGATGGACGCAAGGCGCCCGTCGCCCGCGAGTTCTATCGCCGGCGTGCGCTGCGCATCCTGCCTGCCTACTATGTGTGCCTGGCCGTCGTCACGCTCTCGCAGCTCAACGTCTATGGGACGCTGACAGGCGCGCAGAATGTCCTTGCGCATCTGGTGTTGCTGCACGACATTTCGCCCGCGTTCAATCGCACTATCTCAGGCCCCTTCTGGACGCTCGCGGTCGAGTGGCAGTTCTATCTCGTCTTGCCGCTGATCGCCTGGGCGCTGGGGCGCATCGGCGAAGGCTCGCCGCGTAGGCTCATCGCGGGTGTCCTCGGTGTCATCGCACTGGCGCTGGCGCTGCGCGAGGTGGATGCGCTGCTCGCGACCCATCGCGGCGCGTTCGCTGGCCCCGCCGCGCCGTGGATTGACTTCGCACAGCGCGTGGTGATCGGCTCCCAGGGCAAGTACCTCGAAGTATTCGGCGCCGGCATGCTGTGTAGCGTCGTCTACACCTGGCTGAAGCTGCGGCCGGGCGCGCTGACCTCACGACGCGCGCAGTTGGCTGGAGTGGCGCTGCTGGCGTCGTCGCTACTGATCTATCTGTCGTTCGCGCCGCTGGTCTATGAGCGGCGCAACGCGATTCTGGCGGCGTTCTATCTGGCTCTGCGCCCAACAGATGTCGCCATGATCGCTGGCCCACTGGTGTTGGGGGTGGGCTACAGCGCGCTGACACTCGGCGCGCTCCTCGCGCCACCTCTGCTGCGGGCGCCCTTTGAGTGGGCGCCGCTGCGCTTCATCGGTCTGATCTCCTACAGCCTCTACTTGTGGCACGAGACGATCATCAATCTGGTCTTTCCGCTCATCTCTGTGCCGAGCGGGGTCGCCCGGGGCATATGGGCGCTGACCATCGGCTTCTGTATCGCGATCCCCTTCGCCTATGTCTCCTATCAGCTGGTGGAGCGCCCCTTCTTGCGCTGGCGTCGCTCATCTGGCGCCGCTCGAACGACAGCGCCCGCCGTTCCCCAGGTCAACCTCAGATTAGCGTCTCAGGCCGCCGAGCGGCGCTAGTCACGCCCGACGCTGCGTGGCTATACGTCTATAGCTATACTGGACTGGTAGGCGTGGCGCGTCAGAGCCACGCGCGGCGAGCGACAGGCGGAGGGAGCGACGATGCCGTTAGGGCTGGATCCTCAGAGCGCTGGTGGCTGGCGGAGAGCCATCTGGATCGCGATGTGCCGCGCATCGGATATTCCAGGCGAGCATAGCCTGCCTGATGTCATGCGGCGCGCGCGAGCCGCGAGTGGGCGTGGCGATCCCGATAGCCAGTGGGCGCTCCGGCAGTATGAGGCGCTGCGCCAGAATCTGGAGAATGAGAAGCAGTCGCTTGCGCGCGTTTTCGCGACGCAGCTGCTGGTCTTCTGGGGACTGGCCATCTGGCAGCCACGCGGCAAACGCTTCTGGGCGCTGATTCCGCTCAATGGCGCGCTGACGCTAGGTATCGGCTTGCGCATCTGGATGGTCAATGCGCTGCTGCGACACTTCTGGGAGCGCGCGGCAGACGAGTAGACATCCTCACCCGAGCCGGATGTGTTAGCAGGCGCTTATATCAGGCGCAGCCAGCCAGACGCAATGCCGCCCGATGCGCGACTGGCGATACGAGTGAGAGAGTGGCCCGGATGGGACCAGACGAGGCCAGAAGGGCCCGAGGAGATTCACATGCGATTCGAGACGCTGGCGATTCACGCCGACCATGAGAGCGACCCAGCGACTGGCGCGGTGACGCCGCCGCTGCACCTCTCGACGACCTTTGAGCGCGCGGCGGACGGCTCCTATCCTCACGGCTATATCTACGCGCGCACCGAGAATCCCACCCGCGACGCGCTCGAGCGCTTGCTGGCGGCCCTTGAGGGCGGGGCGGTAGAGAGCGCCAACGCGACCGCGGCGACATATGAGGCGGCGATGTTTGCGTCGGGCCTGGCGGCGACTGCGGCCGTGTTCCAGTCCCTCGCGCCGGGCGACCATGTGCTTGCGCCGAGTGATGTCTACCACGGCGCCGCCAAGCAGCTGCGGACCATCTTCGCGCCCTGGGGCCTGGCGGTTGATTTCGTGGATATGAGTGATCTGGATGCGGTCCAGGCGGCGCTGCGTCCGACGACGCAGCTGGTCTGGGTCGAGACGCCCTCCAACCCGATGCTGAAGATCAGCGACATCGAGGCGATCAGTGCGCTTGCGCACGCTGTCGGCGCGGCGGTGGCGTGCGACAACACCTGGGCGACGCCGGTGGCCCAACAACCGTTCGCGCTGGGAGCCGACCTTGTCGTGCATTCCACCACCAAGTATCTCGGCGGCCATAGCGATACACTGGGTGGCGCTGTGATTGGGCGCGCTGGCGACGAGCAGTTCGCGCGCATCCGTCAGATTCAGGGAAGTGTTGGCGCGGTGCTCTCACCCTTCGATAGCTGGCTCACCATGCGTGGGATACGCACACTGGCCTACCGCATGCGTGGACACACCGAGCATGCGCTGGCGGTCGCGCGTATGCTCGCCGAGCATCCCGCTGTCGCGGCTGTCCACTACCCTGGTCTGCCGACGCATGCCGGGTATGCGGTGGCGACACGCCAGATGTCGCTCGCGGGCGGCATGCTCTCGATTCAGACACGCGGCGGCGCTGAGACAGCGATGGCGGTAGCCGCGGCTACCCGTATCTTCACGCGTGCGACCAGCTTGGGAGGTGTCGAGAGCCTGATCGAACATCGCGCCAGCGTCGAGGGACCGACTTCAAAGACCCCGCAGAATCTGCTGCGTCTCTCGATTGGCCTGGAACATCCAGATGATCTGATCGAAGATCTCGCCCAGGCGCTCCACGCAGCGAGCGGCAGGTAAGAGACAGCCGAGCGACGGTCGAGCGGCGCTTAGCCAGGCAGGCGCAGAAGCTTTGACGCTGCACGACGCATACGCTACTCTTACAGAGCGATTACAAAGTGATTGATAGGCGGCAAACGCGCATACGACGACACGCGAATGCGGCGCAACGACGCGCGGGAGGCGACGAGGTGAACGACCAGACTGCGGCAGGGCTGCCGTCTGAAGCGCGCCCGCGTACATCGGGAGACGCGCGCGGCGCGCAGCCACCGATGGATGCGGCGATGGGTGCAGCGATGGATGCGACATGGGATACCGACAGTAAAGGCGCCGCGCCTACCTCGCCTACGACGCCCGCGATGGCTGGCGGGCAAGCCGGATCTCGCGGATCTCGCCGACGGCAGACTGGCCAGGACGCTCCGCCGACATCATCAGCGGACGACGAGATGACGCCCACGCGCAAGCGCCGACGGGTGGCGCGCATGGTTGACTCCGGACGCATGCCGGCGCTGCGGCTCAATCGCTACGTCGGACGCGAGCGTGTGGGTCGCGACGCCCCCGCGATGGTCTATGACACCGAGCATACGCCGGGTCACCTGCGTGTGACACGCCTGGCGATGGGGCTGGCGCTGCTCGCGGTCGCCTGGGTGGCGTCGTTGCTGGTGGTTGCGCTCACTGAATCGCTGCTGAATGTCTTTCCACATCAGCCTGGCCTGACCATTCGCTTTGGGCTGTACCTCCTGGGCGCCATCGGCATCATCTGGCTGGCCGTGGTGGCGCTTGCGCTGATCATCGTCGGCGCGTTCTCCCTGACCCTGGCCCTCACGCGGCGCGCCTGGTAGACCGCGCCCACCTGTTCGGGTACAGCACGGCACGCATGTCCTCTGTGTCCTGCATGTGCCGCATGTGCCGCATAGCATCCTTGCCGCATATATCCGATCGGCGCGCAGCAGCATGCTCCTCCACCAGGACGGTGGCGGAGATCATCTGAAACTATTCCTCTGGCGCCCCCTCCCGCTAACGCTGAGCTTGCGCTTCGGTGTTGGCGTGTCGGTATACTTCTGGTACAATCGCGGCGCACAATCCTTCGTCATACCGAAGCACGGCAGAAGCACAGCGGGAGGAGCAGGCGCTTATGGGCGGCTCCGATGATGGTGAGCGCACACAGGCCAGCGTATCTGATGTGCGGCGACAGGCTCTGCATGCGGATATACAACCAGGCGAACTGTCCCTGGCGCTGGCGAAAGCGCTTGACCAGGGTGAGGAAGCGATGCGTCGCGCGCGTAAGGCGATGGACGTCACGCACATGGTCGAGCGCCGGATGCGGATCATGGATGATCGTCTTCAGGCGATGGCCGCGGCTTCCTCCTCGCTCACCTGGCTGACGACGGGCGATGGCCTCATGGAAGATGCTTCCTACTGGCGTCAGTTCACCGGACAGACCGACGAGCAGACGCGCGGCTGGGGCTGGCTCGAAGCGACCCATCCAGATGACCATGAGCGGGTTGTCGCTGGCTGGCGCGAGGCGCTGCGCTTGCAGCTGCCCTATACCGATGAATATCGCATCCGTCGGGCTGATGGAGTCTACCTCGACTTTCTTACTCAGGCCGTCCCGATCTATGAGGATGATGGCTCAGTGCGCGAGTGGTTCGGCGTCTCTGTTGACATTACCCAGCGCAAGCGGTTGGAGCGCGACCTGCTGGCGAGTGAGCAGAAGTATCGGACGACCTTCGAGCGAGCGGCCACGGGTATCGCGCATGTCGCGCCGGATGGCGAGATCGTGCTGGTGAACGATCAGTTCTGCCAGCTGCTCGGCTATGAGCGCGAGGAGCTGCTCACCCTCAACATCGCTGCGATCACCCATCCCGACGACCTTGCTCAGGACGCGGCCCATATGTCTGACCTGCTCGATGGTCGAAGCTTGACCTATACGATGGAGAAGCGCTACCGTCGGCGCGATGGCCACCTTGTCTGGACGAGTATGACTGGCTCGCTCGTGCACGATAGCGATGGCCAACCGCTCTATTTCATTAGCGTGTCCGAGGATATCGGCAAGCTCAAGCGGCTGGAACTGGGTCTGGCGGATAACGTAGCGCAGCTCGAAGCGATTTTCGAAGCGATCGGCGATGCCGTGTTCGTCTATGACGAGTACGGCCAGCCTGTGCGCACCAACTCCGCGACGCGCGCTATCTACGGCGTCGGTCCCGACCAGTCGTACCTCTCGTTGTCGCGTGATGAGCGGCGCCAGCGCATACCAGCCTATGACCTGGAGGGGAATCCGCTGCCGGCGGATCAGCGGCCAGCGGCGCGCGCGTTGCGTGGCGAGGTCTTCCGCGGCGGCGACGCACAGGATGTGCGCCTGCGAACAGCTGATGGTCGGCTACACGACCTGAACTTCACCGGCGCACCGATCTGGCGCGACCAGCGCATCACGGGGGCAGTCGTGGTGGCGCGTGATGTGACAGAACGCCGTCGCCTGGAGCGCGTGGCGCAAGAGGCTCAGCGGCAGGCGGCGGCCCGCGCGAGCGAGCTGGAGGCGGCGCTGGAGGCGATGACCGACGGCGTCGCGCTCTATAGCGCGGATGGACGTCTGTTGCGTGTGAACCATGCGGCCAGCGTCTATCTTGCGCCTCTCACTGCCGCCAGTAGCGAATCGCAGGCCATCCCCGGCCACAGTGACCAATCGACGGCCGCGCCTCATGCCGCGCCTCCCGTCGCGCCTCCCGTCGCGCTCATCGGGCGCCTGCTCGCGAAGGGCCGGGACCATGACGTCGACGATGCGCTGCACGAGGAGATGCATTGTATTGG
>DASQSS010000032.1:0-2887 GCA_035642255.1 Ktedonobacterales bacterium | reverse complement strand
CGGCTTACCTGGCTCGCCCATTCCGTTCTCGGTTCCCACTGAGAATGTGGCGATGGGAAGTTGCCAGCCGCGACCACTGGTCGACGCAGGGGAATTCGCGCGATACTGTGACAGGCTGCGGCGGAGACACACTAGACGCTTGCCGCTCACCGTGGACACCCTACGATGCGAGTATGGTTCGAGAATAGAGGAGAACGGCGATGTTCTTTCGGCTCGATGATGAGCAACGCGAGATTCAGGATCTGGCGCGCACGTTCGCACAGCGCGAGATCGCGCCGCATGCGGATATGTGGGATGAGGAGCATCACTTTCCGCGTGAGGTCTTGCGACCGATGGCTGAGTTGGGGCTGGCTGGCCTGCTCACGCCCGAGGAGTATGGCGGCTCGGCGCTGCCCCGGCTGATCGGCGCGCTGATCTATGAGCAGCTAGCGCAGGCGGATATGGCGACCGCGGTCTGGCTCTCCGTCCATAACATGGTAGCTGGCCTGATCGCGACGTTTGGCGACGACGCGCAGAAGCGTCGCTGGCTTCCGCGCATGGCCAGTGGCGAAGCGCTTGGCGCCTTCTCGCTCAGCGAAGCGCACGCTGGCTCAGACGCGAACGCTCTTCGGGCGACGGCCCAGCGAGATGGCGACGACTACGTGCTGAATGGTTCGAAGTATTGGGTGACGAGCGCGGGGGAGGCGGACATCTACGCCGTGATGCTGCGCACTGACGCCGAGGCCGGCTCGAAAGGCGTCTCGACCTTCATTGTGGAACGTGACATACCAGGCTTTTCTATCGGCAAGCTTGAGCGTAAAATGGGGTTGCGATCGAGCCCAACGGGTGAGTTGATCTTTGAGAACTGCCGCGTTCCGGCGGCCAACCGTCTCGGCGCGGAGGGCCAGGGACTCAAGATTGCGCTGTCATCTTTGAATGGCGGGCGTGTCAATATTGGCGCGATCGCAGTCGGAGTCGCGCAGGCGGCGCTTGATGTGGCGACACGCTATGCGGGCGAGCGCATCGCGTTTGGCAAGCCTCTGGGCGCGTTCGAGGGCATCCAGTTCATGCTGGCCGATATGGCGATGAAGACCCAGGCGTCGCGTCTGCTGGTCTACGAAGCCGCCTGGAAAGTGGACAACGGCGAGCCATCGGTGACAGCCGCGGCGATGGCGAAGTGCTTTGCCACTGATACCGCGATGGCTGTCACGACGGATGCCGTTCAGACGTTGGGCGGCGCGGGCTACGTGCGCGACTGGCCGACGGAGCGTTACATGCGTGACGCCAAAGTGGGGCAGATCTTTGAGGGGGCCAATCAGATCCAGCGCATCGTGATCGCGCGCGGTCTGCTTGGTGATCTCACCTCGGTCTAGTGGCCTTGCGTACAATGCTCAATGCGATGCGGCGGGGTGCGGCGCGTCTGAATCTGGATCACGGTTACGGTTGTAAGCGCTGGAGAGCATGAAGGCGCGCCCTCGGACGCGCCTTCCGGGGGTCGCTTTCCTATTGCGGAGGTAGGCATGCCATGTCGGCGTCTCAGAATGGTGTTAGTTCAGCGACGAGTGTGCCCGAACTCGCAGCAGGCCAAACGTCAGAGGCGCAACGTCTGCAGCGCCGTAATCGTCAGCTCGAAGAACAGATTCAGGCGCTGACACTCGTCCTGCAAGGCGTAGCGAACACACTGAGCGCCGAGATAGACCTGCGTCCGCTGTTGCGGCGCATCGTCTTGGTCGCCGTGCGGCTGACCGGCGCGAGCGTGGGCGCGGCGTATGTGCTCGACACCGCGAATAACACGCTGGTGGCGCAAGCGCTGGAAAACGCTGAAACCGCCGCTAACAGCAACATCTTCAGTCCACTGGCCGCCTTCGACCCGTCGCAATCGTGGCTCTATGGTCCAGAGGATGAGAACACCAATGATCTGCGGCCACGCGTGCTGGCGCATGAGGGGGTGGTCGGGCATGTGGCGCAGTCGGGTGAGTTGACCCTGATTGTCAATTCCGAAGATGACCCGCGCTTCTCGGCGGAGCAGATCGCGAGCGACATCGGCGTGCTTGGCGCACCCGTTGGCTCGATGATGACGGTGCCGATGGTCTTCAAGGAGGCGATCACCGGCGCGCTGCAGCTGGCGAAGGCGCCCGGCGACGGAGTCTTCGACGCCTGGAGCCTTGACCTGATGCGAACGCTCGCGGCTCAGGGCGCCGTAGCCGTAGCGAATGCGCAGATGTATCGTCGGGTCCGCAACGAGCGCGACCGCATCATCCAGACGCAAGAGGATGAGCGCAAGCGGCTGGGACGCGAGCTGCATGATGGGCCAGCGCAGAAGCTGACGCAGATTGTCATGACGCTGGAGTTCGCCGGGCAGCTGCTGGCAAAGAACGATCACGAGCGAGCCGTCGAAGAGATGGGGCAGGCGAGTGAAACGGCGACCGAGGCGATCCATGAGATTCGCAATCTGCTCTTCGACCTGCGTCCGCTCGTGCTGGATGCCGAGAATGGCGGCCTGATTTCGGCGCTGCGCCACTTCATCGAGCGCTTCCGCAAGGGGCCAGGGCCGCAGATCAAGCTCAAAGCTGACTACCCAGAGCGTCTCTCGCACAACGTCGAGCTGACGGCCTTCGCAATCATTCAGGAGGCGGTCAACAATGCGCTCAAGCATGCCGGGGCCAAATACTGCTGGATTGATGTGCAAGAGACAGATGACAAGCTCGTCGCGACAGTGCGCGACGACGGCAAGGGCTTCGATGCGGACGAGGTACGCGCGGAGTATGAGAGCCGGGGCAGTTGGGGCATGCTGAGCATGTCGGAGCGCGCGACGCTGATTGATGCGACGGTCTCGATCGCCTCCAAGCCGGGCAAAGGCACGCTGGTGACGCTCACCGCTCCGCGCATCCCACGCGACTGAATGGAC
>DASQSS010000031.1:0-9056 GCA_035642255.1 Ktedonobacterales bacterium | reverse complement strand
ACCTCATGGCGGTCGAGAGCTATCGCGCCCAAGAAGCGCAGCACGAAGCAAAGGAGGCCCGCGATCTCGCGTCACCTGACCAAGCGACCAGAGCGGAAGAAGTAATTGTCGCCACCGGCAAATCTAATTGACGTTCAACACCCGCAGCACACGGCCCACCAGGCAGACGAGGCGCACACCGGACACAGGACCAGTGCCTACCCTGCTGACGGCAGCGTCCACCTGCTCTTTGGCTCTGTTGAGGAGTTGCTTGCCGACCTCGCCGCCAGCGGTGGCCCTGAGGGCGGCATTGTACGTGTCGAGCGCCTGGTGCGCTCGCAACCCGCGGCGCTGGGAGGAACCGCCACCTTTGGCGTTGTGCTTACCGCGCGTCGCGCGACGGAGATCAGCGAGGTGCTTTCCGCCTGGGTAATTGTTGCCCGCGTCGCGCTCGATCCCTGGGGACGTCCCGTCTCGCCCACGCAGGCGCAGGAGGCGCGCCGTCGGCATCACGAGGCGCAGCGCCTGCTCAGCGCGTTCGTCGCGGACGCGGGCTACACACCACGCAGTGGCACATATCTGCTCAGTGAGGCGTGCTATGGCTTCACCGCCACGGCCGAGCCACTCTCTGCGGCGGCGCAGTCCGGGCCTGTGTCAGGAGCAGAGGCAGAGAAAGGCGCCAATCTCGCCACCGAACAGGGAGACCACACGGGCGAGCGTGAAACCAATGGCGAACCCGCCGATGGAGGCGACGATGTAGGTACCAGTGAAGACAACAGTGAAGGAGGCGCGGCAGATGCCTAGTCCCATGCGCCCGTCAACCGCTGAACAAACCCTCATGGCAGTCACAGCGGAAGGAACCACGCTGCCCTTTATCCGCGCCGCTGGCTTCGAGGCGCGCGTCAATGCCTATGTCGTGGGCCGAACGGCACGCATTCAACGCATGGCTGGCGCGCAGGTGGACACCAGCCAGCCCGCATCAGCACCTGCATACACAGATAGCGCCCAATCTCGTCGTTCGCCAGGGTGTTCGGGCGGCGCGACCGATCTCTGGTACCTCTCGCTCGTGGCGCCGCGTGGACATGGCACGACGCTGCGCGCCATCTGGGCGAACCTCGTCGGCAATACCCATCACGCCGTCTGGCTGGAAGGCGTCGGCATGGTCGCGCTGGGTCACCAGCGCCTCGACCTGAGCGGCTCCAGCGTCTCGGGAGGTCTCGGCTACCCGCTCCACTGGACCTACCGCCAGGCGGTCATCCCGCCCAGTCGCGATGTACAGGGCGTGCTGGAGAGTGATCTGCTTACCTGCTACGATCCGTTGCTCGCGCCCGTCGTGACCCGCGCGAGCCGCCAAGGTCATGTTGGACGTAGGAAACCAAGCGCTGCGTCAGCGTCTGAGGACATGCGTGAGGCCAAGCATACCGACCGCTCGTCCATGACGCTGTCCTCATCTACGAGCGCGAGCGCCACCCAGTTGGAAGACGAGACGCAAGCGCACGAGGCGCACCCACTCTTCCTCCTGCTCACGCGCGCGTCTCATGCTGAACCAGCAGTTGCCTGCCGCCAGGGCAATGACCAGGACGGCAACCAGGGTAGCACGACCCTCGCGCGGTTGTACCTCCGCTATTTGGCGACGCGTATCCCCTGGTTGTCCTACTACCCGGCCTGGGCGGGCTATCTGTGGCGGCGTGCGCTGGCGCGCGGGGAGGCCGAGCCGCTCCAGGTCTGGAGCTATGGCGCAGCGCCCGCTCCGTCAATGGATCACAGCAGGATCAGCACTGACGGCGCGCAGACAGAGTACGTCACCTCCTATTTCAGCCCCTATCTCGCCGCTGCCTATCTCTGTCGTCCTGATCCGCTGGCGCTGACCGCTGACCTTAGCCAAGCCATCGCCGCCGGAATGTTCCAAACTGAGCCGCTTGAGGCAGTTTTCTCTGCCACAGCGGAGGCAGAACGCGCCGCGTGATGAGTCCACCAGCACCCATGGCGAGCCGCCCCACATACGGGGTGGCTCGCTTCGCGTTCGTGGACAGCTCCCGAAGAGCTGTCCACCGTTTCCGATGGTTCCACCATTCTCAGAGGGAGATTCTTTCAATGAGCCGCCTTGAAGCTGTGGCCGCAGGCCTCTACTATCCCACGCCAGAGCCGGTCGTGAGCGCTATCGCCCACCTGCTCCAGCTTTCCGCCGCCTCATCAAGTCCACTCGCTCGGCCGTCAGCGCTTCCACAGCCGCCCGTCGTGCGCCTGCTCGATCCCTGCGCAGGCAAGGGGCGGGCGCTCGCTCTGCTGGCGGAGGCGTTACGGCTCCAGATCTCAAAGCAGAGGGCAGCGAGTGAGGAGCATGGCCCGCAAGCGCCGACGCTGGAACTGTATGGCGTCGAGCCGAACCTAGAGCGAGCGCAGGAAGCGCAGACGCGCATCCCAAACCTGCTCGTCTCCAGTTTCTTCACCACCACCCTCTCCGAAGGCGGCTTCCAACTCGCCTTCGTCAACCCTCCCTACGATGATGTGAGCGCCGCCGATAGCGCAACAAGCACCGACTCAGGCGCAAGTCATCGTGACCGGCTGGAACTGCGCTTCCTACGCCGGGTGACGAGCAAGCTCGCGCCTGACGGCGTGCTGATCTGGATCGTGCCTCAGCGGCTGCTCGCGGAGGGTGCAAACTACCTAGCGGCGCAGTACCGCGATCTCGCGTGCTGGCGCTTCCCCGATACGCCCTGGCGCGCGCCCGATGCGCCCCCAGATCGTCCTGCCACGCCGATGTACGCCGCGTTCGGCCAGGTCGTCCTGCTGGCGCGACGCCGCCGTGTCCCGGTCCCTGTGGACGCGGAGTTGGTGAAACAAATCGAGACCTGGATGGCGGCGGGAGCGGATCTGGCCCCGTTGTCCGACGCGCCGACCCAGGGAATGTCACCAGCGTTGACGGCCGTGACACAGACGGCGTGGCGGGCAGCGAATGGCTCCACACCACTGCCCACTCCCCGCTATCCCTTGCCTGTCGCCGCAACGCCATTGCGCCACTTCCTCGCTGCCACCTTCGATCCCGATGCGCTCGCCGCGCAGTTGAATCGACCCGGGCAAGGGATCTGGGGCGAGCGCAGCTACGTCGAGCGCCACTGGCCCGACCTGAAGGCGAGCGATCAGGGGATCGGGCGACCGCTTGCGCCACTGCGACGCGGTCACCTTGCCCTGCTCGCGGCGGCGGGCATCGCCAATGGGCAAGAGTTGGTGAGCGTGACTGGCCAGCGTCTGGTGGTCAAAGGCGCGTGCCGCAAGGTGAGCGTGCGCGAGGAGAGCGAGGAGCGTGATCCCGCCAGCGGCGAGCGCATCCATGTTACGACCGAGACTGAACGCTTCGAGGTCAGCCTCTGGGCGATTGATCTCGACACTGGCGAGGTCATCCACATCGTCTAGCGCTGCCCATTGCCCCCTTTAACTTTCGGATATCCCATAGAGAAAGGTATCGACATGGCGAACGCATCAAGCAACTCCAAGGCGGCTCCCCAGCCGCCCGAAAATAGCAGTGACGCCACGTTAGCAGATGGTATGCTTCCGCCTCACCGTGCGCTGGCGCAGCGCGATTTCCTCGCGCAGTTCGGCGCGGCGCTGACGGAACGGGTGGCGACCGCTAGCCCACCGGTCTATCGCGGTCCCACCGATGCGCCCTGGGCGCCGCTGCGTCTGCTCAAGCGCAAACCACTCGGCGCACAAGGGCTGATCGCCCAGGCAGGCGCGTGCGCCATTCGCGGCCTGCGCGCATCCAGGCGTTCTGGACACCTAGAACCGGCGACGGGACGCAAGCGGCGGCGTGGTCTGGGACTCGTTGCGGAAATGGCGACGGGCAAGACCCTGCTCAGCCTGGCGATGCTGGGACTGGCGGATGTGGACGTGACGCGCGAGTGCGCGGCCGACGATCAGCGTCCAGAGAAGCGCAGCTTCTTCCCAGCGGTGGTGCTCTGCCCGCCGATCGTGGTGGAGAAGTGGGCGCGGGAGGCGCGCGAAACGTTGCCCACCGCGCGACCGGTGGTCATCCGCGCGCTGCGCACACGCGCCGAGGTCGCCGCCTTCCGCCAGTTCGACCCGAGCTTTACCGGAACGCGGCTCTCGGCGATTGGCTGCGCAGATCGCGTGGTGGCGCGCATCCGAGCAGAGTTGCGCGGGTGGCGTGAGCAACGGGATCGGGCGCTGCGCGAAGGCAACACGCCGCCGCGCAAGCCCTGCCATCTCGCTATCCTCTCGACAAGTACCGCCAAGCTTGGCCCTGCCTGGACACCGGTATATCTGCTGCGCGCGTTGCGGGAGGTGGGAGAGGATGGCAACACGCGCCTCGCGCGTCACCCGGAGACAGGAGCGCCCTATGTTGTACCATGCTGTCCCCGCTGCTTTGCCCCGCTCAAGGACGCGACGCGGGCCGAGCGGCAGGAGCGTGAGCGCGAGAAAGCCGAGAAGCGAGCGAGCAATGGAAACCATGGGCTCGGTCACGAGAACGGGGATGAGGCAGCGGATGACGCGGAGCTGGCCATCTATCTCACCGAGGAGGAGCTGCTGGGCCAGCACGGTCCACTGGCTAAACGCGCCTGCGCGGCGTGCGGGGAGGCGCTCTGGCAGGTTGTTCCAGATAACGTCACCTGGCACGCGACACTGCCACCATTGAATGGGCCACGCGCGGTCACGATGCTGCCACTGCCCAGCGCGACGGCTCATCCGCCGAGCATCGCGCAGACCAGTGGACGGCGCTATCCGCTGGCCGACTACCTGCGCAAGCGCTACCGCGGGCTGTTCCGTAGCCTGATCTGCGACGAGGCGCACCAGTTCAAAGGCGCAGGAACCGCGCAGGGATTCGCTGCCGCGAGTCTGGTGGACGCCTGCGATCCGGGTGGCACAGCGCTCTTCCTGACCGGCACGCTGTTCAGCGGCTATTGCTCCGACCTCTACCCGATGCTTTGGCGGTTGCTGCCGGAACTGCGTCAGACCTTCGGCTACAGCGATCTGAAACGCTGGGTCGATCTCTATGGGGTACGGCAGAAGATCGTGAAGGTGCGCGAGGGACGACGTGAGGATGGGACGCGCAGCAAGCGCCGGGAGGACAAGCCGCTGGTGAAGGAGTTGCCCGGCATCTCGCCGCTCGTGCTACGCCATCTGCTCGATGCCTGCCTCTTCCTGGAGCTGGCGGATGTCGCGCCGGGGCTGCCGCCTTACACAGAGGAGGCGGTAGTCGTGCCGATGGGAAAGCAGTTGGGAACCACCTACGCCGCGTTCGAGCGTGAGACGACTGGCGCGCTCAAGGAGATGCTGGCGCACTACGACACCTCAGGTCTCGCGGCCTGGTTCCAGGGGCTGATGGCGCAACCGAATCTGCCCTGGCGGGGCTTTACCACTGTCTCCTCGCAAGGCGAGGTATTAGGCCAGGCGGAGGCACTGCCCGAGGAGATGGTCTATCCGAAGGAGCGTGCGCTGCTCGACCTGGTGCGCCGTGAGCGTGCGGAAGGGCGGCGGACGCTAGTCTACGTTGAGCATACCGGGGCGTATGATCTACTCCCTCGACTCAAGGCCTTGCTGGAAGCGGATGATACAGCTTGGCATGAGGCATGGCGGGCGCAGACTAGCAATGTTCTGCACGATTCCACTGCTATGAGCGCCGTAAGCGCTTCTCCCATATTGCCCCAACCACCCGGCCAGCGGGTGCGGGTCGCGCTGCTACGCAGTGGCACAGTCGCCTCGGCGCAGCGTGAGGCGTGGCTAGCGCGAACGGTCGAGGAAGGCTGCGATGTCCTGCTCTGCCACTCCGGCCTCGTCGAGGTCGGCCTCGATCTGCTGGCATTTCCGACGATCATCTGTGACGAGGTGATCTTCTCGACCACGCGCATGCGCCAGGCGACGCGCCGTTCCTACCGGCCCGGTCAGACCCAGCCCGTGCGGGTCTACCAACTGGTCTACGACCATGCGATGGAGGCGCGTGGTCTGGCGCTGATCGCCAGCAAGATCAAGAGCAGCCTGATGGTTGAGGGCAAGCTGCCGGGCGAGGGCCTCTCCAGCTTTGGCGCCGACGTGAGTCAGCAGGGCGGGCAGGGCGATTTGCTGTTGGAGCTTGCGCGCAGCGTGCTGGCCGATGAGGCAGGCGGCGCGCGGGAGGTGGCCGGTTCACTGGAAGCGACGTTCCGCGATCTGGCGAACGTGGAGCAGGAGCAAGACCACTATATCGGCGCGATCGAGATGCCAGCGCTGGATACGCTCGACAACGAGGAGGACATCATACCGGGCACGGTGGGTATCTCGTCCACGAGCACAACTGCGCACGTGGGTCAGCTCTCCCAAACATCGCTAAGCGCTACCTCGCAGCAACCTCCCAACTCATCACTGTTCAGCAGTCCTTGGGAGGAGTGGCTGAAGGCGCATGGCGTCACGGCGTCGCCTCGCTCACGCCGTTGGCGGCAGTCGCAGACTGCGTCAGATGACCATGACATGCGGAATCTCCCAGCGGGCAGCTTGTGGGCAGCGATGGAGAGATCAGCAGACGATTTCTCCGATGGTAAGCAGGCAACCGCTTCAGATACGCTACCGCCATCCACCGAGCAGCCGCCCGCGACAGAGGCGCGATCCCTATGGGAGCAGGTAGAGTGATTGCGCCTGAAACAACCGCACAGGTATCAACGAGGAGAAGTCAGAATGATCACCTACATGACCCGCCGCGCATCTAAACGGTCCTTACGACAGGGTGAACGGCGACCCGAACCGAAGCGTTCCACGAAACACCGCGTAGACCAGTCCAGAGCGCAGTTCATCATCCGCACAGAAGCATCCACTGCGCCCGTGCCGAGCATCACCTCACCCGCTGATGTCGCGCTACTGCTCAGCGCTGAGATGGGCGCGCTGGTCCAGGAGCAGGTACGTGTTCTGCTCCTGGACACGAAGCATCGAGTACGCGCCTGCCATCTGGTCTACCAGGGCACGGTGAGCAGCGCCAGCATCCGCGTGGCGGAGATCGTGCGCCCAGCGGTGATCACCAATGCGCCCGCGATCCTCATGGTCCACAATCACCCGTCGGGCGATCCTACACCGAGCCCGGAAGATATTCACTCAACGCATCGCATCGCCGACGCGGCAGCGCTCCTCGATATCGACCTGGTCGATCATGTCATTCTGGGCGCGGCAGGTCGCTACCACAGCCTCAAGGAAGCGGGCTTGTTGCGGGCGCAGACGCCCACAGGGCTAGCAGCCTGATCTGATGCCTGATCTGATGCGCTGACCTACTCCCCATGCCTCGCACGTGCACAGACGTCCTCGCGCGAGCAAACACCAGCAATCCCGCCTCCACCGACTCACACCGTCCCCTCGCGTCATGCGGTTCGCAACGGTGAACCGTGATCGTCCCGTGCCGAAGGCGCGTCTCCCCTCTCAACAGAGTACGGGCGCGCTTTCGGCGTTCGTTCGGCGTTCGTGTCGTGAGCGCCTGCGTAGGCGCAGAGAAAGAAGGAGCGCATCACCATGCGCGCGGATCCGCATCGATCCCAGCCTTCGCAGCCCTTCCCGCCGGTGGATGGGCGACGGTTCGATTTCGTCGAGCCGCTCGCGCCCGTCGATAGCGGGATGGGAACAACCGATGTCCCGGTGACGTTCTACGTCACCCGTTCAGTCCTGGCGTCCCTCCAGCGGGAAGCCCAAGGAGCCCGCGCCAGTGATTGGCGCGCTCACGCCCAGCGCAAGCTGGATGCGGCGCTGGCGCGGCAGGCGCTGCCGCTGACGCCGGAGCAGGCGGAGGCGCTCCAGCGCTACGCCGAGACCCTGGATCTGGAGCCGCAGGAGGTGCTGCTCGCACTGATCGCGCCGGGTGTCGCGCGGCGGGAGCGGCTACTGCGGCAGGGGCTCGCCTTCGCCCGCGCGCATGCGCCGCGCCGCCCATCCGGCTGCCTGATGCTGGCGGTGTGGGTCGCGGCGCTTATTGGGTTGTGGAACCTGGCGGCGTGGGCGCTTAGCCTCGCGCCGCTGCTCCTGCGTCACTGAGGCGAGCGGTAACGGCTATACAGATGGGACGCACAGTGCGTCCCATCTGTATAGCCGACTTTTTTCGTGTCTACGCATGCCCTCAGCACAGGAATAGACAGGACGCTGGGTGAGCGCGTACCATGAACACACTGCAAACATACAGCGCTTGGCGTTCGCCTGACGCCGGCGCCAACGGGCGATAGAAGCCCGATGTGAACACGCGCGACCGGAGGGATACCCGTGCCATCTACTCTGCCCTTTATGCCCGCTGACGACGAGCGCCTCGATATTGGCGCACTGGAGACGTGGCTCTGGGACGCCGCCTGCGCGATCCGGGGCGCCACCGATGCGCCGAAGTTCAAGGACTTCATCCTGCCGCTGGTCTTCTACAAGCGGCTCTCGGATGTCTTCGATGACGAGTTTGCGGACTACATCACCCAGTACGGCGACGAGGAGACGGCGCGGGCGATCATCGAGGCTGACCACGAGGATGCGCTGCGGGTGGGACGCCAGCCGATCGTGCGCTTCTATCTGCCCAGCAAGTATGCCTGGCGCGAGCTGCGCACGCATCCCGCCGATGGGAGCCTGGGCGAGTTCGTCACCGACGCCATGCGCGCCGTCGCCCGGCTCAATCCGCCGCTGCAGGGCGTGCTGGACGTGAAGGACTACAACGAGCGGCAGAGCGGCCAGCGTTCCCTCGACGACGACCGCCTGGCCACGCTGATCGAGGTGATCACCCGCCACCGGCTGGGCCTTCGCAACACCGAACCGGACATCCTGGGGCGCGCCTATGAATACCTCCTGCGGAAGTTCGCGGAGGGGCAGGGGCAGAGCGCCGGTGAGTTCTATACCCCAAAAGAGGTCGGCTGGCTGATGGCCGAGTTGCTCAATCCCGCGCCCAAAACCGAGGCCTACGATCCGACGTGTGGCAGTGGCGGGCTACTCATCAAAGTTCGCTTGCTCTTTGAGCAGCGCCATCCGGAGCAGCGCGCGCTCGCCCCGCACCTCTTCGGGCAGGAGCTCAACGCCGTCACCTATGCGATGGCGAAAATGAACATGTTCCTGCACGACTACACCGACTCATCCTTCGCCAT
>DASQSS010000030.1:0-14122 GCA_035642255.1 Ktedonobacterales bacterium | reverse complement strand
CATGCGCTCTCATTATTGTAGGGGTGGATGGCATTCCAGCGCAGCAAGCGCGATTGACTTTCGCGATGGCGCGCCATGCGGCTGTGGATCTCAGCCAGGTCGCTGGGACCGAGCCAGATAGGGGTTGCGACGTCAGGCTGCCAGCTGATGACCTCGTTCGGTTGCGCGGGTTGCTGGATCAGGTAGGCGCTCCCCTTCGCCCAGGCTCCGGTGCGGATGCCAAATTGACCGAGCTTCGTATGCTGTATGAGCCGTACGTCTTCGCGCTCTCGAAGCGCTTGCTGATGGACCTGCCTCCCTGGCTGCCCGGGCCAGACGAGGTGGACGCGTGGCGATCGAGTCCGTGGGAGTTTGCGCCACAGACTGCGGAGAGTCTGCATGAGAGCCAGATTCTCGCCCTGGAGTTCGAGCGTGTCGATGAAGTGACCGCGACTGGACATGCCTGACAGCCACGCGCGGTATACTGGATGTCTGATATACGCGTGGCGCCCGCTCCTTGAGCGATGGGCCGATATCGCAGAAGAGGGACCATCATGCGATTCGCTATCAATGTCCCCAATTTTGGCGCGGTTGGTGATGCGCGGCTCCTGTCCGAGTTGGCGCGGGAGGCTGAGGACAACGGCTGGGATGGCTTCTTCCTCTGGGATCACATCGGCGCGGATTGGGGACCCGACAATACCTTCGCCGATCCGTGGATAGCTCTGACCGCTATCGCGATGGCGACTGACAGAATCTCGATGGGAACACTGGTGACGCCGTTGCCGCGCCGGCGTCCGTGGAAAGTGGCGCGCGAGACGGCGACACTGGACCGGCTCTCGCGCGGCCGATTGGTTCTGGGCGTGGGCATCGGCAGCGACAGCGGCCAGGAATACAGTTGCTATGGCGAGCCGCCAGATGACAAGTCGCATGGCGCCATGCTCGACGAAGCGCTGGATGTCATCACCGGCCTCTGGACTGGTGAGCCGCTCACCTATGAGGGCGTACACTACCAGATTCACGGAGCGCGATATCTTCCGACACCAGCTCAGCATCCGCGCATACCTGTCTGGGTGGCGGCGGTCTGGCCGAACAAGAAGCCATTCCGCCGAGCGGCGCGCTGGGACGGCCTCTGTCCATTGGTGAACAACCAACAGATGACACCGGACGAGTTGCGCGACGCGATGGCTTACTTGCGCCCGCTGCTAACACCTGGCAAGCCTTTCGATGTGCTCGCTTATGGCGGCACACCTGGCGCCGACACGGCTGCGGAGATCGCGAAAGTCGCCGCGTATCGCGACGCGGGCGCGACGTGGTGGCAGGAGGGCATGGCTCCTGACGACTCCGTGGACTACGTGCGCGGGCGTATCCGCAGAGGGCCGCCGAAGCTGCCAGACGCGTAGGAGCGACGGCCGGAAGCGGTTGACGTGGCTCGGGAGCGCGGTCACAATGAGATTTGTAGCGCCTCTCGAGTTCAGGCGTGGTCTTGGAAAGTAGTCAGCATAATCATGGCGATGGATTCCTCAGATTCCTCAGATGCCCGCACGCGAACTGCGGCCGGACGTGTGTATGACGCGATCATTGTTGGCGCTGGAGTCTCTGGGTTGCTGGCTGCGCATGCGCTTCTCGCGCGGCGACCCGGGACGAGCGTGCTGCTCGTTGACGCGGGGCTTCCTTTGGAGCAGCGGCGCAGAGAGGCGACCTCCGGGACGGGTGGATATGGGGGCGCGGGCCTCTTTCTCGGTGGGAGGCTCTACTTTGGCGCTAGCTCGCTGCCTGTGACGCCGCCAGTGACGGCGCCGCCGGAACTGCGTCCGGTCATCGATGGCGACGCGTTTGTGCGGCGGGCGACTGAGGTTGATGCGCTCCTCCATGAGCTGGGGGCGCGCGCCGAATGGCAGGCCAGCCCGCCGCAGGAGTTGGCGCGTGCGATCGAACAGGCGGCATCCGTGGGGCTGGAGTACGTCACCAGCTATCCGTCGCGTCGCCTCAGCCAGGAGGACAAGTATGTGGCGCTTGGCGCGCTGCGGGATCGCCTGCTCGCGGCGGGCGCGACATTTCTCTTTCGGGCGCAGGTGACGGACGCCGGGCGCGACGCGTCGACCTTTTCGCTCAGTCTACGTCCCTCCGCGGGCGCCGATGAGACGGACATTCCAGCGCTCATGCGGGCGAGGACGCTGCTATTGGCGCCGGGACGCTATGGCGCGGAGTGGCTTCGTGGGATGGCGCAGCAGCTGGGCGCGCAGATGGTCGCATCGCCTTCGACATTTGGCGTGCGTCTGGAATTCCCAGCAGTTGCATATGATCGGCTTACAGACGTGAACCCTGATCCCCGCCTGCAACGCCTGACATCGGGGGACGCGCTCATCAAGACCTATGCGACATGTCCTGGTGGTCTGGTGACGCCCGTGACCCGCTATGATGAAGTCGTGGCGAGCGGGACGCCGATACTACAGCGCGAGCGGCGAGGGCCGACGACAACCGTAGCGATTCTGGCGCAGCCGGGAGTACAAGGCGCGAGTGGTGAGTGGGCGGGCGGCGAAGACAGCGCGCGCCTGCTGAATGCGCGCTCACCGCAACGGCTGATCGTCCAGCGGCTCGGCGATGTGCGCGCTGGCCAGGCGACGAGCGCAGCGGCGCTGGCTGCCAATAGTGTACGCCCGACCGATCAGACCGCCATTCCTGGCGCGCTCTTCGACGCCTATCGTCCGGTGTATTGGCGCGCGTTTGAGGATTTCCTGAGCCGTCTGGACGAGCTCGCGCCGGGTGTTCGCGGCGACGACACACTGGTGTATGGGCCTGCTGTAGAACGGTTCTGGGGCTTCCCGACAGATGACCATATGCAGACGTCCACGAGCGGGCTGTTCCTCGCTGGAGACGGCGCGGGACAAAGTCAGGGCATCATTCAGGCGAGCGTCGCTGGAGCGCTCGCTGGCGAAGGTATGGCTCGCGCGCTGGATGATCTGGACGATGCGGCTGCGCGCGTGTAGCCCGGCTTGAAGCGAGAGATGAATCGAGCGGCGCCCCTCACGCGAAGGGCGCCGCTCGATTGGTGTTCGTATATCAGGCGGTCATCTCGCGCACGATTTCTGAGACGCGCTTGCCATCGGCGCGTCCCCTGGTCGTCTTCGAGGCGAGCGGCATGACCGTGCGGAATTCCTTGCCGTGTTCGGCGATAATCCCGGCCACCATCTCACGCACCTCCGCGTCGCTCAAGCGCGAGGGCATGTAGCTCTTGAGGATGTCGGCCTGGCGTGTTTCTTTTTCCGCAAGCTCAGGACGTCCAGCGTTCTGGAATATGTCCGCGGACTCCATCCGTTGTTTCACCTGCTTGTCGAGAATCGCGACGCGGTCTTGCTCGGAGAGAGCCGCGCGGTTGCGGGCGACTTCCGCCTGAGTGAAGCCATCGAGCGCCATGCGAATGGTGTCCATGCGCACTTGATCGCGCTGGCGAACGGCGTCGTTGAGATCCGCGCGCATGCGAGAAACGATCTCGGATGTGGCGCTGTCTGTGTCTGCCATGATAAAGCCGTATCCTTCGCTCTGTCTGCGCGCCGCTTGTGCGGCGCGATGCGAGCCTCTACCGGGAAACGTCGAGTGCTGTGTGGCGTCTGCAACAGACGCCGGACGCTTGATCGCAGGTCAAGTTATACGTCCGCGCTGGCTCCAATGGCAACGAACGTAACGGGGCTGTCGCCACTCGCGTCGACCGGAGCGTAGTGTGCGCGGGCAATATCGCCAGCGCCCTGGGAGCCACTCGACTTAGATGCGGGGGTGGTGGAGGGCTGGATGACGCTTGCCGGAATCTTCGGCGTGCTGTACATGTAGTAGCCGTATGCGGCGCCCGCGCCGATGACGAGCCCCATGATAATCGCCAGCAGCGCTTTGCCAAATGCTGCTCCCGCAGAAGAAGTATCTTCCTCAGTCGCCGCATCCCCACGTCTTGCCGCGCGTGGATCTCGCGCGCCTGCCATGCCGGGGCGCAGCCCGGTCGCACGGAGTGGCTCCTCAGCCCACAAACCGCCACGCGATTGCGCCACCGCGGCGCCAGCGCGTCCATTTCGGCCACTGGAGCCGCCAGGCCCCGCGCCTCGTGGAGCGCCGCGCGCGCGCGCCGACGTTTCCCCAGCGTCGCGCATCGGCGGACGCGGACCACGAGCGGGTCGCTCGCCTCGGGCGTACTCGTCGGCAGGGCGACGCTCGCGCCGCTGTGTGGGGTCGTCTTCCCAGTCTCCACGCGGGCGACGCCCTGCGCCAGATTGATCGGGACGTGGACGACGATCGTAGCCGCCGCTCCGGTCGGGGCCGCCGCGCTGATAATGAGAGCCGGAACTGGAGCGAGGGTCATCATCGCGCGCGTAGTCACGCCGCGCAGGACCACGGGAGGAGAGTTGATCGTCAGCGCCGCGTGGACGCCCGCGTGGTGTTTCGTCCCGAGCGCCGCGATACTGAGAACGACCGGCAGGCGGTTCACTGCTCTCAAATGATCCGCGCCGACGCGGAGCCTGACCACGCGAGCGGTAATCGTCGTCCCGGTCGTCTATTCCCATGCCCTCCACCCTCTTGGGTTAGACGCTGCGCGGCCATGTGTGGCGCCACGATGGAGCGCTGGCGCCACGGCGGAAATGGCCTAGGGGCAGGCGTCGAGTCATTCACTGGCGAGTGTACCACATCGTGCCAACATGCCCCATCAGCAGTACTGTTTCGCGGAAGGCATGCTGTCGTTTTGACCGATGGCGCTACTCGTGATCGGGGTCTTTTTCAGGCTCTCGACGCTCAGGCTGAACTCCCGCGCCGAGGTTGCTAATCATCCCTCCAAGACTCACGCCTTCGCGCTCCTGTCCCTCGCTCAACGGGATCTTCTCCAGGTCCGCGCGCAGCGACTGGATCTGCTGAGCAATCTGATCCGCACTGGCGCCCACGCCTGTAAGGACGATACCATCGAAGCCGAGTCGCACCAGCGTACGGGCGGCTCGCAAGTTGGGTGTCTCATCTACCACCGCGAGCAGCGGGAACCGCACCGAGGAGGAGAGCAACGCCAGGCGCGCGAAGTCACTGACCGATTGTTTAGGCAGGTCGCGCATGCCGACTGGAAGCGTGATGAGCGCTGCCTGAGCGGGAAGCGCATTTGCCATACGATAGAGCAGGAGGTCCATTTCGCTATTCGGCGCGGAGAGTGTGACGACGCGGTCGAACTGCTCTGGCTGATCATAGAGTGGCGCGGCCTGCGCTTCGGGGCCTAGGAGCAGGAAACCAGCGCCCGCCTGCTGCGCCGCTGTAGCGACTTCCTCTTCCGCGCCGCCAGAATACTCGACGCCCCAGAGCACATTCGCGCTCTCCAGCGTTGATTTGATCGCCTTCACGTCGGCGCTCGGCTTCCATCCCGCGATGATGATCCCGTCCGCTCCAGCCTTGGCGGCCGCTTCAGCTGCGGCTGTATCGGTGACGGTGAGCGTTACCAGCACTGCCGCTGGCCGCGCGGGCGAGCTTGGCGCTTGGCCACGGCCAAAGAAGCCAAACGAGCCGCCATTCCCCTGTCCCACCTGCTTCAATTTGTCGATAAGTTTGCCCATTGTCTCACGCACCTCTTGAGCGCGCCTTCAGCGCGCGGAACCTGCCACATATCATGTGACGCCGCCGAACCACGACGTCAGTGTCTGCTGTGCATTATATCAGCCAACGTAGCGACTGCGGCTGCGTTGCTTCGCAGACAGTGGAGCCGCCTGCGTATGCGGGGGGGAACTGCGGGTTAGAGATCGAGGAGCCGTTCGAGGAAGAGCGCGACGCCGTCGTCCATGTTGGAGGCGGTGATGGCGTCGGCGGCGGCGAGCGCCTTGTCGTGGGCGTTCGCGACTGCGACTCCGCAGCCAGCCCACCGCAGCATCGGCGCATCGTTGGGCATGTCACCGAACGCCACGACCTCGCATGTGGCGACGCCGAGACGCTGGCATAGCCTGGCGAGCGCAGCCGCCTTGTCTACACCTGTAGCGGAGATTTCGATGAAGCGTGGACTGGAGAACGTCACGAGGGCGCGCTCACTTGCGAGACCCTGCGCAATAGGGAACAGATCTTCCGCCTGATGGACTGGATGCCGCGCGATGAGCTTGGTGACGGGCTCCGCGCAGAGCGCGAGAGCGTCTGCCAGCAGTCCATCTTGTGGCTGCGTGAGCGCGCCAAGGGTGAGATACGCCGGCTCGCACCCGTACACCAGGCCGCGCTCTACAGCGAAGGAGACGCCGGGAACCGCAATCCGCAGCGCCTGGACGAGCGCCACAGCATCGATTGCGGCGAGCGGACAATGTTCGAGCAAGACATTGTGCGTGACGTCATAGGTTATGGCGCCGTTGCAGCAGATCGCTGGACCGCTCAGGCCGACCTCGCTGGCGAGCGCCGCGACAAACCGTGGTGGGCGCGCCGTTACGAGCGCTATCGTGACTCCCGCCTCGACCACGCGAGCCAACGTCTGGCGTGTGCGTGGGGAGAGCGTGCGGTCATCACGAAGCAGTGTGCCGTCGAGGTCGGTCGCCACCAGACGCACAGCGCTCTTCACGCGCTCAGCGTTATTCACGAATGCTCCTGCTCTCTCACTCTGCCAGCGGATTGTCGAGTCGTTCCGGGCGCGTATGGCCCTTACGCCAGTATAGCGCGCTCGCTTGGGTGTGTGATGCGACCGTGATGTGGGCATGTGATGTGACTGTGATGCGAGCGAGACGCGCTGAGAGACTGATGTGACCACCTGCCCTCACAATGCTTACAACTTCTGCGCACAATTGCGCAACGAAGCTCCGCCAGGACTCATGCATCGAAAGGAGCGTCACATGGCATATCGATTCCATGTGAACGAAGCGACCTGCATTAACTGCGGCATCTGTATGGACCTGTGTCCGGTGCGCTGCCTGGACATGACTCGTCCGTCTGGCGATGGTGAGCCAGGCGTAGCAAGTGAGCTGAGGACACCCATTCCCGGGCTGCATGGCTCCCGCGAATGGATGATGCTGGCGCCTACCCAGGTAGCCGCGTGTGTCGGCTGCCAGGTGTGCGCGCAGGAGTGCCCGACCAATGCCATCACCATCGAGAGCCACCTGCCAACGGTCGTGTTGGCGCGGCGCGGACCAGTGTCGGAGATGCCTTCGCAAGATGGTTGGCAGCCACTAGACGCATACACCCGCGCGACACCCACTGAACCGGGTGAGCAACCGTGGGGCGAAGAGCACGGCTGGCGGGTCGCAGAGAAGACCGCGACGTGGCATAGCTGGCGCACATGGCTCGGTGAGCGCACCGAAGATCTGCGCGCGCCCTGTCAGGCCGCATGTCCGGTTGGGACGAATGCCGGCCTGTATGTCAGCCTGATCGCCGAGGGGCGCTACGACGAGGCGTTGAGCGTCGCGTCAGAACCGAATCCCTTCCCGTCCATCTGCGGGCGCGTCTGCACCGCGCCCTGTGAGGCGGTATGCCGTCGGGGCGAGTTTGACGCGCCGATCGCGATCCGTGACCTCAAGCGATTCGCTACTGACCACGGCTCCCCATGGACACGCCAGGTTCGAAAGCCAAAGATGCGCCACCAGGAGAAGATCGCGATCATTGGCGCGGGGCCAACGGGACTGAGCGCCGCATACTACCTCGGGCGGCGCGGGTATGGCGTGACCGTGTTCGACGCCATGCCAGTCGCGGGCGGCATGATGGCCATTGGCATTCCGGAGTATCGCCTGCCACGCGTCGAGCTGGACCGTGATATTGCGGCGATCCGCGATCTGGGGGTCGAGCTTCGGCTCAATACCGCCATAGGGCGCGACATCTCGCTCAGCGAGATTGAGTCCGAGTTTGACGCGACCCTGCTGGCCGTTGGAGCTCAGCGCAGCCAGCGTCTGGGCGTGCCAGGCGAAGACCTGGACGGTGTAATGCCCGCGACGACTTTCCTCAAGCGCTACAACCTCGAACCTGACGTGAACATTCATGGCTCAGTAGCGGTCATTGGTGGAGGCAGCACTGCCATGGACGCCGCACGCTCCGCTTTGCGCGCGGGCGCTAGCGAAGTGCGGTTGTGCTATCGGCGGACGCAGGCTGAGATGCCCGCGCAGTCTGAAGAGGTCGTGGCGGCGCTGGAGGAAGGCATCATTCTGAATGAGCTTACCGCTCCGGTGAGCCTGATCGGCGATGGTGGCAGTGTCATCGCGATCCGCCTGCAGCGCATGGCGCAGGGCGAGCCAGATGGCAGCGGACGCCGGTCAGTCACGCCGATCGAAGGCTCCGAGTTCGAGATTCCAGTGGACTACGTCATGGTAGCCATTGGCGAGGCGCCCGACCCGTCCTTCCTGCCAGCCGGAACGAGTGTTGAGGTAGCCGCATGGGGCGGCCTGCTCATCAACCCTGACACGCTCGCCACTGGCGCGCCTGGCGTATTCGCGGCGGGCGACATCACCTACGGTCCTAAGACGGTTATTCATGCGGCGGCGCATGGCCGCCAGGCAGCCAAATCCATTCATGCGTATCTGCGACATCTCTCGCCTGCCAACGTCGCTGAGATGCCAGATGACGAGTTCGAGACAGCCTCGCAGCTGCCAGCCGATGGACGCGTGACACTTGATCTTCGTCCCGCCGCGCGAGCGGTCATGCCGTTGCGTCCAGCGAGCGACGCGCGCCGGAAGTCAGTCGAATTTGCCCTGGGCTTTACCGAGCAGCAGGCGCGCCAGGAGGCTTCCCGATGCCTGCGCTGCGACCTCGCGTATCTGTGTCCGAGTGTGCGCATCGTCGGCGCGTCGTCTGAGACGGCGGTTGCGGAGACTGCGCCCATCATGCCGCGAGCGTAACGCGCTGAACGTGCGTGTACGCATGATCGAGGAGTACTCCGATGAACATTACCGACCTGACCAACGCCATCGTCTCAGGCATCAACGCGGGTGGCGAGCAGTTTCTCGAAGGGACGCTGGCGGCCGTGCTGCCCCTCGTCTGGCTGGCGATTCTGGGCCTGCACCTCGGCCGGCCCTACATTCTCGACATGATCGATCGTTTCACGCTGCGCCTTGGGGCCGATCTGCTCTGGCTGATCTACGTGGCGGCGCGCGACATGCTGATCGTCTCCGGTGTCGTCATGAGCTTCATGTTCTTCTTCCCGGACGTGGTCGTGACCGACAGCCTCCCCATCACGGGTGGCCTGGCGGCGGCGTGTCTCTTCGCCGTGCTGATCATCAAGCTGACGGGTGACCCCGATCATGATGCCCGCAGATTCCAGATCGTGACCTATCTGCTTGGGTTGGGCGCGCTGTTCTACTTCGTGCCCTATATGCTCGGCGTGCAGGCGAATGCCGTGGCCGCTGGGTCGCTCGCTTCGATCAGCGCGTGGATGATTACCGCGTCGAATCCGATCTGGGCCGTTGGCTTCTCGTATGTGTCTATCGCCCTGCTCGCCATCATGGGCGCATATGCTGCCATCTACGCCATCCGCACTGGCGGCCGTGCTGATCGCTTTGAGGCCTCGACGGCCGCTTAGTGAGGGCTGTGGAGCTTGTTACTGACGGATACGCCTGCGTGTTACTGCGGGCGTATGGAGGAAATACACCATGAAGCCTGATGATATCGCCACAGCCATTACGAATGCGCTCGTGCAGGGTGGCTCACAGTGGCTCGTCGCTACGATAGTCGCGTTCCTTCCGGTCCTCTGGACGATGGCGCTGGTCATGCACCTGGGTCGTCCGTACGTCATTCGCACGTTGCGTCGCTGTGGCCTGCGCCTGGGCGCGGATGTCTGGTGGATGTCGTACCTGCTCATGCGCGACGCCATCCTGCTCGCGACGTTCGCGCTGAGCTGGATCTTCTTCGAGCCGAACATCGTCGCCAACTCGGCGCTGCCGCTGACGGGTCCGCTGGCCGCGCTCTGCCTCCTGCTGGCGCTCGCCGTCAAGCTGGTGCGGCGTGTGGATGACGACATCAACGCATATCGCCTCTCGACGGTCTTCCTGGTTGCGGGCGCCACGCTGTATTACTTCCCACAGGTGTTCGCGGTAGAGGCCGCCTCTCAGGTGAATCTGGCCGGCATCGCAAGCGTCTTCACCAGTAATAGCAATGTGAGTGTGGCGTTGGGGATTATGTGGGCATCGCTGGTGGGTGTCGCGCTGGTTGCGGGTTTCCTCTTCATGCGCGCGCTGGCCTCAGTCAACCGTAAGGCGGCTGCGACCATGCCCGCGAAGACGGCTCCTATCCGTCAGCCCGTGCACGTCGCGTGAGTCTCTGGTCCTGAGTTTCGCCGCCTGATCGGCATGCGCGGCGTCCGCGGTATGGATGCGCGACTCCATATCACGGGCGCCGCGTTTTTTTGCCTTCATGCGCCGTCACGCGCGCATTTGCGTGTTATGGGAGCGTGATGACCGGCTTGTATGGACTGTGGAACTCTGGGCGCAAGAGGTCCATGAAGACGAGGTCGTAGCGGCGGTCGCCGAGACGCTGCGCTTCACGGCGGCGCCCGATTTCGCGGAATCCAATCTTCCGGTAGCTGCGGAGTGCGCGCTCGTTATACGCATATGTCGTCAGCATGACGTTATACAGCCCCAAAATGGTGAATCCCCAATCCAGCAAGAGCGTGATCGCCTCCGTTCCGAACCCCTGGCCCCAGTAGTCCTTGCGGCCGATGCTGATGCCCAGTTCAGCGGCCCCGATTGAAAGATCGATGTCGCGCAAGCCAATGCCGCCGATGGGTGTGTCAGTCACACGGTCATAGACCAGGTAGCCGACCCAACTAGGGTGTGGCTCCTTCGCGTCGCGGTCGTAGTCAGCCTCGAATGCCTCGCGCGAGCGCGGGCGCAATGGATCCCCTGAAAAAAGCGCTACATCGTAGTTGTTGTCACCACGATAGAACAGATCAATCTGCTCCTCGCGTGAGCCTGGGCCGAGCGCTACCTTCTCGCCGACGATGTTATAGACAGGTCGCGGACGCGCGGCGTCGCGCGGCGCTGCGTCAGAGGGTGACTGGGACATAGGTGATCCCCTTTATGCTTGTGCTCTACAGATGTCGAGTGCGCGCAGGTCGGCGTCGTCGCGCCAGCGCGCCGTGCAGTGGAGGGAGTGAGGAGGCGCGGTGATCCGCACGCATAGAACCGCAGCCGCCTACACACAAGCGTGGCGGCTGATGGGAGGCGGCGCTCGCGAAAGTCTACGCCTCAGCCGCCGCCATTATCCAGGGGGTGTGCATTGTCTTCATGCCGCCAGTGTAGCATATCGGTGGATGGATGGCGTAGTCGGGCTGTAGCTGGCATTCACGGCATGTGGCGTCGGCACATACAACGCGCCTGAGCCGTGGCGGGGGAAACCCGCTCGCCGCTCAGGCGCGTTGGACGAGATGTGAGTGTTGGGCGAGAAATGAAGGACGCGCCGCTCGTTTGTGAGCGGCGCGTCCACCCTCGGCCTCTAGCCTTCAGTGGATTCGTACTGATCTTTGATCTGCGACACGATATGCGGATCGAGCAGCGTCGTGGTGTCGCCCAGCACGCGTCCCTCAGCGATGTCGCGTAGCAAGCGACGCATGATCTTGGCGCTGCGCGTCTTCGGAAGCTCTGTCGTGAAGTAGATCTTCTTCGGGCGAGCCAGGGCGCCGATGGCTTTCGCGACATGCTCGCGCAGGTCCGCGGTGAGCGCGTCGTTGGGCGCGTATCCACCGCGCGGGGTGACGAACGCGACGATCGCTTGCCCAGTGATCGGGTCCGTCGCGCCGATAACCGCCGCCTCGGCGACCGCTGGGTGGCTGACGAGCGCGCTCTCGACCTCCATCGTGCCGATACGGTGTCCAGACACGTTTAGCACGTCGTCCACGCGCCCCAGCAGCCAATAGTAGCCTTCTTCGTCGCGTCGCGCGCCATCGCCGGTCAGGTACATGCCGGGATAGCGCTCCCAGTACGTGCGGACGTAGCGATCGGGGTCGCCCCAGATGCGCCGTGACATTGCGGGCCACGGCCTCTTGATGACCAAATTGCCACCTGAATTTGGTGGCACGCTATTGCCGTTCTCGTCGAGGATGTCGGCCTCGACCCCTGGGAACGGCATGGTGGCTGAGCCTGGCTTTGTCGTGGTGATGCCAGGCAAAGGCGTGATCATGATCATGCCTGTCTCAGTTTGCCACCAGGTATCGACAATTGGGCACCGCTCATGGCCGATGTGGGTGTTGTACCAGATCCACGCTTCAGGATTGATTGGCTCGCCAACGGTGCCGAGCAGACGCAGCGACGAAAGATCATGCGATCGGGGATATTGGTCGCCCCAGCGCATGAACGTGCGGATCGAGGTCGGCGCCGTGTACAGAATCGAGACGGCGTACTTTTCGACGATCTCCCAGAAGCGATCTTTGTCTGGGTAGTCTGGCGCGCCCTCGTACATCACGACCGTCGCGCCATTGGTGAGCGGGCCGTAGACGATGTAGCTGTGCCCTGTCACCCAGCCAATGTCGGCGGTGCACCAGTAGATGTCGTCCTCTTTGAGGTCGAAAATCCATTCATGCGTGAGCGAGGTTCCGACGAGATACCCGGCCGTCGTGTGCATCTGCCCTTTCGGCTTGCCGGTCGTCCCTGAGGTGTACATGATGTACAGCGGGTGTTCGCTGTCGAGCGCCTCTGGCTCGACAATGCGGCGTGAGGCGCGGGCGACTGCTTCGTGATACCAGACGTCGCGGTCCTCGTGCATGTTGACCTCGCGGACAGAGGAGCCGAGTCTGCGCACCACCAGAATCTTCTCGACGGTGGGAGCTTCGGCGGCTGCCGCGTCCGCGATGTCCTTGAGCGGGACGATGTTACCGCGGCGCCAACCGCCATCCGCTGTGACGATGACCTTGGCTTGCGAGTCTATCGCGCGGTCACGCAGCGCTTCGGCGCTGAATCCGCCGAAGATGACGGTGTGAGGCGCGCCAATGCGAGCGCAGGCGAGCAGGCCAATGGACAGCTCAGGAATCATAGGCATGTAGAAGGCGACACGATCGCCTTTGGTCACGCCAAGGTCGAGCAGAACGGCGGCGAATTCGTTGACCTCGCGGTATAGATCGTGATAGGTCAGGACGCGCGAGTCGCCCGGCTCACCTTCCCAGATGATCGCGGCCTTGTTGCGTCGCCACGTCTTGTTGTGTCGGTCAACAGCGTTGTAGGAGGCATTGATCTTGCCGCCGACGAACCAGTTTGCCCAGGGGGCATCCCATTCGAGCACTTTGTCCCACCGTTGGAACCAGTCGAGGCGATTCGCGGCCTCTGCCCAGAACCCCTCTGGGTCGTCGTGGGCGCGCTGGTAGACGGAAGGATCGCGGACGTTTGCGTTGGCGGTGAACTCAGGTGAGGGTGGGAACCGCCTGGTCTCTTGCAGCAGCGCGTCAATTGTTGAGGACGCTCCAGAGGATTCCTGAGGAGACGACATGTATGCCCCCTTCGCACTCCGTGACGCGAGCCTACATTGGCTGCGTCGGCTGACGCTAAAGCGATGGCTACAGTATCGAGCGCGCGGCGCGCTCGATATGTCAAATGATACCAGATTTTACAGAAGAGCGCGGCGATGCGCAGTGCAAGGTATTCCGTTGGCTCTTATGGTATGTTACACTGCCACTGACGCAAGCAAGTATGCGCGCCTCTTTTGTGACATGTTTGACTGATTTCAGCCGATCTTGGGCGCTCCTGGTACATCTCGACAATTCACTTCAGTACATATCGGGCGGCCGACGCCCGTAGACCCGTAGACATGTGTGCTGCAGGCCACGGCCCACGTCGCGCGGCGACTCACTCACCCGCGTCGCGCTTGTGGATAGAGCGTTCTTCTCCTGTAGGAAAGGAGGCACGCGCGCCGGCGCATCCGCGCAGTAGCGCCGCTAATGACACCATGCGATCTGACGCAGGAACGATCCTGCGCTCGACCCTCGATCGTCAGCCGACGTAATGGAGTCGGCCAGAAGCAGAGAGGTAAAGGGACGATGACGTTTCTTTGCCCGGAGAGGAGTCATAATCGTGTCAGAGGTGAAAATCGCTAATCCTGGCCCCCTTGGCCTGAGTGGCTTCGCGCTCACCACGCTGGTATTGAGCGCTTGGAACGGCGGCATCTTGAAAGGCGCCGACGTACTCATCGTGATTGGTCTGGCGGTGTTCTACGGCGGCATCGCACAGTTTTCCGCCGGCATGTGGGAGTTCCGTAC
>DASQSS010000029.1:0-9558 GCA_035642255.1 Ktedonobacterales bacterium | reverse complement strand
GGAGCCAGGGCGGATCCGCCGCGGTGCGCGAAAAAGAGCGGGCGCTCGTGGGTGACGAAGGGCAGGCGCGGGATTTCAGTAGGCGCTGGGCGTCGTGAACGGCGGCCAGATGACATGGCTCGTTCTCCTCATCATGGTTGGCCACCGAGAAGCGCACATTGAGGTGTGGCCCCGGCGAGCGTCTGGTAGGTGGCTCCGAACCCTATCATAGTCGCTGTCACGCTCATGGTCCAGAAGTTGCTGAGCTATGAGACTGCAATGGAGATTCGTCCTCGCGCTTCAGCATGGAGTGACGAGACAATTCTCAAGACTATTTGTGTGAATGAGGCAATGACGCCTGGGGCATGGCGCAATCGCGTTCTGACGCGCCACATCATGGATGGAGGAATCGCATGCGTATCGCTCAGGTGGCTCCGCTTTATGTAGATACACCGCCACGTTCCTATGGCGGGACAGAACGTATCATTTCGAGCCTGACCGACGCACTTGTCGAGGCGGGCCATGAGGTCACGCTCTTCGCGACAGGTGGATCGCGCACCAAGGCTGAGCTTGTCGCCTTTGTTCCAGAAGCGATTGGCTTCGATCATCTCTATGATTCAGGCGTGGCGCACACAGCGCTGTTGGCCGAGGTCTATCGTCGGGCGAGTGAGTTCGATGTCATCCACAGCCATCTGGATCACCAGGCGTTCCCGTTCGCGGCGCGCAGCAAGACGCCGACCATCTTCACCCTGCATGGCTCGCTCGATATGCCGTACTATCCAGCGGCGCTCAGGGCGTTTCGTGATCTGCGCTATGTCTCGATCAGCGACAGCCAGCGTGAGCCGGTTCCCGACCTCAACTGGATGGCGACTGTCTATCACGGCATCGACGTTGAGTCGCACCCATTCAGCGATACGCCGGGCGAGTACCTGCTTTTCGTTGGGCGCATCTCACCAGAAAAAGGCCCTGAGCATGCCATCGCGATCGCGAAGAAGGCGAACCTTCCACTCAAGATCGCGGCAAAGGTAGACCCCAAGGATCGCAAGTTCTTTGAGCAGACGATCAAGCCGCTGCTCGATGACCCGCTGATCGAGTTTCTCGGACCTGTGAATGAGCGCCGCAAGCGTGTACTGATGAAGAACGCGCTCGCCTTATTACTGCCAATTCGCTGGCGGGAACCCTTCGGCATGGTCTTCATCGAGTCGCTCGCCTGCGGAACTCCTGTGCTAACATGCCCGCAAGGCGCTGCGCCCGAGATCCTGAGCGAGGGCGTAACGGGGTACATGCGCGAATCTGACGATGAGCTTGCCGAAGCCGCCACGCGCGTCGTCGGTGTCTCGCGCGCCGGATGTCGAGCATGGGCCAAGCAGCGCTTTGATATCAGCGGGATGATGCGCAATTACGTTGGTGTCTATCAGGCGGCGATCGACGAGTCCGAGCCACAGCATGCGTTCGACATTCCCGCTGACGTGCGGGTCGAACCAGTGGTCGCGGGCGCTCGGTCGCTCACCTCGGAACAGGCGATTTCCCAATGAGTACACCTTCTTCCAGTCAGTTCAACCATTCCAATCCTGGACCACACAGCTCGAACCCCGGCGCCAATGGCGCCGGGAGCACGGTAGCCGACCTCTACGTCTTTCAGGGCGAGGCAAGCTCAAGCGTTGAGAAGATCGCGCTCAAGTTTGGCGAGGCCTTCATGGTGCTCGACACGCGCGGTGATCTGCCCGAATCCGAGCAGGAGACGGGCCTCTACTGGCGTGGCACGCGCTACCTGCGCTCGCTCGATCTGTTTCTGGATGGCAAGCCGCTGACAGGACTCTCGCACTCCGTCTCGGACGAGGAGGGCACCTGTCAGATTGACCTGACCAATCCCTACCTGTCGCGAGATGAGACACCCGATTTAGAGCCAGAGGGCGCAATCGTCAATCTGGCGCCCGAAGCAGAGCGCGAAGGCATCGGGCAGAGTGTCCCGCATGGAGTGGCGCATGTGCGGCGGCGATTGACCCTGCGCGGACGCATGCTCACCGAAAATATCACGCTCACCAACTTCAACGAGACCCCGATCTCGCTGACGCTGGGCCTGCTCGCCGGAGCCGAGTTCCACGACATCTTCGAGATCCGCGGCATGCACTGCGCTCAGCATGGGCGCATCACTGAGCCGCGTCTCTCCGTTGGCGAGATGACGCTAGGTTATCTGGGCGCCGACGAGGTTCAGCGCGAGACGCGCATTGAGTTCGATCCCCCCGCGGCAGAGGTTGGCCCGGCGCAAGGGTCCGACGGCAAGCGCCGCCTCGACGCTGGCGCAGCCCTGTGGCGATTCACGTTGCGCCCCGGCGCACCCGTCAGCCTGCGCGTTACTGTGCGGCTCTGGGAGGGCGCGCCCACTACGCCGGTCGCGCAGCGCTGGCCGACGATCGAGCCGGGGCAGGAGGAAGCGCTGCGCCCGCGCCAGCTACCCGCGCTGGTCAGCGACAACACGTTCTTCAACCGCGTGTTGATGCGTGGGATGCACGATCTGGTCATGATGTGCGTCCGCACCCCGCAGGGCCTCTTTCCCTACGGCGGCATTCCCTGGTATGTCTGCCCATTTGGGCGCGATAGTCTCATCACCAGCCTGGAGTTCCTTCCCTGGTTCCCGGAGGTGGCGCGCGGCACGCTCGACTTCCTGGCGGCGCGCCAGGGCCAGAAGGAAGATAGCTTTACCGAGGAGCAGCCTGGCAGGATTTTGCATGAGTTGCGGCGCGGAGAGCTGGCGAACCTGCGCGAGATTCCATTTATCCCATACTACGGCACAGTGGACGCGACGCCACTCTTTATCATCGCGCTGGAGCAGTACATTCGGTGGACCGATGACCGAGAATTCCTGCGCAGGCTCTGGCCGCACGCGCTCGCGGCGGCCCGCTGGATGGTCGAGTATGGTGACAGCGACGGCGATGGCTTCCTCGAATATCATCGGTCGGCCAGCACTGGCCTGGTAAACCAGGGCTGGAAGGACAGCTGGGACTCCATTTCACACGAGGACGGACGGCTGGCGGAAGGCCCTATCGCGCTGTGCGAGGCGCAGGCCTACGCCTATGCCGCCTTCAATGCGATCGCCTGGCTGGCCGAGCGCTCGGGCCACGCCGATCAGAGCGAAGGCTGGCGCGCACGCGCGACTCAACTGCGCGAGCGCTTCATCGATCACTTCTGGTGGCCGGAGCAACAGTGCTTCTACCTGGCGCTCGATGGCGCGAAGGAGCCGTGCAAAGTCGTCAACTCAAACTCTGGGCACTGCCTCTGGGCGGGCATCGCTACGCCAGAGCAGGGCGAGGCGATCGTCGAGCGGCTGATGCGTTCAGATATGTACACCGAATGGGGCATACGCACGCTCTCGTCTCAAGCGGCGCGCTACAACCCGATGAGCTATCACAATGGCTCGGTCTGGCCGCATGATACGGCTATGATCGGCGCCGGGTTCGCGCGTTATGGCTTCCGCGAGGAGGCGGGACGCTTGCTCGGCAACCTCTATGGAGTCAGCCTGCACTATGAGGGCGCTCGCTTGCCGGAGTTGTTCTGCGGCTTCAGTCGGCTCCACGGTTACGGGCCAACGCGCTATCCGGTGACCTGTTCGCCACAGTCATGGGCGGCTGGCGCGCCATTCATGCTCATCAGCGCGATTCTTGGCTTCGAGCCTGAGGCCGCGCAGGGACGCCTGACGCTGCGTCATCCCACGCTGCCTGAATGGCTCAGTCGGCTAGAGATGCGCGGCCTGCATGTTGGTGGCCTCAATGGACGGCTGCGCTTTGACCGCGCTGGCGGCGAGACGGCGGTGATTCTCTCGCAATATAGCGAGATTGATATCCACGTTGTCCCGTCGTGAGACGCGGCGACGGCGAGAAGCTACCCGTGATGGGCTACGTAAATTTCACTATTGGGCCAACGTGTGGTAAAATACGTAATGGCTGTTGCGCCCGGACCATGTGGGGCCGGACAATCATAGCCATGCACACAGGTGGTTCCCCAACCGCCCGAGGAGAAGTCTAGACACATGAAGGCCGGAATCCATCCGAAGTATCAGACCGCGACGGCGACCTGCGCGTGCGGCAATACATTCACCGTGGGCAGCACGCGAGGCAACCTCAAGGTTGACGTGTGCGCCAAGTGCCATCCGTTCTACACAGGCCAGCAGCGTATTCTCGATACGGCAGGCCGGGTCGAGCGTTTCCGCAAGCGCTTCAATATCGCTGAAGCGGAAGAGGCCTAGTGCGGGCGCTGTGTTCACACAACCCGTAACAAGTCGCACGATTCGTGGTGGGGCGCGGACCGAAAGGCCTCGCGCCCTGTCGCTACCTGCACAGGTGACCCGTCGCGTGACGGGATACGCGCTCTCAGGAGGCAGCGACGGATGAAGGGATCGCCCCGTCCGCGTACCGTTCTGTTTCTGATCTCAGATACGGGCGCTGGCCATCGAAGCGCCGCAAACGCCATCCATGCGGCGATGCGCCTGGTAGAGGGGCAGGCGCTGCGCGCTCCCCGCGCTGGCTCTTCGCAGGAGCCGACGCATGATCCCAACTGGCGCGCTGTTATCGTTGACGGGTTCGCCGAGTGTGCGAATTTTCCGTTGCGCAAGGGCGTCTTTCTGTATGGCCCCGCGATCAAGCATAGCCCCCGACTCTATTCCCGCCTCTTTCACATGACCAACACGGTCACCCGCTTCCAGGCCGCCTATCGCCTCTCGCAGCCATTCCTGCGACAGGGCATGGCCCAGTTGCTGAGACGCACTCGCCCTGATGTGATCGTATCCGTACATCCACTGCTCAACCACATCACCCTTCAGGCCATGCGCGATATTGGGGTACGGGTTCCCTTCATCACGGTCATCACTGATCTCGTCAGCATCCATGCGGCATGGGTCGCGCCCGGTGTGACCGCATGTGTCACGCCGACACAGGTCGCGCGCGACTACGCCATCGCGGCGGGCATCCCACCGAAGCGGGTGCGCCTGCTGGGCATGCCGATTGATCCCGCGTTCGCTGTGCAGCCCGGGACGACCCTCGCCGAGCGCAAGTTGGCCCTGGGCCTCGATGCCAATCTACCAATGATTCTGCTGGTGGGCGGCGGCGAGGGCGCAGGTGGGTTGGAGCAGGCGGCATTCGCGCTCGGGCGCCTCTCGCAGACAGCACAATTGGTCATCGTGACAGGCCGCAATCGCGTGCTGTACACCCATTTGGAACGCTCCAAGGCGAGCTTTAACGTGCCGACGACTGTCTACGGGTTTGTCCACAACATGCCAGAGCTGATGCGCGCGGCTGATCTCGTGGCGACCAAGGCTGGCCCCGGCTCGATCAGTGAGGCGATGGCTTGCGGTTTGCCTATCGTGCTGACCGGATATATCCCAGGACAGGAAGAGGGCAATGTAGACTACGTGCTCTCGAATCACATTGGCGTGCTAGCGCAAACGCCCGCGAAACTCGTGGCCTCGGCGCAGGTCCTCCTCACGCCCGGCTCCACAGCGCTAGAGGAGATGCGCGCGAATAGCCAGCGACTCAGTCATCCGCGCGCGTCCTTCGACATCGCGAAGTTGGCGCTCTCCTATGTGCCCACGGTCGGCGCCACGTCGGCGTGGGCCGGCATACCGCGAGTGCAAAGTGGGCGCCTCTCGCGCGCGCTGGGCCGTCGAAGTCCCGCGCTCCAACATGCGCGCCGCGCGGTGCGTATCGCGCGACGCACACGGCCGATCACCATTTCTCTGCCGCGTTTGAGGCGCGATTCGGCGCTGGTGCGGCGTGGGCTGGGGCTGCCGACCCTTGAGGAAGCCCGCGCGCTCCTGCAGCGTGGCCCCACCCAGAGCGTCGGGGTGTCACGTCGCATCGGCAATGTCGGCGCTGAGGATCACTGGCGCGAATAGCCCGCTGGCGCCGCGCCATCGCGGAGCGTCGCGCTACGCAGGGTAGATGATGGCGCCGCGACGGTGCGCTGCGGTACCCTGTGCGCAGAGGATGTGATGTGTCGGGATTCACTGATGGTATATCCCCAGAGCGCTGATGCAGACTGAGAGGCATGTTGTGACCGCCGAGCAAGCTCCGACCCCAGACGAAAGCGCGCCGCCCATTCTGAGCGGCAGCCGATTGCGGCGGCGCGGCTTGGCGCGATGGGCGCTGACAGGCGGCCTACGCGTGCTCTATCGCTGGTGGACGCGTGTCGCGGTCGCGCTCTTTCCAGAGGACTCCGCAAGGGCGCGCTGGGCCAACGCTGTCGGCCTGCCTCTGCCTGACCAACTCAATATGAGCTGGATTACGCCGCAGCTCGCCGTTGGTGGTCGAGTCCGACCTGAGGACATTGGACGGCTGGCCCGCTCTGGAGTCACGCGCGTGGTCGATACACGTTCAGAGTATCAGGACGATGAGGCGGCGCTGGGCGCTGAAGGCATTCATCTGCTCTATCTGCCAACGCCGGACACCCAGCCCCTCTCGCTCGAGGATTTGCGGCGTGGAGCGGAGTGGGTCAATGAGCAACTCGCGGACGGCCAGCGCGTGCTTATCCACTGTGAGCACGGCGTCGGGCGCAGTGTATTGTTGGCGGCGGCCGCGCTGGTTGCTGGAGGCATGTCCGCCCATGACGCGGTCGCGCTGGTGCAGCGACGACGTTGGCAGGCGGCTCCGAACCATCGGCAGATCGTGCGCCTTCAGGCATTCGAGCGTGAGATACGTGGTGTGCAGACCGCGTCACGCTAGATCCACACAAGGCTTGCGCTCGCTGGAAGTGAGCTGATCCTGATGCATCTGGACTTCCGCGCCGAGACTCGACGATGGGCGGCTGCGCGCTGGCGCGCAGTGGCGTTCCTGGTGGTCCTCGCGACCGTGAGTAGTGGCTGCGGCGCGCCGCAGGTGCGTAATCCTGGGCTGAGCCCGCATGCCGCCACCAGCGACTGGCGTGTGTTCGGCTACGATTCCGCGCGCAGCGGCGTCAACCCTACAGATACCGCGATTTCGACCACGAGCGTGGGCAAGCTGACCAAGTTGTGGCAGGCGCAACTTCCTGGCGTCGCCGATTCGTCGCCGATTCTGCTGCATGCGATGCCGTTTCCAGGCGGCGCGAGAGATGTGCTGTACGTAACGACACGCGATGGTCGTCTGCTCGCGCTCGACGCTAGCGATGGCTCGCTGCTCTGGAGCCAGCGACCACCCGGCCCCAAGATTACCCACTCGTCGCCAGTAGTTGATCCTTCCCGGAAGTATGTCTACGCCTACGGACTGGACGGCGCGCTGCATCGCTATAATCCCATCACCGGAAACGAGGGGATTGGCGACGGCTGGCCAGCGCCGATCACCCTGATGAACCAGACCGAGAAGCAGGGGACTGCGCTCAATCTGGCGAATGGACGCCTCTATGTTGCGACAGGAGGCTACATCGGCGACGCGCCACCCTATCAGGGGCATGTCGTCACGATTGATGTGGCGACGGGCGCCGAGCGCGTCTTCAACAGCCTCTGCTCGAATCTCCATCACCTCCTGCGCGATGGCGAGTGCGCCAGCCAGATGTCGGGTATCTGGTCGCGCGGTGGCGCCGTGATCGACCCCGTAACAGGCGATGTCTGGGTGGATACCGGCAACGGACCTTTCGACGCCAATCAGGGCGGCTTCGACTACGGCGACAGCATTTTGCGCCTCAGCCCGGATGGCTCGACGCTGCTCGATTCATACACCCCCGCGAACCAGCAGCAGCTCGCCGACACCGACGCCGATCTGGGCAGCTCCGCGCCCGCGCTCCTGCCGCGCATCGGCGCCAGCGCGACCCCGCTGATGCTGATTCAGGCGGGCAAAGATGGCATACTGCGGCTCATCAACCGGCAAGACATGAGCGGGCAGGGTGGCGTTGGCCACATTGGGGGCGAGCTTCAGGCGCTCGACCTTGGCTGTGGCCTCTATTCGCAGCCTGCTGTCTGGACCCAGCCTGGCCCGGGCCAGGTCTGGGCGTTCGTCACAACTGGCTGTGGCATGCGCGCGTATCAGGTCAGGACGGACGCTAACCATGCCTCGCGCCTGACGCGGATCTGGCAAAATAGCGATGCCGCGACCACGCCCGTGATTGCGGGTGGCGTGCTCTTCGCGGCGGGCTCAGGCGCGCTGCGGGCGTATGATCCAACGACGGGGCGTGCGCTCTGGGACAGCGGCCGGGCGAGCGCGAACGGCAGCATCGGCCCAGTCCACTGGGAGAGTCCGATCGTGGTGGGTGACGCCGCGTATGTCACAGACGAAAACGGTATGATCACCTGCTACGGATTGCCGAGCTAAGCGCGAGGGGTATCGAGAAGCATATGGATCACACGCCACAGGAGGAGCATGAAACGCAGGCGCCGATGGATGTCGAGGCGCTGCGGAGAGGACTGGCGGGCCTGCGCCTCGGGACACCTCTCATCTATGTGGGCGAGATGGGCTCAACCAATGCTTACGCCGGAGAACTGGCGCGCGATGGCGCCGCCGAGGGTACGCTGGTCACAACTGACTATCAGAGCGCTGGCCGTGGGCGTGTGGGCCGCGTCTGGAAGGAACGGCGCAACCAGCAGTTGGCGCTCTCGCTCGTGCTGCGCCCGAGCTTTCCGCCGCACTTCCTGGTGATGGCGAGCGCGCTGGCGGTAGCTCAAGCGATCGAGGCGGTCACGAACCTGCGTCCGGACATCAAATGGCCCAACGATGTGCTGATCAGTGGGCGCAAGGTCTGCGGCATCCTGATCGAGACGAGCGCGGGCGTTGCCGTGCTGGGAATGGGCGTCAACGTCAACGGCTCGGTGGATGCTGACCCGGAGCTGGCGTCGCGCGCGACCACGCTCCAGGCGACGCGAGGCCAGCCCGTCAGCCGCGAGGCGCTAGCGGTAGCGATCATCACGCGACTCGATGCGCGCTATGGAGACTTGCTGGAGGGCGGCGCCGAGGCGCGGCGTGCGCTCAGGGAGAGCTGGCGTGAGCGACTTGTCACGCTCGGACGGCGCGCGATCGTCCGCCAGCGTGACGCCACGCTGGCGGGTCTGGCGCTGGATGTGGACGATGATGGCGCATTGCTGCTGCGCCTGGATGACGGTCGCCTCACAACGGTGCTCTGGGGGGATGTGGAGTAACGACGTAGCGCCGTCTGACCATCTGTCCATCTGCCTGTGCTTGCGGATGTGCGCGTGCTCTGGCGCGTTCGAGCCTTTGACTATGGCGGCCCGCAGACCTGCTCTTCTCACTCAATGCCGAGAGAGGCAAGTGAGCGCGATACGCCATCGTAGCTTTACTGCGGCAGGTAGAAGATGTCGAATCCGTCAACCACCGCGTGCGCGTAGCCCTCGCGATAGAGGGTCGGCGCCTGGTTTCGCTGGAATGCCGCATCATCGGCGCTCCCGACCTGCAGCACATAGGCGGGATGCTGGACGTGGCTCAGGTACACGGCGTAGGGATGATAGCGCTCTACACGCCCATAGGTTGAGCAATGCAGCTGCTCACCGCTCTCAAACACCAGGTTGTAGCACATCCAGTAGGTACCGTAATAGCTTGTGACGCCGAGAGCATGCAATGTTCGCATGACGCGCTGATCCTGTGTCGAGGGTATCCCGAAGCGGGT
>DASQSS010000028.1:0-9631 GCA_035642255.1 Ktedonobacterales bacterium | reverse complement strand
CGATCCTGTGGCGTTTAGCGCAGCCGCTGGCGTCACGCCAGACTCGTGGCAAGCGCGGCTACTCCGCTCGTGTGCGCCGCGTGTGCTGCTCAACTGCAGCCGGCAGAGCGGCAAGAGTACGACAGCGGCGACGTTGGCGCTGCATGTAGCCCTGTATGAGCCGGGCGCGCTCGTGCTGATGGTGAGCCCGACCCAGCGCCAGTCAGGCGAACTCTTCAGGAAGGCGCTCGGCGTGTACCGCGCACTGGGCCGCCCTGTGGACGCTGAAAGCGAATCGGCGCTACAACTGCAGCTCGAGAACGGCTCGCGTATCGTCGCGCTGCCAGGCAAAGAGGGCAGCATCCGCAGCTTTAGCGGTGTGCGCCTGCTCTTGATCGACGAGGCGTCACGAGTGGCTGATGACCTCTACTACTCCGTGCGGCCCATGCTGGCGGTGTCTGGCGGGCGTCTGGTGGCGCTCAGCACGCCCTTCGGCACACGCGGCTGGTGGTATGAGGCGTGGCGCAGTCGTGAGCCGTGGGAACGCTATGAAGTGACCGCCAGCGACTGCCCACGTATCCCGCTCGCCTTCCTGGAGGAAGAGCGGCGCAGCATGGGTGACTGGTGGTACCAGCAAGAGTACCTGTGCGCCTTCCTGGACGCGCAAACGGCGGCGTTCAGAAGCGTTGACATAGAAGCGGCATTCGCAGAGGAGATCGAGACATGGAGCCTGTAACCAGCCCCGTCTGCATCGGGATCGACATTGGCCAGCAGCGCGACCCGACGGCGATTGTTGTCGTCGAGACGAGCGAGCGCGACAGCGGGCGTATGCGCCACGTAGACGCCCATACGGATGGCGCGGGCCATCACCAGGCGTATGATACGCCTATCCGCGAGGCGGTCTTTGAGGTGCGCTCCATCGCGGCGCTGCCACTCGGCACGTCGTACCCCGAGGTGGCGCAGCGCGTGGCGAGCGTCGTCTGCCATCAGCAGATCTTCTATCGCGAGCGCATTGTCCGTGTGGACGTGACAGGCGTTGGGCGTCCGGTCTTCGAGATGATCGAGGAGGCCATTCGCGCGCAGCCGTTCGGCAGTCGCGTCACCCTGCGGCCAATCACCTTCACACATGGCGATCGCTTCGACTGGGCGCGCGGTGTTCTGGGCAAGGCGTATCTGGTGAGCCGCCTCCAGGCGCTGCTCCAGTCCAAGCGGCTCAAGCTGCCGCCCCAGCACGCAGAAGCCGAGGCGCTGGCGCGTGAGCTGAAGGATTACGAGATTCACGTAGACCGCGACGCTAACGACACCTATGGCGCGTTCAAGGTGGGCGCGCATGACGACCTGGCGACCGCGCTCGGCTTGGCTGTGATCGAAGAGCCCGACGCCCATAGCATCACCGTCGGCCCGCGACTCTATCCGGCATAGCGCCACCGAGCATGACTCCACACAGAGAAGGGAACACGACCTATGCAGCGCGTGAAGCAGCTGATGATTACCGGCCCGGCGCTGGCCTTCGCTCGGAGGCGCGTCGGCCTGTCTCAAGTAGGGCTGGCTCGCCAGCTGCACATCGCGCCTGCTGTGGTGCGTGACTGGGAGCGCGCCCATGATCCGATACCGCAGGCGCTGTACGAGGCGCTGGCGCACATCATCCGCGATGCGCGCCTCGCACAGGACGCCGCAGACCGCACACAGCGCGCGGAGGAGGCGCTAGCGGCCTCCGGCTCAGCGTTTATTGCCCAACGTAGGTAATGAGCCTTGGCGCTCACGAGCGATGCGATACAGGCAATAGCCGCCATACGCCAAGCCAGCGCACACGGCGATTCCGCCCACAAGGGCAATCAATACCAGCACTGCATGAGTCGAAGCAAACATGGCAGTCCAATCAATGACGGCGACTAACCCTGCCAGCACTTGCGCAAACCAGTTGATTGCGATTGCCGACACCACGCCTAATCCTATCAAGACTTGCTGAACCATACTGACAATCAATAGTGAGAGCGCGCATAGAGCGATGATGGGGAGGAACAACAGTATGCACACAACAAGTACCGGAAGTACCCCTAATGGCGACGCGAGCCAGCTCACCCATGACGGAGCAGGTGTAGCGTCGGGAATCACATAGTAGACAGGAACCTGTTCATACCTAGGGCGGCGCGAGCGCAATAGGCGAGGCGCACGACCTAGCGGCGGTCGCGGCGCGCGGCCTAGCGGTGATTGTGTTGATCTAGACATACAGCCTCCATTAGTCAAGGCGGCAGCTTGTAGTTGCAGTATAGCAGAGAGGCAACAGGACGATGACGAAGCGACGCGGGCATGGCGAAGGCTCAATCAGGCAGCGGCCAGACGGCCTCTGGGAGGCGCGTCTATCACTTCCCGATGGGCGGCGCAAATCCTTCTATGACAAGTCGCGCCAGGTGGTCGCCAAGCGGCTGTCAGAGGCGCTCAGGGATCGCGACAAGGGCGCGATGGTCATCGCCGATGAGCGACTGACCGTCGAGCGGTATCTGGCAGACTGGCTTGAGCGCATGCAGCCGCCACGCATCCGACCATCAACGCATCGGCGCTATGGACAACAGATGGCGCACGTCATCCGCGCCTACGGGGATCTCCGTCTAACGCGGCTCACAGCATCGCATCTCGCCACGTTGTACGCGCGGCTGCAGCGCCCGGCAGACAGTGCACAGCGGGCGCTCAGCGCGTCCAGCGTCCATCATATCCATGTCGTGCTGCGCGAGGCGCTCGACGATGCGCTACAGCTGGGGTTAGTCATGTCCAATGTCACTGACCGCGTAGACGCGCCTAAGCTGCGCCGGCCGCCGATTGAACCTTTCACGAGCGAAGAGGCGCAGCGGCTGCTCGAGGCGGCCTGCGGTGATCGCCTGGAGGCGCTCTATGTGTTGGCGCTCACAACCGGCATGCGCCTTGGCGAGCTGCTGGCGCTCACGTGGCGACAGGTCGACCTGGAGGCGCGAACGCTGCATGTCGTGGCGTCGCTCCAGCGTGTGAGCAACGACCGCCACGGCTGGGCGCTCAGTGAACCCAAAACCGAGCATTCACGCCGCCAGATCGCGCTGACACCGAGCGCCATTGAAGCGTTACGCGCCCATCGTGTACGGCAGCTTGCCGAGCGCCTCGCCGTTGCCGATGTCTGGCAAGAGCGCGACTTGGTGTTCTGTGATGAGACGGGCGACTACCTGAATGCCCTCCGCGTCACCTCTACGCGCTTCCAGGCGCTACTACGTCGCGCTGGCTTGCCTCGGCGTCGCTTCCACGATCTGCGCCATACGTGCGCGACGCTACTCTTTAAGGCGGGCGTACATCCCAAGGTGGTCAGCGCCATGCTGGGACATTCGACGATCGCGATAACACTCGACATCTACTCGCACGCGCTCCCTGACATGCAGCGCGAAGCTGTGCAAGCGATGGAGGCCATGCTAAAGCCGCGCGCCCGTCAGGCATAACCCCATAACCCCGTAGACTCTGTAGACTCCGTAGACTGAGGCGACCCGTAGACTCACGTAGACCGCTCAAGCGCCCTGTTAGCTGGCATCCGCAGAAGGTGTTAGCTACAGGGCGCTTTCATGCTGGTTGGGGTAGTAGTTGGGGTAGTAGGGGCAAGAAGGACGCCACCGCAAGCAAGGAGGGCAATGCTTACGGTGGCGTGAACGCCCATGTCATCAGGTGTAAGCGATGGTGCCGGCGAAGGGATTCGAACCCTTAACCCCGTGAGGGGAGCGGTTTTTGAGACCGCCGCGTATACCGTTCCGCCACGCCGGCCAGCGCGCAGTGATAGCGTCAGTGTACGCGATGGGCCTTGGGCTGTGCAAGCGCTCCCCACGACATCTCCCAGTCAAACGATCATAGTACTATCCGGCAGGCTGATGAACAGAACTTTCAGGCGATTCGAACGCGCCTTTTGGGCTAAGCGAGACGCCCATCTACGCCATCCCCTTGCCACTCACACATCCCTCGCCTACAATACCGCTATCATCCGTCAGGAAGCGCACCGCTACGTCCCGCGTTTGCTGGTATTCCCCAATCATTCTGGAATCATTCCGGGCGCTCGGGCCAACCTAGCCAGAGCCTGCATCGCTCCGTGCGCGGGACGAGCGACCAGATATTGACCATTGACCGAAAAGGAGGCGCGCGTCTGCCCATGCGTTCAGGAATGAACACTTGACGCGACGCGTGACAAGATTGCCCATGCAGATGCCACCAGATTCTCGCCGCTCCAATACCTCGCGCCCGCTCGGCGCGCCACACTCGCAGCCCACTCATGCGCGGCCAACTGGCGCTCCATGGTCACACCCACTGATGACAGCTCCGCCCTCACAGCCGCTATCACAACCCCTGCAGGCTCCTCTCTCGCAGCCCCATCGCCTACAGCTCTCAGGGCTCATTGACGACCGCATCCGTGGGGTCACCGCGCGCGAACGCCAACGGGCTTGGCTTGTCAACACGGTTGTGCTAGCGCAGGCCCTCATCACAGTGATGGTCGTCCCTGGCTATCTGCTCCCGACCCCAACATTTCCTATTCTGCTGACACTGGGCGTCGCATTGCTGTTCTACATCGCCGCGTTCCTGTTCAATCGCCTGAGACATGAGTTGCGCGTCGCCGTCTATATGCTCATCGGCGGTGGCGTGCTCGCGACGACAGCGCAGGTCTTCGTCACGGCAATCCTCTCGTCGAGCAGCGCACACACAGCGCAATCCGCCCTGCTCTTCCTTCCGATTATCCTCGAAGCTGGCCTCTTCCTCACGCCAGAGCTGACCCTGCTGGTGGCCTCGGCGGCGGCGATCGTCACCGCCAGCGCGATATTGCTGGCGCTCGCTCTCACCGTTGATTCCGCGAATCTGCTTAGTCAGGCCTATCTCGTGATGGTCTACACCCTGGGACTGGAGGCGTTCATAGGCTATCTGGCCTGGCGATTGGCGCAGTTCATCTACGAGACCGTCAAGAGCGCGCAAGCTGACGACGATCTGCAGTTCGCACAGGCCCGACTTTCCGCCGCGCAACGCCAGATGACAGAGCAACGCCGCCAGCTCGTCCAGGATGTCGCGACTATTCAGATGGCAGTGTCCAGCGTGTTGGCGCACGAATACGACACGCGCATCGAGCCGCCTGAGGGCGATCTCGCCCCGCTTGCCGAGAGTCTCAATCTGGTCATCCAGCAGCTACGCTCCACGAACGATCTCGAGCGCAAGCTGCGCCAGGCAGAGACGCAGATCGGTCCCCTCGTTGAGATGGCTGATCGACTGGCGACTGGCACGCCGCTGGCAATGGGAACGGACACTCCAACAGATGGCTCGCTCTACGCCGTTCGCGCCGCACTGAGCCAGGCGCACGCGACACTCACACGACGACAGACGCGCCTGCAAGAGGTCGCCGCTCAGGTCGGGGAATCAGTCCGCCACATGCGGCAAGGTCTCTCAACGACCACGAGCGAGTCGGCGCAGGCGCAATTGGTCGCGGGCAAACTTGTGTCACTCGTGGGAGCGCTCCATGATACGGCGAGGCGACAAATGGAGCTGCTCGCGCAAGCGCGCCGAACGCTCGCGGATGCGCTGCCGCCGGAGCTGACGGCTGGCGCGGCTGGAGAAGGCGCATTACTCGACCCTGGCCGCAGGGATGGTCAGGCGAGCGACGATCTCGCTGGTCTGAGCGCGGACCTGGGCATCATGAACCACTACACGAACGAGTTTCCAGTACTCAGTCCAGCAGATCAAGATTCTATCAACATTGTGCGGCTCACAAGGCAGTTGCCAGCGGTGCGCGATGCTCACGCCGATGGCGAAGACGGCGCCGCGACCGACGACGCGGTTGGCGGAGCGCTGTCGCAGGGCGCCCTGACCGCTGGGCTGGCGGACACCTGGTTATTGCTCGCGCAGCTCCATACGCAGACGGTTGCGGAGGCGCACGCCGTCACCGACTTCGTGCTCGACATTGGCATATTGAGCAAGCATGTGCGCCACGTTGGTGTCAACCTCGATTGGATCAACCAGTCGATCGAGATGATCGAGTACGGCGCGAACCAGATGCAGCAGCTGGCTAGCCTCTCGGGCACGGACTTCGACGCGCTCACTGATACCAGCGTCTCAGGCATGGCGCGGCCTGGCTCGCTGAGTGTGCCTCGTCGGCCTCCGGCGCATTCGCGCCCGCTCGATGCGGACGCGCGATTCTCCGCGAACATCGCGGGCCAGCCGCCATCCGACGATCAGGGCATGGCGCCTCCAGGATCTCTACGCCTGTTTGATCTCATAGGCTCAGACTCTCTCAGCGTTACAGACCGACCCGCGACGCCATCAAACGACGAGCAGCCCGATTCCGATGGCGCGTCTGGCCCGGAAGACCTGCAGACGCCATAACCAAGCGCCCCTATGCGCCAATTCTCGCCGCTTGCTTCAGCAGGAGCAGGCGGCGACGCCATTCATGAATGGCGTTTGGTCGAGTCCGCTCTCTTGACCCATCGTCGAGCCTGTGCTACCCTGACTCCAATCATGCGTTCGGTCTTGTGGAGGCGACTGCGTGAGCAGCGCGCCGCTCGCCTGGCGCACTGAGCCCGGCTGAGTGGAGGATGAACATGGCACAGCAGCAGCCCGCGAATGAGAAGGAGCTGCTTCGGCTCCAGATCCAGGCATATGAGTTCTATGCTGGACTGATAGACCGTGCGGTGAGCAACGGCGCACGCGAGACGATCATGCCAAAGTGGGATGAGCAACGCGCGCTTGAATACAAACGGTTGGCGGAGCAACTGCGCCAACGACTCGCCGAGCTCGAGCAAGCCGACGAAGGGGTATCTGGAGCGGCGACCGAGGCGACATCATCCACGATGAGCTCATCCGCGAGGTAGCGAACGGATGTAAGCGCGCCGCGCTCCCGCTTGACAAGTATGCTAAGGTAGGCTCACAGAATACCCTTTTCTGGCGTCGTTGTGATGCGCTGAGGTGGTGGCGTGCCCCAGGAGACGGTGGCTCGCCAAATGGCGCACGAGGTTTCCGCGCGTGTAAGCCATCTCAGCGCTGAGCGCGCCTTGGTGGATTCGGGCCTGAGCGTGGAATGATGTTGCGAAGCTGCACATGTACCCAATGAAACTGTAATGGTATCGTCTACGAGCGCGTTCATGTGATTCTGTCGTCGGCGACAGCGCACTTCCGGGCGCTCGCGAGCTTAGGAATACTAGCGCAGGTTCCTCAATCTGCGCAGGGAGTGTGCCGATGGCTTCTCGATTTACTTCGACGACCCGGCTCAGTAATGTCATCCAGATGGTGACACTTTCGAAGCAGAGCGGTATTCTGCGAGCCATGCGCGGACAGGGCGCCCAGCGGGAAATGGGGCAGATTCGTTTCATCTCAGGGGAACCAGTGTCGGCGTTATTGGGTTCGCTGACGGGCGGCACTGCGCTCTCCGCGCTCTCGAACTGGGGCGAATGCGTCTATCAGTTCGATGAGGTGGCGACTGACGCCACCCCCGCATACCCCTCGCTCCCTAAGCAAGCGCCAACGCCCTCGTACACACCTCCATCCAGCAGTACACCGCCCGGCTCCGCGGGCTCGTGGCCGTCGTATGGATATCCGTCAACCAACTCCCTTGGCCCGCTCTCGCCGTTCCCTGATTTCGGCGCGTCGGGCGATGTCTCCGCACCGGGCTATGCCGATGTCGACCAGTCTGGGCATCCAGGGTACGGCTACCAGGGCGCGCCAGACCCCTATACCGGCGCCTATGGCTCCTCGGGATACGCGATGACCGCGACCGCAACCCCTCCGCCACCCCTGCGACCCGAGCAGTTGATGTCACGTCCTCGGCGCACGTCACTCTCGGAGCAGATCGAGCAGCTCCCGTTGGATCGCCGCGAGCGCATGGTTTTGCTCCTGGTGGACGGCCAGCGCTCGGTCGCTGACCTTGTCAAACTGACGCGTCGCAGCGATACCGAGCTCTATTCGGTGCTCAATCACCTGCGCATTCTAGGACTCGTACTGCTCTAGAGAGACGAGACGGCGCTCATACGTTACAATAGAGACGCCCTCGCGCATGGTTCCCACTGAGGACGCCGCGCGTATGACGCCTCACGCGGCTGATTGCGTATAACCGCATGTACAGCTCGTACCGCGCTGCGCTGACGCTATGCGCTGGATTTATTGCTGTGAGCATCCTGATCGTCCGGTTCGGCTGAGCCCAGACGAGCGGAGGAGGACGAGTCACTATGGGTCGACGACGGTTGCGTCTGGGAATACGAGCGCAACTTACACTGACGTTGCTGCTTGGCGCGCTGCTCAGCACCGTCGCCACACTGTTCATTGCCAACAACGCGATCCAGCAATACGCATTGCAACAGACGCATACGCAAGAACAGCAGAACATGAAGATCGCATTGTTGGTCTTGCAGACGCAGTATGGCCAGAACGTCTCCATCTCATCAGATGGTCAACTCGTCACAGACTCGCCCTCGTCGGGCGTGGACCTGGGAAGCTCGTACACCAAAGACTACGGCAAAAAAGCGCTGGACAATGACGTGGACTATGTAGATCAGGTCCAGCAGCTGCTCGGCGGATTCGTCAGTGTCTATAAGTGTGCGACCGCCTTCGGGCCAACCGGCTCCTGCACACGCGTCGCCACGACCCTGCATGCGACCAACGCGAATGCGGCAAGCGCATCTGCGCGTCTCGTCAATGTGCCGATCGAGAAGACCGCGGCGCAGAACATGGCGCTCAACGCCGCGACGCCGAAAGAATGGCTCGGCGTCGAAACCATCAATGGCCAGCAGTATTACACTGACTACTTCCCCCTGCTGAATCCACAGCAGCGCCTGGTGGGAGTGTTGGCGGCGGGAGTGCCGCTGGATACCGTTACGACCTTCCAGCGTTCGACCACAATTCAGCTCTTGCTGCTGGGCTTGATCATCATGATCGCTGGCGTCATCTTCGCGCTGCTCTTCGCCGCGACCATCACCACGACCCTGCAAAATGTCGCGCGGCAGGTGACCAGCGCCTCCGAGCGCATCGGCGCCATCGCGGCTCAACAGGCTGGTGGCTCACAGCAGCAGGTCTGGGCGGTCAACTCGATCAACAAGGCGCTACAGAACTTTGCCGAGACGACACGCGACATCTCCCATCGCACCGATCAGTTGGCCCAGATGGGCAACCAGGTCATTCAGAAGCGTGCGGAAATCTCGCCCATGCAGATTGACTCCATCCTGGCCTACATCACACGCTCGGTGCGCGACATCAGCGCGGCGAGCCGCCAGGAAGCTCAGCAGTACGACCGCATGACCAACGCCATGCAGGCCGTTATCGAGATCGCGGAACAAGTCGCCGCCAGCTCGCACGATGCGACCGATAGCGCACAACGCCTCGACGAGATGATTGACGATCTGCAGGCCATCGTGGGCGTGCAACGTATTCGCGCCGCCGTCGCCGGTCAGGATCAGCCATCACCCGAGATGGAGCCCGCCATGGCTGGCGCAATGGCGGATATGGGACAGATCATGTCGCAGCCGTCGATGGGCTCGCGTGGAATGGTCAGCGCGGCGCAAATGCGCGGCGACCCAAACGCGCACTTCGGCGGTGGGCAGCACATGGGACGCATGCCAGGGACAGCCGCGGACCTCGGCGGCATGAATGGCGCGTATGGTCGGCCAACAGGCGCGAATCCATCAGG
>DASQSS010000027.1:0-13853 GCA_035642255.1 Ktedonobacterales bacterium | reverse complement strand
AGGGCGACTGGGCGCCTGATGTCATCCACTGCCACGACTGGCATACCGGCGTGGCGCCGAACTGGATGAAGACAATCTACCGTAACGATCCGCTGCTGAAGGACGCCGCCAGCGTCTATACCATCCACAATCTGGCGTATCAGGGCATCTTCGGCTACCGGATTCTGGAAGTCGCGGGCATCGCGGAAGAGGGCTTCCTCTATACGGAGGGAGTTGACCAGTCGGCGATGGTGGACCTGATGGGGCGCGGCATCGCCTTCGCCGACGTCATCAGCACAGTCAGCCCACGCTACGCCGCTGAGATCTTGAGCGATGACTATGGCGAGCGCCTCGATCCGTTGCTGCGCTCGCGCAAGGACCGGCTCTATGGCATCCTCAACGGCATTGACACCGAAGAATTCAATCCGGCGGCTGACGCCTCGATCGTCTCGCACTTCGACGCATTCTCCCTCGACCAGCGCTCGCCGAACAAGGCGGCGCTCCAGCGTCAGTTTGCGTTGCCAGTGGAGGACCGCACACCGCTTGCCGCCATCATCTCGCGCCTGAACGATCAGAAGGGCTACGATCTGCTCGACCAGACGCTGCTGCCGCTGCTGGAGCAGGGCGTGCAGCTGGTGGTGCAGGGAACGGGTGACCTACATTATCATCAGATGGTGCAGAAGCTGGCGGTGCGCTATCCACGTCAGGTAGGGTTTCAGTTCACCTTCAGCACGGAGCTGAGCCAGCGCATCTACGCCGGGGCTGACCTGCTGCTGATGCCCTCGCATGTCGAGCCATGTGGCAGCACGCAGATGCTTGCGATGCGCTACGGCTGCATCCCTGTCGTTCACCAGACAGGCGGACTCGCCGACACGGTGCAGGAATTCGACCCCGAGACGAGTAGCGGCAATGGCTTCAGCTTCTCTGGCTATGAGCCATTCCAGCTCTTCGCCGCTGTCATGCGCGCGCTGGAGGTCTACCGATTCCGCACAGTCTGGCGCGATCTGATGCAGCGAGCAATGTTGGCTGACTACTCCTGGGCCGCCTCCGCCGAGCAATACGTCGCGCTCTACCGCCGCGCCATCGAATTGCAGCGGCTGTCAGCGGCGAAGGCGGGGTAGGGTAAATTACGGCTGGCGCTGGGCCTGAACGTCGGCCCACGCCTCCCGCTAAGCGCGCCGCGCTGGACGGGGCATGTCTGCCTCAACCGGTCCCCGCGTTGACCTTCAAGGCCGCGACCCCACTCCTGGCCGGGCGTTGGCCACACTTAGGCATGGGGCGTGCGCCACCTCGCGCATGTTGTTGAGTTGCAGACGGAGAGCGGGAGAAGGCCTGACATGGATGACGCGCGCGAGGCGACGATTGACCAACTGCCAGAACTGATCGCGGCGCTGCCAGAGCGCGAGCGCGGCCTGGTTGAGCGATTGTTTCAGGTGGTCGTGACGGAGGGTGAGATCGACCCGCCAGCGGAGATGGGACCCTGGCTGGAGCGCACGTTCGGCTCGGTCGAGGCCACGCGCCATCAGCGCATCGTGCGCGTGATGAACCGCTGGACATTTGAAGGGGCGACGTTCAATCCGCTGCGCAGCCGCCGACCAGGCGCGAGCAATACCAGCGCCACACCTGCCGCCGACCCGCCCGAGCTGCGTGAGCGCATCGAGCGAGCGCTAGGCGATGACTTCTGCAATCCTGAGACGCGTACACCCGCCGATAGTTTTGGCCGGGCGCGGGGCGTGCAGACGATCACAGCGAGCAATGTCGCCAAAGCCGACGGCTGGCACGGCGTCACCATCTTCGCGCGGCACGACCCGCTGGCGATCGATGAGCGGCTGGTGGATGATCTGCTCTCCACATCGCTCGACTGGGCGCGGCAGGCGCATCAGGCTGACCCGGCCGCTCGCCACTTTTTCCTGCTCTGGAACTGTCTATGGCGCGCAGGAGCGTCGCTGATCCATGGGCATGCGCAGATGACACTGAGCCACACGATGGCGCATGCCCGGGTGGAGGGGCAGCGCGCGGCGGCGGAGCGCTACCACGCCGAGACGGGCGGCGACTACTTCACCGACCTGGCCGAGGCGCATGAGGCGCTGGGACTGCGCACCACGCCCGCGCATGCCGTCGCGGGATTCGCCTCACTCACACCCGTCAAGGAACGCGAAGTGACACTCCTGGCCTTTGGCGCGCAGATGGATGATCTCTCGCGGCTTGCCGCGCCACTGTGGCAGACGCTCCATGTGGCGATGAAGACGATGGGCGTGCGCGCCTTCAACGTCGCCCTGTATGGCCCGCCACTCGATTGGGACCCCAGTCTCGCGGGCTGGGCGCGCTTCCCGCTCGTCGCTCGCTTCGTGGACCGTGGCGCGCCGCTTTCGCCCACATCAGATATTGCCGCGCTGGAGCTATTTGGCAGTAGCGTCATCTCCAGCGACCCCTTCGATGTCGCACGTACACTGTCCGCTCAGGCTGAATCCTGAGCGACCTGAGACGCCTGGCCAGGACAGGTATGCGGCCCGCAGGCATCACCCACCGCTTCGCGTTCACTGAACCGCAATGTGAGGCGCCTCTCCGTGAGAAGACATATGGAGAGGCGCGGAACGAGCGGCTATCACAACGAGCTGGCGGCTGAATCCGCCAGCTCGTTTCCCAGTCAACTCCCGGTTCACGGTAGATCCGCTCCCCTCGGTTGGTATTGCTGCCGCCTGAGCCGTGTGCTATTATTAAGAAACTTTAACGCAAATTTAACCCCTCCGTCATAATGAAATATTATAGTTACCTCTGCGAGCGGTGGTGGTCCGCTCGCGTCGAGAGGCCTGTCGAGCGCGGCGCAGCGTCGCATGGCCATGTCAGTGTCATCGTCCGCTGGTGTGACGATACCTGGCTGAGAAGAGGGTGAACCCATGCAACGCATGACTGATGATCTGTCGCCCATCACCTTCGGACAGGCGTTGGTGTGTGGCATGGCTGATTGCGACACGCAGACGACGACCGGGCTGCTAGAGCGCGATCAGCATCTGACGGGCCTCTGGCGGCTACTGCCCGTGTGTCCGCGCTGCCTCAGCGGCCTGCGCACAGGCAGTCGGATGCGGCTGCGTGAGCGGGGTCCGCAGACACGGACACAGTAGGGAATGTGACGCTCGCCGCTACGAGGGAGTCAGGGTTGCGGGGCGCTGTGTGGTCGGCGCCCCGCTGCCTTTTCCGCTTCATCGTCCCCTGAAGCCGGTGCGAACGCGATGCGCAGCCCCTGGTCGGCCAGGCTGGCGGCTGTTACCCTCTCCGTGGCATGTGGGCGTCCCTTGAAGATATGGAACAGATACCAGAGCGAAGGCAGCAGCACGACCATGCCAGCGGCTGATGCGATGATCGCCGCCAGCAAGACGCTGCTCGGCGCAGCGGCATTGGCGATGGTGACATCAGGGATGATGAGGTAGGGGTATTGCGCCACGGCCCACGCCGCAAGGATGCACGCCATCTCGCCCGCTACGAGGTAGCGCGCCCAGACGTATCGTCCCCGAAACAGCGCGACAGCCGTCAGCAAGCCAATCAGCATCGCGCCCAGCGAGAGAGGCAGCGCCTTGCCGATCAGGCCGGCCCACAGCGTGGGCGACTCGATCGCCGCCAGCAGCGCCGCCAGCGCGCCCAATGCCGCAGTGATAGCCCCCGCGATCAGCGCGCGCACGCGAAAGTCATCCGATAGCTCCGCGTCGTCTGCCGCCTCCGCTTCGACAGCCAGATAGGTCGCCGCCAGGGTGGCGCATAGACCCACCGCAAACGCTCCGCACGCCAGAGCGAAAGGCGTAGTCCACGTCGTCCAATAGTTCGCCTGGACGACGCCCCCACGCACGAGGATGTCGCCACCCGCGATGCCCCCGGCTAGCGCGCCCAACATGAACGGCGCGATGACGCTGGCGCCATTGAACGCGTAGCCCCACGCGGTGGCGATTCCCGCGCGCCGCGCATATTGCGAGCGCAGCCCGAAGCCTGCCCCACGCAGCACGATCCCCACCAGCGCCAGCACGATCGGAATGAAGAGCGCCGTCGAGACGGAAGCGTAGACGAGCGGGAACGCCGTCCAGGTGATGACAATGACATAGATCAGCCAGACGTTATTCGCCTCCCACACAGGACCTAGCGCGTGCGAGATGGCCTCACGCTGGCGGGCGGCGCGGGGACCGCGCGCCAGCAGATCCCAGACACCAGCGCCGAAGTCCGCCCCGCCGAGCACAGCGTAGGCGATCAGCCCAGCGCCGACGAGGCCCGCACAGATGCTCGCCGGGAGGGATGGAGTAGCCGTTGCTGCTGGCGTCATAGTCAAATCCTCCTCTGTCGTTTCGCTGTCGCGCCGCTGTGGGTCTGCTCCGTGTTCGCGTAGCGCTAGGCCTGCCCTGCCGCCAGGTTCGACTCCGACTCCGACGATGCGTCGGCGCGCTGCGCGGGCTTCGGAGGCGTGCGCGCAAGCCGCAGCAGCAACGTGATCAGCGCAACCGTCAGGGTGAGGTAGATCACCAGGAAGACGAGCAGAATCGTCAACCCGGCGACTGGGACGGGCGTGACCGCCGCGCTCACGCGCATCACCCCCTGGATGATCCACGGCTGGCGGCCTACCTCGGTGACAATCCAGCCAGCCTCCAGCGCGATGAACGCCAGCGGGCCAGTCAACACAGCCGTCCAGAGCATCAGTTCGGAGATGCGCGAGCGCGGAATGGTGCGCCCGTGCCGCAGGTAGAGGATCCAGAACCAGGCAGGCAGGACGATCATCAAAATGCCCGTGCCGACCATCAGATCAAAGGCCAGATGCACGAGCAGCGTATTGGGCCAGTCAGCGCGCGGGAAGGCGTCGAGTCCCTTGACGGTCGCGTTGACGTCGCCATAGGCGAGCCAGCTGAGGAGCTTGGGTATCTCGATGCCGAAGCTGGTCTGTTGCGTATTTGGGTTGGCGATTCCCAGGATGCGCAGCGGCGCTCCAGCTACGGTCTGGAACAATCCCTCCATCGCCGCGAGCTTGGCTGGCTGGGTATGTGCGACCATCTTCGCGCTGAGATCGCCAATGTAGGCCTGGACGGGGGCGACGATCGTGCCAAAGGCCATCGGCAGCAGCAGTCCGCGTGTGTGATAGACCGTGCGTCGCCCGCGCAACAGCGCAACCGCGTAGATCGCCGCGACCGCGAAGGCGCTGACCTGATAAGCGGCGAGGATCATGTGGACGGTCTCGGACGGCGTTGCGGGGTTGAACATCGCCGCCAGCGGATTCACGCTGGTGACGTGACCATTCGAGGCGGTGTAGCCAGTCGGCGCGTTCATCCAGGCGTTCGCGGTGACGACGAAGAACGCTGAGGCCGTGCCGCCAATCACGACGGGAATCGAGCACAGCCAATGCGCGCGAGGCGAGAGGCGGTCCCATCCATAGAGGTACAGGCCGAGGAAGATGCCTTCCATGAAGAAGGCGAATCCCTCGATCGCGAAGGGCAGACCGATGACGGCGCTGGCGAAGCCCATGAAGCGCGGCCAGAGCAGACCCATCTCGAAGGAGATCGCGGTGCCAGAGACGGCGCCGACGATGAAGAGGATGCTGAACGCCTGGCTCCAGCGGCGAGCGAGCGCGTACCAGATCGTGTCGCCATTGCGCAGGCCCAGCCCCTCAGCCACACAGAGCAGGACCGGCAGTCCCACACCCAGCGCGGCGAAGATGATATGGAAGGCCAGAGTAGACGCCATCGCGGCGCGTGCGGCGATCAGATTTGACATGGTCCGTATCGCTCCATTCTGACAGGCGCGCGGCGTCTGCGCTCGTCCACATCGACCATCACCTTATATCTTATGACACATTGACCAGGCTGGGCCTACAGCGCTGCCATGTTCTGCCCGCTAGCTACGTCGTAACGAATTCGTTGCGCTTGGAGGACGCCGCTCATGTATGATATCGTCCAGCGAGGACCTGGAGGAGCGCGTTCGAGGCCGCTCCACTGAGCATGTGAGCATTGAGGAATAGAGGCTATGACACGACGCGCGACGCGCGACGAGTCTGCGCGAGCGAAGGCGCGTAAAGAGGGTGAGCTGCGTGCGACACGAATTGTCTGGCTGGTGTTGGTGGCCGCGGCGTTCGCGCTCGGCTCCGTTAGCCTGCCCGCCTACTATCACGACATCCGCTCGGCCTGCTCAGGCGCGGTATGCAGCCTCGATGGCGCGCTGTCAGCCGCGGATATCCAAGCGCTTGGCGCCGCGAGGATCTCGCCGCAGATGTATGCGAACTATACGCTCGCGCTCTACTGCGGAGCCTCGCTGGTCTGGCTTGCGGTCGCGCTGCTCATCTTCGCTCGGCGGGCAAATGATCGGGGCGCGCTGCTGATCGCGCTGATCCTCGCGACTGCCAATATGATCGCTGTCAACGGCCCGATGACGGCGCTTGCCCTGGCGCATCCGAACCTGACGTGGCCGATCAATGTGCTCGCGACCCTGAGCGACGTCACCTATACACTGCTATTTCTGCTCTTCCCTGATGGACGATTCGTCCCATCATGGACACGCTGGGTTGCGCTGGCGCAATTCGTCATCAGCGCCGCCACGCATTTGCTCCCGTCAGATTCGGTGGTCAACGCGCCGAACAGTCCAATCGCGGCGGCGCTGAGTCTCGCTCCACTCGGCATTTTCGTCGCGGCGATCTATGCCCAGGTGTATCGCTATCGCCGCGTCTCGTCTCCGCGCCAACGCGAGCAATCGAAGTGGGCGGTCTTTGGGTTGCTCCTGGCTTCTTCGGGCGTCATGGCACTCAACGTGGGCAGTCTGGTCGCTCAACAAGCGCTGGGAGGCGTACAGCCGTCCGAAATCATCATGAACACCCTGTTCCCGCTTGTGCTGCTCGCGGTTCCGGTCGCCATCGGTATCGCCATCCTGCGCTCGCGACTGTACGACATCGACATCATCATCAAGCGCACGCTGGTCTATGGCTCGCTGACCGCCATCCTCGCCGCGCTCTACTTTGCGCTCGTCATCGGCGCGCAAACACTGACCAGCCTGCTCAGCGGCCAGCACGTCGGGCAGCAGCCCGTCGTGATCGTGCTCTCGACGCTGCTGATTGCCGCGCTGGTCCAACCGCTGCGCCGCCGGCTGCAAGGGTGGATTGACCAGCGCTTCTACCGTAGCCGTTATGACGCCGCAAAGACGGTGATGGCGTTCAACGCCACGCTGCGTAATGAGGTAGACCTGGCCCAACTCAACGCGCACCTGTTAGCGGTGGTGGACGACACGATGCGCCCGACCCACATCTCGCTCTGGCTGCGCCCGCACGGCGCCGCACCCCTCACTGCTGCGGGCGAGCGCGCTAGCGGCTAGAACGGTCCGCCACGCGTCGCCATCAGCGGCTGAATCGTGAAGGTGGCGAAGGCGAGAACAGCGGCCAGCCCGAAGTAGAGCAGCGTGATGTACACGCGCGCTCCCATCGAGATGGCGTAGTAGCTCGATCTGCCCGCCTCACTGAAGCGCGAGACGAGCTGGTACGCGCCGAAGATACCGAGGATGATCAGCAGGGGGTCATGGGTGTACCATGCGCCAATCGCCACGCCAGCCAGGCCCAGCGGCCAGATCCACTTGGAGATGGCCGCTGTCACTCGCGCGCCATCGAGCGGGCCGACGGGGATCAGATTGAGCAGGTTGATGTAGAAGCTGAAGTAGGCGAGCGGCAGCATGACCGGAAGCCTCGTCTGCCAGTAGACCAGCAGACAGATCACACCACCTACTGTACCCGCGAGCGGACCCGCCAGCGCGATCTCCGCCTCGTCGCGCACGCTCAGTGGAGTCCGGCGCATCGTCACAAATGCGCCCAGCAGCGGGATGAAGATCGGCAGCCCAGCGGGCAGGCCTTTGGCGCGGATCACGACGAAATGTCCCATCTCGTGGATAAGCAGTAGCGCCATGAAACCCAGCCCGAACTGCCAGCCCAGTAGCAACGCGTAGATCGCGAAGCTGACCACCGCGCTGAGGATGGGCCAGAACAGATGCGTGCGGGTATCTCCATCGGCCGTGCCGACTGCGGGTTGCTGCGGCGCCGCGCCTGGCGTCCCGTAGGGCGGAGCGTATGGGTACGGCTGAGGATAAGACGGGAATTGCGCGTCCCCCTGCGGCTGCGGCGGATACTGCGCATAGCCCGGCGGATAGGCAGGGTAGACGGGATATTCGGGATAGGCAGGAGCGGAGGCGCGTGAGGCGCCTGGCTGATAATATTCCGGTGGCGGCGGGTAGACGGGCGGCTGCGCATAGCTTGGCGGATAGGCAGGCGGCTGGCTATAGCCTGGCTGGTAATAGCCTGGCGGTGGTGGGTAGATCGGTGGGTAGGCGGGCGGGTAGGGAGACGGGTAGACTGATGGCTCGGCTGTAGCCGAGGACGCAGGCGCGCCCGTACGCCAATCCACTGGTGGCTGTTGTTCTGATTGGGGCGTCTGTCCCTCTGGTTCCTCTGTCATGGCTAGCCTCATCTAGGCGAGCGATCAGCATGGCCCGCAGTTCAAACAGCGCGTCCGCCGACGTCTCCCCTACAGGAAAGTATAGCGCGAAAGCGTGAGGTCGGAGCGGATTGACACCGCTTAGCCTCCTAACGACACAGCGGCCAGGCGCGCTGCGTCGCGCGCAAGTGGAGCAAGCCGCCTCACGCCCTCGGTGAGCTGGTCTTCATTCATAGCTCCGAAGCCAAACAGCAGGCCAGGTCGCGCCTGCGCCTGGTAATGCGGGCTGAGCGGCGCGATGGCGAGTCCGCGCGTCCGCGCCTGCTGGGCCAGAGCGACATCATCGACGCCTGAGGGCAGGGTCGCCAGCAGATGAATGCCAGCCTCAGCCGGGCCAATCTGCGCAATCTCGCCTAGCTCCGCATGCAGCGCCGCCACCAGCGCGTCCCGGCGCGCACGGTAGACGCGGCGCACGCGCGCCAGATGCCGCTCTAGCTCACCCGCCTCGATGAAGCGCGCGATAGCCAGCGCGTCGCGCCAGGCGGGGTGTCGGTCGCTGGCCGCCCGCGCCCGCGCTACCGGCTCGATCAGCCAGCGAGGCAGCGCCGCGAACGCCAGCCGCGCCGCCGGATAGAGCGCCTTGGCGAACGTGCCGAGATAGATCACTTCGTCGCGCTCATCCAGCCCGCGCAGCGCCTCCAGGGGCTGCCCCTCCAGCCGCAAGTCGCCGTCGTAGTCATCTTCCACCAGCGTCGCGCCCGCGCGTCGCGCCCACTCGATCAGTCCCATGCGCCGCTCCATCGAAAGGGTCACGCCCGTGGGATACTGGTGCGAGGGAGTGACGATCAACAGACGCGCCTCGGAAAGCTCTCCGCCCGCCGCTGGCTCTGGCAGCGCATCGACGCGGATGCCGCTCTCATCCACCGGAATGCCACACAGCGCCGCGCCTTCCGCCAGAAACGCGGCATGGAAGCCGATGTAGCTCGGATCCTCGACCAGTAATGGCTGCCCCGGCTCGACCAGCAGTCGCGCCAGCAACGCCAGCACCTGCTGCACGCTGGTAGCGATCAGCAGCTGATCGGGATCGCACCTGACCGCGCGCGACCGGCGCAGCCATGCCGCGATGGCCTCTCGTGTCTCCAGTGGGCCAAGCAGCGCATCCCAACGTCCCACACGCGCCGCGCTCTCACGCGCCCGGGTGCGCAGCTCCGCCAGGGGGTCGGTAGTATCCTGCCAGGCGACAATGCGCCGCCAGCGCGCCCAGGGGAAAAGGTCAGCCGCGCCGATGCTGGGGCGAAAGTCGAACTCCGCGCCGCTCGCGCCGCCATCCATGCTACCCGCGCCGATCAGAGGAATCGCCTGAATGCGCCGCGCCCACTCGGTCAGCGCGGGGCGCAGCGGCTCCTGCACGGTAGTCGCGGCGGCAGTTGCGACGTCAGGCGCGTTCGTGGCGCCATCCGCAGCGCGCGCCTCGGTCTCGGCGCGCTCCACTGGAGCATAGCCCTCGAAGACGGGCGCGACGAAGGTGCCAGCGCCAACCCGCCCGGCGACGTAGCCCTCCGCGCGTAGCCAGTCGTAGGCGGTGGCGACGGTCAGCCGCGCCACATCCAGCTCTTGCGCCAGCGCGCGGCTCGGCGGCAGGCGATCACCCGCGCGTAGTCGTCCGGAGAGAATCGCCTGCCGCAGCTGCGCGTAGATCTGGCGCGTCAACCCCTCCGTCGCATCGCTGGAGCGGTCGAGCGTGATGAGCAGGTCGAGGGTCATCCGCTTCATGATTGGCCTGCTGTCTCTTTCTGTAAATGGCGCTTGCGCTAGTCCAATACTCTCCTGTACGATACCACAGATGCGCCAGAAGCGGGCAGCGCGGTGGAGGCGCGCGGGCGAACCAGATGAAAACCGGACGAAAACCGGACAAAGGAGAAACGAGCGATGGCGACCGATCAGACGACCGCGGCGGCTGAGACGGCTGAGTCGAAGAGGTCAGCCACGGCGGAGCGACTGAAACTTCGCTCCGAGACGACGCCGCGTTCGCGCATCCGTCGCCACGCGGAGCGCTCGGCGGCGAGCGAGGCGCAGCGCATCCTTGAGGCGGGGCGGATCGCGCATGTCGCCTATGCGCTCGATGGGCAGCCGCATGTGATTCCGTTCCTCTATGATTATGCCGATGGCGCGCTCTATCTGCACGGCGCGCCCGGTAGCCGCACGCTGAAGTCGCTGCGCGCGGGCATGCAGGTCGCCGTCGAGGTGCTGCTGCTCGATGGGCTGATCGCCTCGCGCGACGCTGAATCACACTCCGCGAACTACCGCAGCGTGGTCGTCTATGGCGTGGCGCAGCGGGTGACACACATGGCCGAGAAGCGCGCGATTCTGGAGCGCATGACCGGACGCTACTTCCCTGGCCGCGCCATCGAGACGGACTACGCCCCCGCGACGGAGAAGCAAATGCGCGCGCTGGAGGTGCTGCGTGTTCCGGTGGACGAGCTTTCGGCGAAGATGCGCGAGGGTGGGCCTCGTGGCCCGCGCGACGCCGACCCATCCGACGCATCAGGTCACACAGCCTTTGTGGTGGAGATTGGCGGGCGCGATATGTAGGACGCCATGCGGCGCAACCCGCGACTCCGACACGGTGTTGTACCGATATCGGTGATAGTGCGCCACTGGCGCGCCCCCATCACGATAGCAGCGTCACGATAGCAGCGTCACGATAGCAGACGGTAGTGGCGATGGTAGCCGTTACCGTGGCGTTTCTCCACTGAGCCACATGCGAGGACCTGACACATGCCTATGATTGCTCAACTTGCGCTGACCGGACTGACGCTCGGCGTGGCCTATTCCGCCGCGCCGGGTGTCGTCAACACCGAGGCGACGCGGCGCGGCTCCGCGCGTGGCTTCGGCGCGGCGTTCGCCGTGGAGAGCGGCGCGCTGATCGGCGATATGCTCTGGGCTGTGCTGGCGCTGGCGGGCGTCTCGCTGACGGCACGCTTCTGGCCTGTGCAGGTGACGCTGGCGCTGGTGGGCGGCCTCTTCCTTTTGCGCATGGCCTGGCTCGCGGCGCATGATGCGCTCTTTCGGCGGCGCGCTCAGCCAAGCGGCGCGACGAGCGGACGTGGCGACTTCGCCACAGGCGCCGTCTTTGGTGTGGCGAATCCCGTTGGGCTGGCGTTTTGGTCAGGACTGGGTGGCGGCGTGGTGTCAAGCGGCGCGGGGCCATCGGGCGTCGCCCTCTTCCTCGTGGCATTCTTCCTCGGCGCGCTGCTCTGGAGCGCCAGCTTCGGCGCGCTGGTCGGCTGGGGCCGTCGCTGGGCACGCCCGCTGGTATTTCAGCTACTCGACGCCGTCTGCGCTCTGGCGCTGGGCTACTTCGGCTTCTCGCTGCTCTGGGCAGGCGCACAGGAGATCAGTCGCCGCCTGGGCTGGCTGCGCATGAGCGTCTCCACTGGCGCCCTGTAACCTGCCGCGTAGTGGAGGTGTATGCGGCAGTGAGTCGCAGGTGAGGCCAGAGGCGATCGAGGTGCGAAAGGTGGCGGACCAGCCATGCCAGAGAACAATGAGGGAACGGCGGCGCAGAGACGCCCTTCTGTAGTATCGCGTCGCGGTGTCGTGCTAGGCGCGGGCGGAGTCGTCGGCGCCGTCGCGCTGGGTGGTGCGTGGACTCCGTCAGCCCTGGCCGCGGCGGACGAGTCGGGCGCCGCTGTGCTGAAATTTCATACGATGGCGCCCGTCACTGGCGCATTCGTCGGCGCGCCGACCAATCCTGACGGCGGGACGCCCATTCGCGGCATTCATGGCGGCGGCCTTCCCTGGCGGCTGAGCGCAGCGGATGGAGAGCTTCGCGCCGATGGGTCGCTGCGTGTGCGTGTGCGCGGACTAGTGCTGGCGGCAGGACCGTTAGCTGGCGTGAACCCAATCGCCACTTTCCGCGCCATCGTCAGCTTCGAGAACGCCGCGCCCATCTTCACCGCAAGCGTGCCAGCCTCGCATGAGGGCAATGCCGAGATCAAGACACACATCGATTTGCCGCATCCCGGTTTCGCGCCAATCATCTTTGTGGGACCGGGCGCCGCAATCGCATGGTTCGCGGTCACAGGCGTCATGTGATCGCGCGGCTCGCTCACCACGGGAGAATGTCGGCGCGCAGGCGCTACTTCGCTTGCGCGCCGACGAACGCTCGCGCCTCCTGCGCGAGCGGCAGCCAGTCGCCCGAATAGCCGGGCGCGAGGGTGACCCATTCCCGCATCATGCGACCATCGCGGCGTGGATCGAAGCGCTCGCCGTCGCCCGACGCGAGCAGCGCCTCGACCCGCTCCGCCGGAAGCTTCAGCGTGAGCCTGCCACCACTGAGCATCGCGAAGACTTTGCCGCGCACCTTCAGCGCCGACGCGCCAAAACGCCGCCGCGCGCCAGGTCCGCTTTCTGGCGGAGTGACATCGGGATGCGACGCCAGATCGTCCACGAGGTCCGCGAATCGCTCCTCTGGCGTGAGTGATGACTGGCTCATCGGTCGCTAGCCTCCGGCGCGTGTAGCGGCGTCAGCGTGGGTGAGCTTGCGCCGCGCCGCTGTTCGTCCTACGGCTGCGCTAGAACGTCGCCCTCATAGTAAGCGACAGTTGCGCCGCCTCCCTGAGCGCCTTGAGCGCCTTGCTGTCCACCCTGGCCGCGCGCGAAGCCGTGGCTCGCCAGGAAGGAGTCGCTGTTGGCCCATGCCTCGAACGCCTCGCGCGACGCCCACTTCGAGACAGCTTCCAGCGTCGTTTCGCCACGCCAAAGCTCCAGCGCGAGGAAGCCCTCGAACTGCTTCAGCGATTCGGCGTTGCGGCGGAATCCCTCGACCATGCGATCCATCGCCTGCTGCGGCGCGGTGATGCGATTGACGGCGACAAACATCTGCGTATCGTCCTTTCCGACTGCTCCTTGATTCTGTCCGACGCCACGGCCACATCCTGTCGCACTAGCCCCGCGTTTAGAGCAGAGCGGAGACCAGCAGAGCCGGAGAGCGCGGCGTTCAAAGGCAGTGTAGACGCATGCGGCGGCCAGTAGCAAGTGCGGTCGTCAGCGGGCAGCGGCTAGTCGCATGGTGAAGTCGCTGTCCGCGTCAGCTTCCATGGCACGCTCGTCACCAGCTTCACCGGAGCCTCCTCTAGCCAGTTCACCGCCACCGCGACCAGTGGCGCGACCAGTGGCCCGCTCAGCATCACGATACAGGGTGGGACGGCCACGTCGAGCGGCAGCTATACCGTCGACCGCCGCGCCACCACCGCCCACGACGACCACCACGACGACCGCCTACTACGGCCATACCGCGCTGGCGGTCAATGGCACGCTCTCCTATCTACTCAGCGACCCCGTGCTGGGCAGCGTCTCGGCCAGCGTCAACACCAGCGGCGCGGTGGCGGCGACCCAGCTCTATAGCCCCTATGGCGGCGTGCGGTATCAGAGCGGGAC
>DASQSS010000026.1:0-4541 GCA_035642255.1 Ktedonobacterales bacterium | reverse complement strand
GGCGAAGTAGCCCGTCACGCGCTGATAGACATCCTCAGCGATGCCGCCTGTCTCGCGCCAGTAGGCAAGTAGATCGCTGATCGTGACGGCGGAGTGGAGGCGATATCCAGCGGCTGCGATGGCCTGGGGTCCACCCTGCTCGCGGTCGACCAGGACGACGACATCGTGTACGATCAGACCATTCGCCTCCAGCGTGCGGATCGCTTCCAGCTTGCTATCGGCATGCGTCACCACGTCGTCTATGACCAGAACCGTTTCACCGGGCGTGAAGAATCCGTTGATCGTGCCGCCCGCGCCGTGTGACTTCGCCTCACGCGGCGTGATCATGGGGATGCGCGTGAGGTGCGAAAGCACAGCGACCATCGGCGTTGCGGCCATTGGTACATCGGCGTAGCGCGAGAAGACCAGGTTGTCGTTCTCGATCAACTCCTGGAGCGCGGCTACAGCGGCATCGAGCGCATCGGGGAACGAACGCAACACACGCAGGTCTACATACATGGGTGAGAGCGGCGCATCGGGCTGCGTCTCATGCAGTTTCAGGCGAAACGCGCCAAACTTGACGGCGCCACTGGTCAGCAGACCATCGGCGAAGGCGCGCTGTCGCGCTGTCAGGCGCTCACGCGCGGTAGTCCCAGCCACAGATTCTCTTCTCCCCGCTTACCCTACTTGCGCAGGTCATTGATGGCGCGCATGACGCGCTCGGCCTCGCGACGCCCTGATTCGGCGAAGTCGTCGCTGCTCGACGCATAGAGCACACTGCGCGAGAGACTGATGATCAGGCCATTACCACTCGCGTCCAGCCCATTGCGTACGACGCCCGCGAGATCGCCACCCTGCGCGCCGATACCTGGCACGAGGATAGGCATGTCACCTACGATCGCGCGCACGGTTCGCAGCTCTTCAGGATAGGTGGCGCCGACCACCAGCGCGCAGTTGCTGTGAGTGTTCCACTCCGAGGCGACGGCATGCGCCACTCGTTGGTAGAGCGGTCGCTCGTCTCCATCCGCGCCGCGCAATGCGAGATCCTGAAACTCGCCCGCGCCGGGGTTCGACGTACGGCAGAGGATAAAGCAGCCACGGTCGGCGCGCTGCAGAAACGGATCGAGCGCCTCGCGTCCGAGGTATGGATGCAGTGTGACCGCGTCGGCTTGCATCGTGTCGAATGCGGCCCGAGCGTAGGCGGCGCTGGTGCTGCCGATGTCGCCGCGCTTGGCGTCGAGGAGAACGGGAATCTCAGGGTAGCGACTGTGGATGTAGGTGATGAGCCGTTGGAGGGCGCGGACACCGCCCGGACCATACTGCTCGTAGAAGGCGCTGTTCGGCTTATACGCGCAAACCACCTCGGCAGTGGCGTCCACGATCGCCTGTGTGAACGCGACGAGCGTCTGCTCGATCTCGCCGTCCGCAGCGCCCGTCTCGGCGCTGGCCGCACCCGATTGCCCGCTGCGCGCCGCCTGTGGAATGCGCTCCAGCTCTGGATCGAGGCCGACGCAGACGAGAGAGCCGGACGCTTGCCAGCGCCTTCGAAGCATCTCGATGAAACTGGTCTGACGTTGCGGCGTTGGAGACTGTGGGAAGCTCGTTGTCATATGCGCCACGCGAACCCTCCTGATTGGCCTGCCAGACCCCCGCGCTGCCCGAGCGCGCGACTCTGGGCCGCAAGATATTGTATCAGAACCGGAGGGATGTTTGCTCGGCGACGTACGACCCCGAAGGCCATTGAAATAGTTCAACTGTAGATACGGTGGCGTGCTAACGTCATCGACTTCCAGTCCGCGAAGTCGGACTTTGCGTGTACCACTCCATCCAGTCCATCCAGGCGCGGTTTTCAACCGCCAGCCGTCTCGCTTCATATTGTATAGTATCAAGGATGGCAGCCCTTGCGTGGCGCATCACAGCGCATCGCAAACATGGCAGGGAGAAGGATTCGGGTGACTATGAATGTCGAAATATGGTCTGACGTCGTTTGTCCCTGGTGCTATATTGGCAAGCGACGCTTCGAGAAGGCGCTAGCGCAGTTTGCGCACCGCGACGCGGTGAATGTGCGCTTTCGCAGCTTCGAACTCGATCCCCATGCGCCTGAGACGTATCCCGGGACACTCAACGAGATGCTGGCGGCCAAGATGGGCATGACACCGCAGCGCGCGGCTCAGATGAACGCGCGGGTCGCTGGGTTGGCCGCCGAGGAGGGGCTGGACTATCATCTCGATCAGGCGCGGCCGGGTAACACATTCAAGGCGCACCGTCTGCTGCACCTCGCCCGTCAGCAGGGCATCCAGGAGCAGGTGAAAGAGCGGCTCATGCGCGCCTACTTCACCGAGGGGCAGCCGATCGGCGAGACCGGCACGCTGGTGGAAATTGCCGCCGACGCCGGGCTGGATGCGGACGCCGCACGCGCCGCGCTCGCGGAGGATGACTTCAGCGACGAGGTGCGCGCGGACGAGGAGCGCGCTGCGGCATTTGGCATTTCGGGTGTGCCGTTTGTGGTGATCGATGAGCGCTATGGCGTCTCCGGCGCGCAGCCAACGGAGGTGTTCCTCAATGCGCTTCAGACCGCCTGGAACGCGGCGCAGCCGCTGACCATCGTGAGCGGCGACACAGCGAGCGACGACGCGGCGGGCGTCTGCGAGGACGATACCTGCGCGATCTGAGAGCGCGCTACCTGCGACAATGTGCGGCTCTGACCGCGACAGTCTTGGAAAGCGCCAGGATCTCGACTCAATGATCCTGGCGCTTTCGTCTATTTCGCCTAGTGCGCTTGCTATGCCCCACTCGCGGCATCGGGGCGTGGGGCGCTGCGCGGTTCGACACGCGGCAGGCCGATCACCAGCGCCTCATCGTCATCGGCCCCAACGCGGTTGAATCGCTCGAATCCACATTTCACGCAGCGATGGACGATGACCTCTTCGCCGTTGAGGCGCTCGAAGACGCCAATCGGCTCCATCATGCCTTTGCATGCGCTCGCGCGATCACCTGAGCGCTCCGCATCCACATGGCGTGAGTAGAGGCAGAAGGGGCAGTGGTTGCGGTTGCGTCCACCGCTGGGCAGCGGGCCAACAAATCGTCCGCAGTGACCGCATGTAAACGCGTCGCCTGCCTGAGCCGCTTCCGTTCTGCGCGGCGCAGGAGGATTGTCGCGCCGCCGACGGTCATGGGCGCTGGGTTGGTCGCGCCGCGCCATATCAGAATCCTCTCGCTACTCGTTTGTTGCCCGTTCGCTGCCCTTGCTCGGTCAAGCCGCGTCTGTATTGGCAGCCCGTCATGGGGCATGGTATCGCTGGGCGCATAGCGGCGTCAAGCGTCGAGCTGCGCGGGAGCGAGCTGGCGGCTGAAGCCGCGCCTGGTAGTCAGCCCTGTGGGCCGACGCGACGCCTGACTCCGCAGCCTGCCGCTCCCGCCACCCGTGCGCCCGTGCGCCGAGAGCCCGCCCGCGTGGGCGGACTTCGCGGCCCCGTTGGGCCACCCAGGTGTGGTTTCAGCCGCCAGCCAGCTTCTTGTGACGTCGTCCGCGTTGACATGGACGCGCGCTGCGGGCTATACTATGGATGCCGCTGTGATAACAGCAGCGCCATGGTGACTGTAGCTCAATAGGTGGAGCGCCAGATTGTGGATCTGGAGGTCGCGGGTTCGACCCCCGTCAGTCACCCCATTGCGATTCCCTAATAACGCCCTGAGCCAGTGAATTCTGGTTTGGGGCGCTTCGCGTTTTTGCTGAGTCCTGGCCGTCATCCTGTCGCCAAATGGTAGGGCAACTTGACGGTAACGCCCTTCGTACGAGATAATAGTAGTGTGAATGTGAAGGACGCTTGCGCCGGTCGGCGCGGCCCGATGCAGGGCGCCGATGGCCGCGAGACCGCTGTGAGCAAGCGACTTCCAATGGTAGAATCCACTCCTGCGATGGCGTGCGGTATGCGCGCTTGGGATTGCTCCCTCGCCCGAAAATTCGGCGCTGGCGGTGTGGATGACGTGGATGGGTACAAATTATCGTGAGTATGCGCAAGAACACGCAGGCCAGCGGGCCTGTCGGGAGTGGGCCGGGGGCTCCTCCTTCATCTCCTGTGTCGGTTCGGTATGTTGATCGTGTCGTTGATCTTGATGAGTCGCGGGCAGGACGTTCCGCGCAGCAGTTGACCCTTTCGGGTTCCTCCTTCGCCACATGGAACGTCTGGAGCGCCTGGCCGGGACATCCGGCTCTTCTTCCTCCTCTCCCACGCGAGGCTCGTTCGAGCCTCGCGACTGATGCGCCTGATTCGAGCGCTCCAGTTGACCATCGCCTTGACCATCGCCAGCCCTCGCGCGCGCCACGCGGCGCAGTGGCGCATGCAGCGCGGCCAGCGTCAAGTGGTGTACGTCGAGTTCCAACGCCGCCGATCCGGCCGCAACAGGCTCGCCAAACGAGCGGCGCTGGCCGGTACACGGTCTCGACGCCCGTCTTTACGCCAGCGCCAGAGGCGCAGCGTCGGCCCGCGCGACACATGAGCCCGGCAACTTCGAGCGAGGCGCGTCCGGTGCAGCCAGCCTCCCGGCAGCGATCGCACGTG